>NZ_JBWPVO010000005.1:0-245134 GCF_056590155.1 Isoptericola sp. GX10416 | reverse complement strand
GCTGGGCTTCACCGTTCGACTTGCATGTGTTAAGCACGCCGCCAGCGTTCGTCCTGAGCCAGGATCAAACTCTCCGTAAAAGAGAGAAAACAACCAACAACCCCCGAAAGAGCCGCCAGTCGCCTATCGATACTGGCCAGACCAAACAGACTAGCTGTTCAATCCAGTCCAAAGGAACCAAAAAGGTTCAAAATTTGGCATTGACTATCAAGCACACTGTTGAGTTCTCAAACAACCGACGCACACCATCCAAGACCGAAACAACCGCTCCGACCCGTCCGGGGCAACCCTTCAACCTTACCCGGTCCGATCCTCTTGGTCAACCCTCGCTCCGTGAGCGCCGGCCGACCTGGATCGGGTGGGTCCTCGATCGATCGGGCACACTACTGTACCCGATCTGAAGGTTCGAGGTGGTCCACCCGCGGGACCGGCCACCGGTACCCAGCCCGTGGGCTGTCTCCTCGGTGTCCGTGCCTCCCTCTCGGGCGAACGACCAGAACATTACACATGCTCCGGCCCCCGGACCAAATCCGCAGGCCAGAGCATGTTTCCGGTCCGGACGGTCAGCCGGCGTCCGCGACAGCGAGGGTCTTCTTGCCCCGCCGCAGCACCGCGTACCGGCCGTGCAGCAGGTCCTCCGCCCGGAGGAGAGCGTCCTCCGACTCGACCTTGACGTTGTTGACGTAGGCGCCGCCGTCCGCGACCGCCCGTCGACCGGCGGCGCGCGACGCCACCAGGCCGCTGTCCACGAGCGCGTCGAGCACGGGCGTCCCGACCTGCACCTCGGCGCGGGGCAGCTCCGCCGTCGCGGCCCCCAGCGTCTCGGCGTCCAGCGAGGTCAGCTCGCCCCGGCCGAACAGCGCCTGGCTCGCGGCGACCACCGCCTCCGTCGCCGCGGCGCCGTGCACCAGGGTGGTGACGTCCGCGGCGAGCGTCTTCTGGGCGACGCGAGCGAAGGGGCGGTCCGCCACCTCACGCTCGAGGTCCCCGATCTCCTCGCGCGTCCGGAACGTGAAGATCTTCAGCCACGGCACGACGTCCGAGTCGGACGCGTTGAGCCAGTACTGGTAGAAGGCGTACGGACTCATCAGGTCCGGCGCCAGCCAGACCGCGCCACCCTCGGTCTTGCCGAACTTGGTGCCGTCGGCCTTGGTGATCAACGGCGTCGTCATGACATGGACCGTCTCGCCCTCGGAGCGTCGCACGAGCTCGACCCCGGAGAGCAGGTTCCCCCACTGGTCGTTGCCACCGGTCTGCAGGGTGACCCCGTGGCGACGGTAGAGCTCCAGGAAGTCGATGCCCTGCAGGATCTGGTAGCTGAACTCGGTGAAGCTGATCCCCTCGTCCGAGCTCAGCCGGCGCGCCACCGTGTCCTTGGCCAGCATGGTGCCCAGGCGGTAGTGCTTGCCCACGTCGCGCAGAAAGTCGATGGCCGACATCCCGTCGATCCAGTCGAGGTTGTTGACCAGGACCGCCGGGTTGTCGCCGTCGAAGTCGAGGAAGCGGGAGATCTGCGCCTTGAGACGTTCCGTCCACTCGGCGACGGTCTCCTTGGTGTTGAGCACCCGCTCGCCGGACTGACGAGGGTCCCCGATCATCCCCGTCGCCCCACCGACCAGCGCGACAGCCCTGTGCCCGGCACGCTGCAGGTGCCTCAGCAGGATGAGCTGGACGAGGTGACCGTGGTGCAGGCTCGGCGCCGTCGGGTCGAAGCCGCAGTAGTACGCGATCGGCCCCTCCGAGAGCGCGTCGCGCAGCGCAGCCTCGTCGGTGGTCTGCGCCACCAGGCCTCGCCAGTGCAGCTCGTCGAGAACGTCGGTCACCGTGTGCTCCTCGGGGTGGTTCGTCGCGGCCCGGCCGAGCCGCCCACCTAGTGTGCCCGATCCGCCGGCCGGCCCCGCGCGCGTCTCAGCGCCCCCGGCGCGACACCGGTCGGTACGCCGACACGGTCGGCTCGTCGACGAGCCACGACCGCCACCCGAACCTGGACGGGTCCGCACCTTCGCCGCCCACACCGACGCGTGGTCCGGTCGCGACGGCGCGCGGCAACGGGTCCACCGGCAGGTGCACGACGACGGCGCCCTCGGCGTCGGTCACGCCCGCGCCGTCGTCCCCACGGTCGAGCGCGAGCGCGACCGTGAGCCGCGCGGGGCCACGAGCGATCTGCCGGTCGGAGTCGCACCGGCCCGCCGCCGTGCGACGCGCACGCGCCAGCTCGGTGCCCGCGACGACCTCGCCGGCACGCAGGAGGACGGCCGAGGCCCTGCCCACAGGCCCGCACACCACGTTGACGCAGTGGTGCAGGCCGAGGTGACGGTAGACGTAGAGGCGGCCGGGCCCGCCGAACATGGACCGGTTGCGCTCGGTGCGGCCCCGGTAGGCGTGCGACGCCGGGTCGACGGCCCCGGCGTACGCCTCGACCTCCGTCAGGCGCAGAGTGACCTCGCCCTCGGGCGTCCGGCGCGTGACGTAGGCGCCGAGCAGGTCGCGCGCCACGGTGTGCACGTCCCGGTCGTACCAGGCCGGGCCGGGGACCTGCCACGGCAGGGTCGCCGTCCGCGAGGTGCCCGCCGTCGTACCCGTCATATCGCCTCCCGTGACTCCGGCGCCGTCGTGCGCGGCCGGCCGAAGCCGTCGAGGTGGACGTCGGCCCGCGCGCGGGTCTGCTCCGCAGCGTAGTGCGCTGCTTCGTCGGCCATCCACCTCAACCAGTGGGGCCGCGCCGCCGCACCGTCGCGCGCGAGGCCGCGCCGCAGCCGCTCCTCGTCGCCGGCCTCGACCCAGATCCGCAGCACGGCCCACGGGTCGACCTGCCGCGCGGCAGCCCCGCACCCCTCGACCACGAGGAAGGGCGCCGGTGGCACGGTGTGCGCCTCGGCGTACGTCCCGGCCTCCCAGTCGAACCGCCGGTACTCCCCCGCACTGCCCGCCGCCAGCGGGTCCAGCACCCACGAGCGCAGTCGTGCCGCGCCGCCGTCGGGCCCGGCCTCCCAGCCCTCGTAGAGGTCGTCCATGTGCACCACCTGGCAGACGAGCTCGACGGCCAGCTGGGTGGCGAGGGTCGTCTTGCCCGACCCCGCAGGGCCGTCGACGCAGACGAGCCGGGTGGTCCGCCACGGGGCGGACGCACCCGGCCCGGGCAGACGCGGGACGCCGTCGTGCACCTGCTGCACGACGGCGGCGAGCACCTCCGCGCCGACGCTCACTCAGCCCTCGGCCCAGAACCTGAACTCGGTGGCACGCTCCTTCGCGGCCTCGAGCTGCTCCGTGACCCGCGCCGGTGCGGTGCCGCCCACGGCGTCCCGGGACGCGACGGACCCCTCGACCGTCAGCACTTCGCGCACCGCCGGCGTCAGATGGCTCGACACCGCCGCGAGGTCGGCGTCCGAGAGGTCCCACAGCTCGATGCCGCGCTCCTCGCAGACCCGTACGCAAGCGCCCGCGACCTCGTGCGCGACCCGGAACGGCACGCCGGAGCGCACCAGCCACTCGGCGACGTCGGTGGCCAGGGAGAACCCCTGCGGTGCGAGCTCCGCCATGCGGCCGGTGTCGAACGTCAGCGTCCGGACCATGCCGGCGAAGGCCGGCAGCAGGACGGTGAGCGTGTCCACCTGGTCGAAGACGGGCTCCTTGTCCTCCTGCAGGTCGCGGTTGTACGCGAGCGGCAGGCCCTTCAGCGTCGCCAGGAGCCCGGTCAGGTCGCCGATCAGCCGGCCGGACTTGCCGCGCGCGAGCTCCGCGATGTCCGGGTTCTTCTTCTGCGGCATGATGCTCGACCCGGTCGACCAGGAGTCGTCGAGGCGGACGAACCCGAACTCCTTGGTGTTCCACGCGATGATCTCCTCGGAGAACCGCGACAGGTCCACCCCGATCATCGCCGCGACGAACGCGAACTCCGCGACCACGTCCCGGGCGGCGGTGCCGTCGATCGAGTTCTCGACCGGACCGTCGAAGCCCAGCTCGGCGGCCACCGCGGCCGGGTCCAGACCCAGCGACGACCCCGCGAGCGCCCCCGACCCGTACGGCGAGCGGGCCGCGCGCACGTCCCAGTCGATGAGCCGGTCCACGTCGCGCAGCAGCGGCCACGCGTGCGCCAGCAGGTGGTGCGCGAGCAGCACGGGCTGAGCGTGCTGCAGGTGCGTGCGGCCGGGCATGACCGCGTCGCCGGCCGCCTCCGCCTGGGTGATGAGCTCGTCGACGACCGTGACGACCTGCTGGGCGATCAGGCGGGCGTTCTGGCGCAGGTACATCCGCACCTGCGTGGCGATCTGGTCGTTGCGCGACCGGCCGGCACGGAGCTTGCCACCGAGCTCGTCCCCGGCGCGCTCCATGAGGCCCCGCTCGAGGGCGGTGTGCACGTCCTCGTCACCGAGCCGGGGAAGGAACGTGCCGGACTCGACGTCGGCCTCGAGCCGGTCGAGGGCCTCCAGCATGCCGGTGAGCTCGTCGTCGTCGAGCAGGCCGGCTCGGTGCAGGACCCGGGCGTGCGCCCGCGACCCGGCGACGTCGTGCACCGCGAGCCGCCAGTCGAAGTGCGTCGACTGCGACAGCGCCTGGAGCTCCGGCGAGGGGCCGCCGGCGAACCGGCCGCCCCACAGGCTCACCGACGCCGGCGCAGCGACCGCGTCGTTCGGCCCCGCGCCGCCGTCGGACCGCTTCTCGATGTCGGCCATGGTCAGAGGTCTCCGGTGCCGAAGTCGACGCCGTTGCCGAAGCGCTCGTCGCGAGCCGCGGCCTGCTTGGCGGCGAGACCGTAGATCTCGATGAAGCCCTTGGCGTGCGACTGGTCGAACGAGTCGCCCTCGTCGTACGTCGCGAGGTTGAAGTCGTAGAGCGCGGCCTCGGACTTGCGCCCCGTCACGGTGGCGCGGCCGCCGTGCAGCACGAGGCGGATGTCGCCCGAGACGTACTTCTGCGTCTCGTCGACGAACACGTCGAGGTTCTTCTTCAGCGGGCTGAACCACATGCCGTCGTAGACCAGCTCGGACCAGCGCTGCTCGACGCCCTTCTTGAAGCGGGACTGCTCGCGCTCCAGGGTCACGTTCTCGAGCTCCTGGTGCGCCGCGATGAGAGCCATGGCGCCCGGCGCCTCGTAGACCTCGCGAGACTTGATGCCCACGAGGCGGTCCTCGACGATGTCGATCCGGCCCACGCCCTGGGCACCGGCCCGGCGGTTCATCTCCATGATCGCCTGGAGCGGGGAGACCGCGACCCCGTCCAGCGCGACGGGCACACCCTCGGTGAAGGTCACGACGACCTCGTCGGCGACCGGCGGGAACGTGGGGTCGTCGGTGTAGGAGTAGACGTCCTTGGTGGGCTCGTTCCAGATGTCCTCGAGGAAGCCGGTCTCCACGGCCCGGCCCCACACGTTCTGGTCGATCGAGAAGGGGTTCTTCTTCGTCGTCGCGATCGGCAGGTCGTGCTTCTCCGCGTAGTCGATCGCCTTCTCCCGCGTCAACGCCAGGTCGCGCACCGGGGCGATCGTCTTGAGGTCCGGCGCGAGCGAGGTGGTGGCCACCTCGAAGCGGACCTGGTCGTTGCCCTTGCCGGTGCACCCGTGCGCCACGGTCTGCGCACCGAACTGGCGGGCGGCCCGCACCATGTGCTTGACGATGACCGGACGCGAGATCGCGGAGACGAGCGGGTAGCGGTCGAGGTACAGGCCGTTCGCCTTGAGCGCCGGCATGCAGTACTCGTCGGCGAACTCGTCGCGCGCGTCCGCCACGTACGCCTCGACGGCACCGCAGTCGAGGGCGCGCTGGCGGATCATCTCCATGTCCTCACCGCCCTGGCCGACGTCGACGGCGACGGCGACGACCTCGGCACCGGTCGCCTCGGCGATCCAGCCGATCGCGACGGAGGTGTCCAGGCCGCCGGAGTAGGCGAGCACCACGCGTTCAGTCATGAAACTTCATCCTTGCTGTGCGGTTGAGGGGTCGAGTCTGACAGGCTCAGGCGTCCGGTGACGCCGTGAGCTCGAGGAACCGTGCGGCGAGCTCGTCGCCGCCGGCCGGGTCCCGGGCGATCACCAGGATCGTGTCGTCCCCGGCGATGCAGCCGAGGACCCCGGGGAAGACGGAGTGGTCGATGGCGGAGGCCAGGTAGTTCGCGGCCCCGGGCGGTGTGCGCAGCACGACCTGGTTGCCGGACGCCTCGGCCGAGACCAGGAGGTCGGCGCAGAGCCGGGCCAGGCGGGCCGCGAGGTAGCCGGAGTCGTGGCCGCCGACGCCGGGGGCCTGCACGCTGCGGTCGCCTCCCTCGCCGGGCACGGCGTAGACGAGCGAGCCGTCCGCGCTGCGGACCTTCTCGGCACGCAGCTCGATGAGGTCGCGCGAGAGCGTGCCCTGGGTGACGGACAGCCCTTCGTCGGCGAGCTCGCGGGCGAGCTCCGCCTGCGAGTGGATCGCGGTGCGCCGCACGATCTCGACGATGCGCGCGTGCCGCGCCGCCTTGGTGGTGAGCGGGCCGTGGGCGGGCGTCGCGCTCATCGCTGCTCCAGGAGGAACGTCAGGACGGCCTTCTGGGCGTGCAGACGGTTCTCCGCCTCGTCCCAGACGACGGACCGGGGGCCGTCGATGACCTCGCCGGCGACCTCCTTGCCGCGGTAGGCCGGAAGGCAGTGCAGGAAGAGGGCGTCGTCCTTCGCTCCCGCCATGAGGTCGGGCGTGACCTGGTACGGCAGGAGGTCGGCGACCCGCTGGGTGGCCTCGTCCTCGTCGCCCATCGACACCCAGGTGTCGGTCACCACGACGTCGGCGCCGACGACGGCGGCCGCGGCGTCCGTGGTCACGGCGACCGAGCCGCCCGTGGTCGCGGCGATCCCGTCGGCGCGGGCCACGACGTCGCCGGTCGGGAGGTAGCCGTCGGGGCCGCAGACGACGACGTGCAGTCCGGCGGTCGCGCCGGCGAGCAGGTACGAGACCGCCATGTTGTTCGCCGCGTCCCCGACGTAGACGAGCCGCTGGCCCGGCAGGGCCGCGATCCCGCCGCGGTGCTGCGCGATCGTGACCAGGTCGGCCAGGAGCTGGCAGGGGTGGAAGTCGTCCGTCAGCGCGTTCACCACGGGCACCCGGGAGACGGCGGCCATCTCCTCGATCCGAGCCTGACCGAACGTCCGCCACACGATCGCGGAGACCTGCCGGTCCAGCACGCGGGTGACGTCCGCGACGGACTCCCGTACCCCGATCTGGGCGAGCCGCCCGTCGACCGTGACCGGGAAGCCACCCATCTCGGCGATCCCTGTCGAGAAGGAGACCTGGGTGCGCAGGGTCGGCTTGTCGAAGACGAGGGCCACCCCCTGGGGTCCGGCCAGCGGGGTGCGCACGGTGCGGTCCTCACGGAACGCCATCGCGAGCTCGAGCACCTCGCGCTGCTCGGCCGGCGTGAGGTCGTCGTCACGCAGGAAGTGACGGGGCATCATTCCTCCTCCGGGTTCTCGGGGACGGTCACACCGGCGAAGAAGCGCGCGGCGTCCAGGGCCTGATCGGCCGTCAGGACCAGTGGTGGGGCGAGCCGCACGGCGTCCGGCGCGACGGCGTTGACGATCAGTCCGGCGTCGAGTGCCGCGGCGGCGACCTGCGGTGCCACGGGACGCGCGAGCTCGACCGCCAGGAGCAGGCCGTGCCCGCGGACGCCCGTCACCAGGGGGTTGCCGCCCGCGGTGATCGCCCGGCGCAGCACCTTACCGACCTCGTGGGCGCGGGCGAGCAGCCGGTCGCGCTCGATGACGCCGATCGTGGCGAGGCCGGCGGCCGCGGCCACCGGGTTGCCGCCGAACGTCGTCCCGTGCTGCCCGCGGCCCAGCAGCGTCGCCGCCTGTTCCCCGAGCGCCAGGACCGCGCCCACGGGGAACCCGGCACCGAGGCCCTTGGCCAGCGTGACGACGTCGGGCACGACGCCCCCGCCGATCTCCGGGTGCTGGAAGGCGAACCAGGCGCCGGTGCGTCCCATGCCGGTCTGCACCTCGTCGAGCACGAGGAGCGCGCCGGCGTCGCTGGTGAGCCGGCGCCCCAGCGCCAGGTAGCCCTCGGGCAGTGCCCGGACACCCGCTTCACCCTGCACCGGCTCGACCACCAGGGCCGCGACCTCACCCCGCTCGGCGACGGCCGCCGGGGAGAACGCAGCCTCCAGCGCGCCCGTGTCGCCGAAGGGCAGGTGCTCGACGTCGCCCGGCAGCGGCTCGAAGGGCTCGCGGTAGCCGGGCTTGTGCGTCAGGGCGAGCGCGCCCATGGTCCGTCCGTGGAACCCGCCCTCGAGAGCCAGGACCCGGGTGCGCCCGGTGCGGCGCGTCATCTTGAACGCCGCCTCGTTGGCCTCCGTGCCGGAGTTCGTGAAGAAGACCTTGGACCCCTCGGGCGCCTCGGCGATCTGCAGCAGGCGTTCGGCCAGCGTGATCTGCGTGGGCGTGGCGAAGAAGTTCGACACGTGCCCGAGCGTGCCGAGCTGCGCGCTCACCGCCGCCGTGAGGGTGGGGTGCGCGTGGCCGAGAGCATTCACCGCGATGCCGGCGAGAAGGTCGAGGTAGCGCGTGCCCTCGACGTCCCACACGTAGGCTCCCTCGCCGCGCACGAGGATGCGCTGCGGCGGGCCGAAGGTGTCCATCACCGATCGGGTGTACGCCTCGGTCCACCCGGCGGCGCTCAGGTCACGGCCGGTGCTGGTGATCTCGCTCATGGGGTGAGCTCCTGGTCGGTTCGCAGCGGGACGTCGGGCACGACCATCGTGCCGTTGCCACGGGAGGTGAAGACCTCCAGCAGCACGGAGTGGGGCTGGCGGCCGTCGATGACCGAGGCGCGCGGCACGCCGCCCTGGACGGCCCGCAGGCACGCCTCCATCTTGGGGACCATGCCGGCCGTCAGGCTCGGCAGGAGCGCCGCCAGCTCCCCGGCCGGGATCTGCTCCACCAGGGAGTCCCGGTCGGGCCAGCTCGTGTACAGACCCTCGACGTCGGTGAGCACGATGAGCTTCTTCGCACCGAGCGCCACCGCGAGCGCCGCCGCGGCGGTGTCCGCGTTGACGTTCAGCACCTGGGTGGGGTCGTCGATGTCGGGAGCGACGGTGGAGACCACGGGGATGCGGCCGGCGTCGAGCAGGTCCTGCACCGCCGAGGGGTTGACCTGGACGACGTCGCCGACGAGGCCCACGTCCACGGGCTCGCCGTCGACCGTGGCGTGGCGGCGCACGGCCCCGAACAGCCCGCCGTCCTCCCCCGACAGCCCGACGGCGCGGGGCGCGTGGGCGTTGATCAGCCCGACGAGCTCGCGCGAGACCTGGCCCGTGAGGACCATCCGCACCACCTCCATCGCCTCGGGCGTGGTCACGCGCAGACCGCCCCGGAACTCGGAGGCGATGCCGACGCGGTCGAGCATCCGGGAGATCTGCGGACCGCCGCCGTGCACCACGACGGGGCGCAGGCCGACCTGGCGCAGGAACACCATGTCTTGCGCGAAGGCCGCCTTGAGGTCGTCGTCGATCATGGCGTTGCCGCCGTACTTGACCACGACGAGCGCGCCGGCGAACTCCTGCAGCCACGGGAGGGCCTCGATGAGGACTTCGGCCTTCTGATCGGGGCGCAGGCCGGTGCGGGTGTCGAAGGCGGGTCCGGCGGCGCTCGCCGTGTCGTGGTCGCTCATGAGGAGTACGCGCTGTTCTCGTGGACGTAGTCGTGGGTGAGGTCGTTGGTCCAGACGGTCACGGACGCGTCGCCGGCGTGCAGGTCGACCTCCACGTGCACCTCGCGGTCGGAGGCCAGGTCGACGAGCTCCCGTGGCGCACCGACGCCGCCCGCCCGGCAGACCTGCACGCCGTTGATGGAGACGTCGAGCGTCAGCGGGTCGAATGGGGCGACCTCGGGCGGCACCGTGCCGACGGCCGCGAGCACGCGGCCCCAGTTCGGGTCGTTGCCGAACACGGCGGACTTGAAGAGATTGGACCGGGTCACCGCCCGGGCGCACGCGAGCGCGGCGTCCTCGGTGGTGGCGTTCCGCAGGGTGACCGCGATGTCGTGACTGGCGCCCTCGGCGTCCGCGACGAGCTGGCGCGCGAGCGAGGCGGTGACCTCGGTGACCGCGGCCGTCAGCTCGTCGAGGCCGGTCTTGACACCGGACGCACCGCTCGCGAGCAGGATCACGGTGTCGTTGGTGGACATGCAGCCGTCCGAGTCGACGCGGTCGAAGGTCGTTCGGGTGGCGGCGCGGAGCGCGGCATCGGCCGTGGCCGGGTCGACGACGGCATCGGTCGTGATCACCGAGAGCATGGTCGCGAGCCCGGGGGCGAGCATGCCCGCACCCTTCGCCATGCCGCCGACGCTCCACCCGTCCCGCTCGGCGACCGCGGTCTTGGCGACCGTGTCGGTCGTCATGATCGCGTGCGCTGCGTCCGGGCCGCCGTCGGCCGTCAGCGATCCCGCGGCGGCGTCCACGCCGCTCAGCAGCGCGTCGAGGTCGAGCCGGAGGCCGATGAGACCCGTGCTGCACACGAGCACGTCGCCGGCCCCGACCTCCTCCTCGGGCGTGGCGGCAACGGTAGACAGGACCCCGGCCACGTGCTCGGCCGTGCGGTGCGTGTCGGCGAACCCCTCGGGACCGGTGCAGGCGTTGGCACCGCCGGAGTTCAGCACGACGGCGCGCGCGGCGCCGTCCGAGACTGCCTGTCGCGTCCAGACCACCGGGGCGGCCTGCACGCGGTTGGACGTCAGCACGGCGGCCGCGGTGCGCAGCGGACCGTCGTTGACGACCAGCGCGACGTCACGCCCGCCCGAGTCCTTGAGGCCGGCGGCGACGCCGGCGGCCCGGAATCCTGCCGGGGCGGTGACGCTCATGGTGCGACTCCTTCGGTGCGCAGGCCGGCCGTCTCCGGCAGGCCGAGGGCGAGGTTCATGGCCTGGACCGCCTGGCCGGCGGTGCCCTTGACCAGGTTGTCGAGGGCGGTCACCGTCACGACACGGCCGGCGCCTTCGTCGAGAGCCACCTGGACCAACGCCGCGTTGGCGCCGAGGGTCGCCGCCGTCGACGGCCACTGCCCCTCCGGCAGCAGCTCGACGAACGGCTCGTCGGCGCAGGCCTCCTCCCACACGGCGCGGACCTCGGCGGACGTGGCGCCACCGCGCCCGGGCGCAAGGCGCGCCGTGACCGTGGCGAGGATCCCGCGCGACATCGGCACGAGCGTCGGGGTGAAGCTGATCGAGACGTCCGGCGCTCCCGCGGTACGCAGGTTCTGGGCGATCTCCGGGATGTGCCGGTGCGTGCCGCCGACGGCGTAGGGCACGGCGGCGCCCAGGCCTTCGGCCGCGAGCAGGTGCGGCTTGAGCGCCTTGCCCGCGCCGGAGAACCCGTTGGCGAGGACGGCGACGACGTCGGTCGGGCTGACGAGGCCGGCGGCGACGCCCGGCTGCAGACCGAGGGTCACGGCGGTGACGTTGCACCCGGGCACCGCGATGCGGTGCACGCCCGCCAGGTGGTCACGCTGGTGCGTGCCGTCCGCGTGGCTCAGCTCGGGCAGCCCGTACGGCCACGTCCCGGCGTGCGCGGAGCCGTAGAACGACTCCCAGTCCGCCGCAGAGGCCAGCCGGTGGTCGGCGCCGAGGTCGAGGACGAGGACGTCGTCGGGCAGCTGGGCGGCGATCTCGCCGGACGCGCCGTGCGGCAGCCCGAGCACGACGACGTCGTGGCCGGTGAGGGCCTCGGCCGTGGTGGGCTCGAGCACCTTGTCGGCCAGCGACCGCAGGTGCGGCTGCACCTCGCCCAGTTGGCTGCCCGCGTTGGAGTGCGCGGTGACGGTGCCGATCTCGAGGTGCGGGTGCGCCGCGGCGAGGCGCAGGAACTCTCCGCCGGCGTAGCCGGATGCTCCGGCGACGGCGACGCGGTACCTGGCGTCCGGTGTGCTGACCATGCGCGACACTATACATACCTATGCGCATGCCGGTGAAGATATTCCACGTGATGGTCAGGTGGAAGGTCGGCCGAGGCTGCGATACATCACGTGCAGGCCGACGCGACCGTGCGCGGGGCTGCGGAACGCGCCGGGCACCGTGCCGACCACCTCGAAGCCCAGCGACCGCCACAGGCGCACCGCCGCCGTGTTGGACTCGACCACGGCGTTGAACTGGATACCGAGGAAGCCCTCCTGCCGGTGCCAGTCGATCACGTGCTCGGCCAGCGCGCGGCCGACACCACGCCCTCGCGCAGCGTCCGCGACCATGAACGACGCGGTGCCGACGTGGTCGCCGTGGCCCGGGCGGTTCGGCCCCATCTTCGCCGTCCCCAGGATCTCGTCGTCGTCCACGGCGACGACGGTGCGGCCCGGCGGACGCTCCATCCACAGCTCGCATGCCTGCTCGGACGTCAGGTCGAGCGGGTAGGCGTAGGTCTCGCCGGCACGGACGACCGCCTCGACGAGGGGCCACAGGATCGGCCAGTCGGCGTCGGTCGCGGCACGGATCTCCAGGGTCACGACCACAGGCTACGGGCGGGCCGTAGGCTCGGAGCATGCGTGCAGTCGTGGCCCGGTCGGCGGGCGGTCCCGAGGTCCTGGAGTACACCGAGCGTCCCGACCCGGAGCCCGGCCCGGGTGAGCTGCTGGTGCGGGTGGCCGCCGCCGGCGTGAACTTCATCGACACCTACCGCCGTGCGGGCGTCTACCCGATGGACTACCCGCACGTGGTCGGTGTGGAAGGTTCCGGCACGGTCGAGGCGTGCGGGCCGGGGGCGGACCGGTTCGCCGTCGGCGACCGCGTCGCCTGGCACCAGGCGCCCGGGTCGTACGCAGAGCTCGCCGTGGTCGGCGCCGACGTCGCGGTCCGCGTGCCGACCGGTCTCGACCTGACGACCGCCGCCGCGCTGCCCCTGCAGGGCATGACGGCGCACTACCTGGTCGCCTCGACCTTCGAGGTGGGCCTGGGGCACGACGTGCTCCTCACCGCGGGTGCCGGCGGCGTCGGGCTCCTGGCGACGCAGCTCGCCGCGGCGCGCGGCGGACGGGTGCTGACCACCGTCTCGACACCGGAGAAGGCCGCGCTCTCGTCCGCGGCAGGGGCGGCCCACACCATCGACTACGCGGCGATGGACGACCTCGCCGCCGAGCTGCCCGCCGTCGTCCACGAGCTGACCGACGGCGCGGGCGTGCACGTGGCGTACGACGGCGTGGGTGCGGCCACCTTCGACGCCTCGCTGGCGTCGTTGCGTCGACGGGGCACGCTGGTGCTGTTCGGCGGGGCGTCCGGACAGGTGCCGCCGTTCGACCTGCAGCGGCTCAACTCGGGCGGGTCGCTGTACGTCACCCGCCCCACGCTCGCGCACTACACCGCGACCCGTGCCGAGCTCGAGTGGCGGGCCGGCGAGGTGCTCGGCGCCGCCGCTCGTGGAGACCTCGAGGTCCGCGTCGGGGCGACCTACGCCTTGACCGACGCCGCTGCAGCACACGCGGCCCTCGAGGGCCGCGCGACGACCGGCAAGGTGCTCCTGCTGCCGTAGGGATATATCTTGATGTCAAGATACTTGACGTCAAGGGAGATTTCGTGGCCGACTGGTCCCCCGCCGCCTACCTGCGATACACCGACAAGCGGTCCCGCCCGTTCGCCGAGCTCCTCGCGCGCATCCCCGGAGAGCCCGCCACCGTGGTCGACCTCGGGTGCGGTCCCGGACACCTCACCGCGCTGCTGCGCGCACGCTGGCCCGACGCCGACGTCCTCGGCGTCGACGACTCGCCCGCGATGATCGAGCGGGCGACCGCGGACAACCACGACCCGCGGGCGCGGTACAAGCTCGCCGACCTGCGGGACCACGCCGCCGACCGCACGTCGACGGCCCGCGCAGACCTCGTCGTCAGCAACGCCGCGCTGCAGTGGGTCCCCGGCCACCGCGACCTCCTGAGGCCCCTGGCCGCGACCGCCACCCAGACCTTCGCCCTCCAGGTCCCCGGCAACCACGACGCGCCCAGCCACGCCCTGCTCCGCGAGGTGGCGGCCCGCGAGCCGTACGCCGCCGTCGTCGGACCGGTGCCCCGGCGTGCGACGGCGGACCCGGCCGAGTACCTCGACCTGCTCGCCGCGCCCGGCTGGACCGTCGACGCGTGGGAGACCACGTACACGCACGTGCTGGCTGGCCCGGACCCCGTGCTCCGCTGGATCTCGGCGACCGGGGCGCAGCCCACGCTGCAGGCGCTGGCGGCGCACGACCACACCCACGGCACCGCACTGCAGGCGGCCTTCGCGGACGAGTACGGTGCCGCGCTGCGGGACGCCTACCCCGAGCGGGCATACGGCACGCCGCTGGAGTTCCGGCGGGTCTTCGCCGTCGCGACCCGCGTCCCCCGTCACACCGCCGCACGGGCCTGACGGGTCACGCCCCGCACGAGCACCACGGCAACAGCGGCCGCGACGACTGCCGCCACGCCCCACCGGAGGACGGCCGCCAACGTCACGACGTCGCCCAGCGCGACGAGCAGGCTGATGTTCACCAACCAGTGCACGAGCGAGGCCACCACCACCCGCTGCAGGACCGTCCCGCGCCCGACGACAGCCATGAGCACCGACAGCACGACGGTGGAGAAGACGAACACCGCACCGATCAGGATCCCGGCGGCGACGTACTGGATGTGCCACAGGCCCCAGACGACACCCGTCACGACCGCCGCAGCCACGACGGACCACCGCGTCTCCAGCTGCGGCTGCAGGACACCGCGCCAACCGATCTCCTCCGCCGTGGCGCCGAGGAGCTGCGCGCCGAGCACGACGACGAACGGCACCGCGCCGACACCATGAGCGCCGGCCAGCTCCTGGCCCGCAGCGAGCCCGAGGACGGTGAGCACCCCCGCAAAGACGACGGAGGCTGCCAGCGCAGCACCCAGAGCAGCCGCGAACCGGCGGGCGTCCACCGGATCGGGACGGCCTGCGACGAGTCGTCGACGATGCACCAGGAACGTCGCCACGGCACCGATCGCGGGTCCGAGCTGCACGAGTGCGAGGACGGCCGGGTCGAGCCCGACGACAGGTTGCAACAGCAGCATCGCCACCGACGCGACCACGGTGGCGAGGACGAACGTCACAGAAGGCACAGCGTGACGCTACCGCTCACCGCCATCCGCCGGGTAGACGCCGGGCCATTGAGTCCGCGCTCGGCCGGCACTAGGTTTCCCGCATGACCTCACGCCCCGTCCGCATCGCCTATCAGCTCGGTCAGCAGCACGGCGACTACGCCACGATCCGCGACACGGTGCTTCGCGCTGAGGATGCCGGAGTCGACGTCGTGTTCAACTGGGACCACTTCTTCCCGTTGTCCGGCGACCCGGACGGCAAGCACTTCGAGTGCTGGACGATGCTCGGTGCCTGGGCCGAACAGACCGAACGGGTCGAGATCGGCGCCCTCGTGACGGGCAACGGCTACCGCAACCCCGACCTCTTGGCCGACATGGCGCGCACCGTCGACCACATCAGCGGCGGTCGGCTCGTCCTCGGCATCGGGGCCGGGTGGGCCGAGAAGGACTACCGGGAGTTCGGCTACGAGTTCGGCACGGACGGGACGCGCATCGCCGACCTCACCGCGGCACTCCCCCGCATCCGTGCACGCCTCGCGGCCGGCAACCCCGCGCCCACGCGCGAGATCCCGCTGCTCATCGGCGGCGGCGGTGAGAAGAAGATGCTGCGACTGGTCGCCGAGCACGCCGACGTGTGGCACTCGTTCGGCGACGCCGAGACCCTGCGCCACAAGTCGCGCGTGCTCGCGGCCCACGGCGACGACGTCGGCCGGGACACGGACGCTCAGGTCGAACGATCCATCGGCGTCAAGCGGCCCCCGCAGGAGATCGCCGACGACCTGGTCGACGCGGGTGCCACCCTGTTCACCATCGGCACCAGCGGGCCGGAGTTCGACCTCGACCTGGTCCGGCAGTGGGTCGCCTGGCGCGACGCGCGTCAGTGACCGTGCGTGGTGACCGAGCGCCGCGCCGCCGTCAGCGTCCCGTGAGGTCCGGTCCGAGCCGGTCGGAGCCGTTCGCGGGCAGCACCCGCAGGTGACGGGACGTGGGGCCCGTGCCGGTCTCCACCAGCTTGCGCAACGAGGACGGCGTGTCGTGCGTGACCCGGACGTACCAGCCGGAGCACGCGTCCAGGTCACCGCTCGCTATCGCGGCCACCATCTGGACGGTGCGCTCTACCGGTGTCCACTCTGTGCGGTCGGCGTGCATCGCCATCGAGCCCGTCATGTCGGTGGCCACCGTGCCCGGTGCCACCTCGAAGACGCGGAGCCCGCTCCCGGTGCCGGCGACGTGCAGGTGATGGCCGAGGCGCAGCAGTGCCGTCTTGCTCACGTTGTAGGCACTCGCCACCGCCATGTCGTGCGTGCCGGCACCACTGTTGACGTCGACCACGCGGCCGCCGCCACGCGCCAGCATGGCCGGCACCACGTGCCGCGCCAGGAGGAACGGGCCGCGCACGTTGGTCTCGACGACCTGCCACCACTCGTCGGCATCCGCCTCCCAGAGCGGAACCTCGGTGTCGATGCGACCGGCGTTGTTCACCAGCAGGTCGATGCCGCCGAGCCCGCCGTCGGCGACCGGTGCCTCGGCCCGGTCCACGGCGTCGGCGACCGCACCCGGTTCCGTGACGTCGACCGGCAGCGCGAGCGCCGTCCGGCCCCGGTCACGCACCTCAGCCGCGACGCGGGCGAGCCGGGCCTCGTCGCGCGCCAGGAGCGCGACGTCGAGGCCGGCGTCAGCCAGACCGAGCGCGACCGCACGGCCGATGCCGCGAGTCGCGCCGGTGACCAGCGCGGTCGACGCCGGTGCGGGGTCGGACGCGGTGGCCTCAGCCACGCAGGACCGCCCCCACCCGCTCGGCGGTGGCGGCCACGACGCCGTCGCGCACGGAGCGGACGTCGTCAGCGCTCAGCGTGCGGTCGGCGGCGCGCAGCCGCAGCGAGTACGCCAACGACTTCTTGCCGGCACCGACCTGCTCGCCGGTGAAGACGTCGAAGAGCCGCACGTCCTCGAGGAGCTCCCCGGCACCCGCCACGATCGCCGCGTGGACGTCCTGCGCGGGGACCTCGGCGTCCACCACGAATGCGAAGTCCTCCTTGGCGGCGGGGAACGCCGACACCGAGGACGCCACGACGGGCGCACCGCTCGCCGCCGCGGCCAGGGCCGAGAGGTCGAGCTCGAAGGCCGAGGCGCGGGCCGGCAGCCCGAGCCGCTCGACGACCTTGGGGTGGAGCTCGCCGGCGTGGCCGACGAGCATGCCGTCCGGCAGGCCGATACGCGCGCACCTGCCGGGGTGCCACGGCTGGTGGTCCGGGTCCGCGGACACGACCACGTCGACGCCGACGACCTGCGCGACGAGCCGCGCGGCCTCCACGGCGTCGGCCCAGTCGACCGGCCGGCCCCTGCCCCACCAACCGGTGGGCACCGCGTGCCCGGCGAGAACCCCGGCCACGCGACGAGGCTGCGACGGCGTGGCGGCAGCGAGGGCGTCGAGCTGCTCCGCGCTGGGGCGCACACCGACCGGGAGCTGCGGCGCGGCCGGGGAGCCCGGCGTCGGACGGGACACCAGGCCGATCTCGAAGACCGACACGTCGTCCAGGCCGCGCGAGACGTTGCGGCGGG
The DNA here is from genome assembly GCF_056590155.1 of Isoptericola sp. GX10416. NCBI lineage: Bacteria > Bacillati > Actinomycetota > Actinomycetes > Micrococcales > Promicromonosporaceae > Isoptericola > Isoptericola sp. GX10416. The sequence goes on along the minus strand of NZ_JBWPVO010000005.1, from coordinate 227,542 downwards.
CGGCCTCGAGCAGCGTGACCAGGAGGTTGGTGCGCAGCAGCGGCCTGTCCTCCGCCAGCGGGTTCACGAGCCGCAGCGCCGCGCGGCGCGGGTCGTCGGCCGGCAGGTCGAGGGCGTCCAGGTCGGGCTCCCCGATGAACGGGTACGTGAGCACCTCGACGAGACCGGCGTCCGCGAGCGCTCGCGCCACGGACCGTCGCAGGCGCTGCTCGGCGGTCAGGCCACGGCCTCCGGGAGCGGCCGGGAGCAGCGACGGGATCTGGTCGTAGCCGGCGATGCGCACGACCTCCTCGACCAGGGTCGCCGGCTCGGTGAGGTCCGGGCGCCAGGTCGGCGGCGTCACCTCCAGCCGGTCACCGCTGCCGTCGACCACGGCGCAGCCGATCTGGTCGAGGATCGCGACGACCTGGTCGCGGGTGTAGTCCACGCCCGCCGTGCGGGTGGGCAGGGTGACGTCGAGCAGGATCGGCCGCGGCGGCGTCGTGGTGTCCACGTCGCCGACGGCGGGGTCGGCAGTGCCGCCGGCCAGCTCGACCAGCAGGTCCACGACGCGCTGCGCCGCGACGGCGGGCAGGTGCGGGTCCACGCCGCGCTCGAACCGCTTGGCCGCCTCGGAGGGCAGCTTGTGGCGGCGGGCGGTCCGGGCGACGGAGACCTGGTCGAAGTGCGCGGCCTCGACCAGCACGTCGGTGGTCGTCGCCGACACCTCGGAGGAGGCGCCGCCCATGACCCCCGCCAGGCCGAGCACCCGGGAACCCCGGGCGCCGTCCGGAGAGTCGGTGATGAGCAGGTCCTCGGGGTCGAGGGTGCGGTCGACGTCGTCGAGCGTCGTCAGGTGCTCGGCCCGGCCGTCGACGAGCCCTGCCCGGCGCACCACGATCGGCGCGGAGACCTGGCTCAGGTCGTAGGCGTGCAGCGGCTGGCCCAGGTCGAGCATGACGTAGTTCGTCACGTCGACCGCGAGCGAGACGGACCGCATGCCCGAACCCTCGAGTCGGCGCTTCATCCAGGCCGGCGTCGGGGTTGCCGGGTCGATGCCGCGCACGACGCGCGTCACGAAGCGGTCGCAGCCGACCCGGCCGTCGATCGGCGCGTCGTCCTCGACCACGACGGCGAACCCGTCCTCGGTCGCCGCCGGCGGCGGCGTCGGCAACGCGTCGGGAAGGCCCCGGTCGGTGAAGGCGGCACCGGTGGAGTGCGCGTACTCCCGCGCCACGCCGCGGTAGCTGAAGGCGTAGCCGCGGTCCGGGGTGACGTTGATCTCGAGGACCTCGTCGCCCAGGCCGAGCAGCTCGATCGCGTCCTGACCCGGGGCCAGCTCGGCGGCGTCGAAGCCCGCCTGGGTGAGCACGAGGATGCCGTCGTGGTCGTCACCGAGCCCCAGCTCCTTCGTGGAGCAGATCATGCCGTCCGAGACGTGACCGTATGTCTTGCGCGCCGCGATCTCGAAACCTCCGGGCAGCACCGTCCCCGGCAGCGAGACGACGACGAGGTCACCGACGCCGAAGTTGTGCGCGCCGCACACGATCCCCCGGGCGCCGTCGTCGTCGTTGTGCTCCGGGCCGACGTCGACCCGGCACCAGTTGATGGTCTTGCCGTTCTTCTGCGGCTCCCCCGTCAGCTCGAGCACCCGGCCGACGACGAGGGGCCCCGACACGGCGGCCGGGTGGATCTCCTCCTCCTCGAGACCGACCCGCACCAGGTCGGCCGCCAGCTGTTCCGTCGTCAGGCCGCCGGGCAGGTCGACGTGGTCGGCGAGCCAGTCAGCAACGATGCGGGGCATCAGATCTCCGTCCCGAACTGGGTGGAGAAGCGCACGTCGCCCTCCACCATGTCGTGCATGTCAGCGATGGAGTGCCGCAGCATGAGCGTGCGCTCGATCCCCATGCCGAAGGCGAAGCCCGAGTACTCCTCGGGGTCCACGCCGGTGGCGCGCAGCACGTTCGGGTGAACCATGCCGCAGCCGCCCCACTCGATCCAGCCCGGGCCGCCCTTCTTCTGCGGGAACCACAGGTCCATCTCGGCGCTGGGCTCGGTGAAGGGGAAGAAGCTCGGGCGCAGCCGCGTGCGAGCCTCGGGCCCGAACATCGCGCGTGCGAACGCGTCCAGCGTGCCCACCAGGTTCGCCATCGTCAGACCCTTGTCGACCGCGAGACCCTCGACCTGGTGGAACACCGGCGTGTGGGTCGCGTCCAGGGCGTCGGTGCGGAACGTCTTGCCGGGGCACGCGATGTACAGGGGCACCCCGCGCTCCAGCAAGGACCGGGCCTGCACCGGCGACGTGTGGGTACGCAGCACGAGGTTCGGCGGGTCCTGGTCCGGCGCACCGTCAAGGACCTCGGTGCCCGCCACGTAGAACGTGTCCTGCATCTGCCGGGCGGGGTGGTCGGGTCCGAAGTTGAGCGCGTCGAAGTTGAACCACTCGGTCTCGACCTCGGGTCCGTCGGCGATCTCCCAGCCGAGCCCGACGAAGAAGTCGGCGATGCGCTCCTGGATCGACTCGATCGGGTGTCGCGCACCTCGCGGGGCGCGGTCGGTCGGCAGCGTGACGTCGACCGCCTCGTCGGCCAGGACCCTGGCGTCGCGTTCGGCCTCCAGCTCGACCTGGCGGGCGGACAGCGCCTGGTTGAGGCGACCCCGCCGCGGTCCCACGTTCTTGCCGGCGGCGGACTTGTCCGGCCCGGGCAGGGCACCGATGGCACGGTTGGCCAGCGCCAGGGTGCTCCGGTCGCCGGTGTGCCGCGTGCGGACGGCCTTCAGCGCGTCGAGGTCGGGTGCCGCGGCGATGTCGGCCAGGGCCGCCTCGACGGCGGTGTCGAGGGCGGCGACGTCCAGCGGGTCGGGCAGCGGTTCGGGCGCAGACATGCGGGCCTTCCTGGAGTTGAGCGTGGCGGCGGGCTCAGTCTATGTGCCCGTCCGGGGCACTCCCGTCGACCGGTTCGTCGCGGCCGATCGGCAGGACCGCGACGTCGGAGTGTGCCGGGCCGCCCGACCGGCCGGCGCCGAGCTCGGACGCGACCACGTGCACGCTGCCGACCTGCCAGCGCGGACCGGCGTAGACCGCCAGGGCGCGGGCCCACGACCCGAAGGGCGAGGCGTCGGTGGGGCGTCGCCGCTCGCGTCCCCCGCCGCGGCGCTCGACCGCGCCGCGCTGGACGGAGGCCCGGGCCACCGTGAGGTGCGGACGGCCGCCCACCCGGTCCTCCGCCGGGACGCCCTCGGCCGCCGCGACGTCGGTCACGACGTCGGTGAGACGGCGCAGCGTCGGCACGCCGTCGCGCACCCCCACCCACAGGGTCCGTCCGCCGAACGTCCCGCTGCCGGCCAGGGACAGCCGGAACGGCTCAACCTGGGCCAGCGCCTCCCGCAGCGAGTCCACGTAGCCGGGCACCGCGCCGTCGGGCACCCTCCCGTGGAACGCGAGGGTGACGTGCCGCTGCTCGGGGACGATCCAGCGCAGGCGTACGCCGGGCTCCGGCTCGGCGGAGGCCCTGACGCCGCCGAGGGCCAGGTCGAGGTGCGTCGAGGCGTCGGCCGGGGGATAGACCGCGGTGAAGAGTCGCACCCGGCGATCTTAGGCCCCGGGTCCGACGCGATCAGCGCTGGGCGCGACCGGAGGCGTACAGGCAGACGGTCGCGGCCGTCGCCAGGTTCAGCGACTCGGCACGGCCGCGGATCGGCACGCGGACGACGGCGTCGGCCAGCTCGCGGTCCGCCGCCGGCAGGCCCCACGCCTCGTTGCCGAAGACCCAGGCCGAGGACTCCGCCAGGTCCGGCACCCCCGCGGGGCGCTCCGCCGTCGGCCCGGCGACGTCCAGGAGGTCGTCGAGGTCGTGGTCGCCCGCGCCGTCGGCGGCGAGCACGGTGCACCCGGCCGCGCGGACGGCGTCGACCACGTCGGCGAGCGGGACGCCGGACACGACCGGCAGGTGGAAGAGCGAGCCCGCGGTGGAGCGCACGACCTTCGGGTTGTGCACGTCGACGCTGTCCCCGGCGAGGACGACGAGGTCGGCACCGGCGGCGTCGGCCGCCCGGATCACGGTGCCCGCGTTGCCCGGGTCGCGCACGGTCGCCAGCACGGCGACCAGCAGGGGACGACGGCGGCCCTCGGCCAGCGTCCCGAGCGCCGCCTGGAGCGTCGGTCGCTCCGCACGCACGACGGCCAGCACCCCCTGGGCGTCCGGGCTCATGGCCGCCAGGACCTCGGGAGTGCCGACGTGGACGTACAGGGCCGCCTCGAGGGCGGCGTCCAGGATCTCGGCGTAGCGCTGCGCCGCGGCCTCCGTGAGGTAGACGTCGCGTACCGCGGCCGGGGCGTGCCGGACCGCCTCGCGGACGCCCTGCGGACCCTCGACGAGCAGCTGACCGTGCTGCGAACGCGCAGGACGCCCGGACAGTGCCCTGACCTGCTTGACGCGCGCCGCTCGCGGGTTGGCGAGGGTCACGTCGGGGATGCGAGGCATCGGCAGGTGGGCTGTCCGGGCGTCCGGGTGGTGCGGCGCAGGCTCAGGCGGCCTTGGGCGCGTTGACGTCCGTGGGGAGGGCGTCCTTCGCGACCTGGACCAGCGCGTTGAACGCGGCGATGTCGTTGACCGCGAGCTCGGCGAGCATCCGACGGTCGACCTCGACGCCCGCGGCCTTGAGGCCCTGGACGAAGCGGTTGTAGGTCATGCCCTGCGCGCGGGACGCAGCGTTGATGCGCTGGATCCAGAGCTTGCGGAAGTCGCCCTTCTTGGCCTTCCGGTCGCGGTACGAGTAGACGAAGGAGTGGGTGACCTGCTCCTTGGCCTTCCGGTACAGGCGCGAGCGCTGGCCGCGGTAGCCGCTGGCGCGCTCGAGGGTCGTACGACGCTTCTTGTGGGCGTTGACCGCCCGCTTCACGCGTGCCACGTGATGCTCCTTGCAGTTTGGGTCGGAAGATGGCTACCGGCGGGATCGGCCGCCGGCGAGGCTCACTTGCCGAGCAGCTTCTTGATTCGCTTGACGTCGGCGGGTGCGACGTCCTGGTCCACGGCGAGCCGACGCGTACGGCGGCTCGACTTGTGCTCGAGGTAGTGGCGAGCGTTGGTCTGCTCGCGCATGAGCTTGCCCTTGCCGGTCACCCGGAAGCGCTTCTTGGAGCCGGAGTGCGTCTTGTTCTTCGGCATGACTGCCGTCTCTCCTCGTGTCGGTCACCCGCCCGAGGGCAGGAGACGTGATGCTGACCGCGGCCGGTGCGCCGGCCCGGTGTCAGGTGGTCTGTCGAGCCGTCAGCTGGACCGCTGGCTCGGCTTGGGTGCGGGCCGCGGCGCCGACGTCGACTCGTCCTGCTCCGGAGCCGAGGCCTCGGCGGGCTTCTCGGCCGGTGCGGCAGGCTGCTCCTGCGAGGCGGCCTTGGCGCGAGCCTCGGCCTTGACCTCGGACTTGGTCTTGCGCTGGGCGTCCACCTCGGCGGAGCGCTTGCGCTGCTCGCTCTTGGCGTCGGCCTTCTTCTTGACCGGCCCGAGGACCATGGTCATGTTGCGCCCGTCCTGCTTGGGCATCGACTCGACGAAGCCGAGCTCCGCCACGTCGTCCGCGAGCCGCTGCAGCAGCCGCACGCCCATCTCGGGGCGCGACTGCTCACGGCCACGGAACATGATCATGACCTTGACCTTGTCGCCGGCGGACAGGAAGCGCTCGACGTGGCCCTTCTTGGTGGCGTAGTCGTGCGGGTCGATCTTCAGGCGGAACCGGATCTCCTTGAGGAGGGTGTTCGCCTGCTTGCGACGCGCCTCACGCGCCTTCATGTCCGACTCGTACTTGAACTTGCCGAAGTCCATGAGCTTGGCCACGGGCGGCCGGGCGTCCGGCGCCACCTCGACGAGGTCGAGGTCGGCGTCCTGCGCCAGCTTGAGGGCGACCCCTGTGGCGACCACGCCGACCTGTTCCCCGCCCGGGCCGATGAGCCGGACCTCGGGGACGCGGATCCGGTCGTTGATGCGAGGCTCGCTGATGGTGATGCTCCTAGAAGTCGTCGTGAGACCGCCAGGAACGAAGGAAGGCCCCCGCCCTGAGCGAACAGGTGGAGGCCATCGTCCGGTGACGTCGAGCGCAGAACGCCGACGACCGGAGGCAGGACGACGCGTGCCGTCCGACCGGACCCGGCCCCTGTCGGCGCTGCCTCGCGGCACGGCGCCCGTCGGTGCTCGGGTGGGATGATCTCCACTTGCTGCACCCGGCCGTCGAGAACGGTCGGGTCGGTCAGCACACGAGACTAGCACGAGCCACCCCCGGACCGGCCAGCACCTGAACAGCCCCACCGTGTCACGTACGTCACGCGGCCAGATTGGAATCATTCCAGACAACGTCGTAGGCTGCGGACATGGCCCACACCACCCCCGCCGACACGGCGACCGCGGAGCACGAGCTCTTGCGTGCCGCCGGTCTCCGGGTGACCGGTGTGCGGCTCGCGGTGCTGCGTGCGCTCGACGGGCACGAGCACTCGACGGCCGACGACGTCATCCGTGCCGTGCGCACCGACCTCGGCACCGCCTCGGTGCAGGCCGTCTACGACTCGTTGAACACCCTGTCCACGGCGGGCCTGCTGCGGCGGATGGAACCTGCCGGCCACCCCGCCCGGTACGAGCGCCGCGTCGGCGACAACCACCACCACGTGGTGTGCCGCGGCTGCGGCCTCGTGGCCGACGTGGACTGCACCGTGGGCCACGCACCCTGCCTGACACCGAGCGACACCCACGGGTTCACCGTCGATCTCGCCGAGGTCACCTTCTGGGGCACGTGCTCCCGGTGCGCCGAGGCGCGCTGATCCCCCTCCACCTCCCCTTGCGCAAGTCCCCGAACCCTGAGAAAGCCCTGAGAAAGGACGTTCTATGACGACCCCCTTCACGACGACGCAGACCGGTACGCCGGTCGCGAGCGACCAGCACTCCCTGACCGTCGGGTCCGACGGTCCCACCGTCCTCCACGATCGCTACCTCGTCGAGAAGCTCGCGTCGTTCAACCGTGAGCGGGTCCCGGAGCGGAACCCGCACGCGAAGGGCGGCGGCGCCTTCGGTGAGTTCGAGGTCACCGAGGACGTGTCGCAGTACACCAGCGCCGCCGTCTTCCAGCCGGGCGCCAAGGCCGAGACCCTCCTGCGGTTCTCGTCCGTGGCCGGCGAGCAGGGCTCCCCCGACACCTGGCGCGACGTCCGCGGCTTCTCGCTGCGCTTCTACACCACCGAGGGCAACCTCGACGTCGTCGGCAACAACACGCCCACGTTCTTCCTGCGCGACGCGATGAAGTTCCCCGACTTCATCCACTCCCAGAAGCGCCTCGGCGCCTCGGGTCTTCGCGACGCCGACATGCAGTGGGACTTCTGGACCCTGTCCCCGGAGTCGGCCCACCAGGTCACCTACGTCATGGGTGACCGCGGCCTGTCGAAGTCGTGGCGGCACCTCAACGGATACGGCTCGCACACCTACCAGTGGGTGAACGCCGAGGGCGAGCGCTTCTGGGTGCAGTACCACTTCCTGTCCCAGCAGGGTGTGGTGAACATGTCGGCCGAGGACGCCGAGCGCATCGCCGGCGAGGACGCCGACTACTACCGTCGCGACCTGTACGAGGCCATCGACCGCGGCGAGTTCCCCTCGTGGGACGTCTACGTCCAGGTCATGCCGTACGAGGACGCGAAGTCGTACCGCTTCAACCCGTTCGACATGACGAAGACCTGGTCGAAGAAGGATTACCCGCGCATCAAGGTCGGCACGTTCACGCTGAACCGCAACCCGCGCAACTTCTTCGCAGAGATCGAGCAGGCGGCCTTCTCGCCGGGCAACCAGGTGCCCGGCACCGGCATCTCGCCCGACAAGATGCTCATGGCTCGGGTCTTCTCGTACCCGGACGCGCAGCGCCACCGCATCGGCACCAACTTCAACCAGCTGCCGGTCAACCAGCCGCACGCCGCCCCCGTCGCGAACTACATGCACCAGGGCAACATGCAGTACCACTTCAACGGCCCGGAGCACCGCGTCTACACGCCGAACTCGTTCGGCGCCGCCGGTGGCCCCGTGGCCGACCCGGTGCGCGGCGTCGAGGCGGCATGGGAGACGGACGGCGAGCTGATGCGCTCTGCGCAGACTCTGCACTCCGAGGACGACGACTTCGGCCAGGCGGGCACCCTGTACCGGGAGGTCTTCGACGACGCAGCCAAGGCACGCTTCCTCGAGACCCTCACCGGGCAGGGCCGGTCGATCACCATCGACGAGATCCGCGAGCGGTTCTTCCAGTACTGGACGAACGTCGACGCCGAGCTGGGCGCCAAGCTCCGCGCCGAGGTCGCCGCCGGCTGAGCCGGAGCGCAGCACAGGGTGGGGGCCGAGGCACGAGGCACCCGCCCGCCGCGGAGCGCAGGCTCGGCCGGCCATGACACCGCCGGCTGAGCCGGAGCGCAGCACAGGGTGGGGGCCGAGGCACGAGGCACCCGCCCGCCGCACGCCGTCCGAGGCCGGGCCCGCTCCTGCGGGCCCGGCCTCGGGTCTGTCCGGTCCCTGAAGGTGCCAAGATGGACCTCATGAGTCATACCCCCGATCCCGGTGCCGTCCCGAACGCCGGCACGGCGACGCGCGACATCGCCGACGTGGCCGCCGTCGAGGTCATCACCACCGCTGCCGTCCACCTCATGAGCGCCGCCGCCGTCAAGTGCGGTCTGGCGGAGGAGGACTCGGCCGAGCACCTCGACCTCGACGAGGCCCGCAAGCTCATCACGGCGCTCGCCGCGCTGGTGACCGCCGCCGCACCGGACATCGGCAACCAGCACGCCCGGTCGTTGCGCGACGGTCTGCGCTCCCTCCAGCTCGCCTTCCGCGAGGCGTCCGTCGTCCCGGACGAGCCGGGCGAAGGGCCGGGCGAGAAGTACACGGGCTCCGTCGTCTGACATGTCGCAGTCCTCGGGCCCGTGGGAGCCGTCGACGGCGCCGGTCGCGTCCAGCGTCGCCGCGCCGGACGATCCCGCGCGGCCGGGGCGCGCACGCCGGCGCGGCCGGACCGCGAAGATCACCGCCGTCGTGCTCGCCGTGCTGCTGGTGGCGGCTCTCGTCGCCGTGGGTTACCTGTGGCGGACGACGTCCGCCTGGGAGGACCACGCCAGCCGGTGGGAGTCGGAGGCGCACGGCTACGCCGAGGAGGTCGCGTCGCTGCAGGCCGAGCTGGACGGTGTGACCGCCGAGCTCGTCTCGGCGCGTGAGCAGCTCGACACGGCGACCGCGCGGATCACCGACCTGGCCGACGAGAAGGCTCAGCTCGGCGACGAGAACGTCGCCAGCCAGCAGTACCTCGACTACCAACGGCGTGTGAGCGAGGCGGCCGGCGTGGTCGCCACCGCCCTGGGCCAGTGCACGGCCGCCCAGTTCCAGCTCATCGGCTACCTGGAGGACCGTGACGCCTACGACCCGGCCGACCTGGAGCGGTTCGCGGCCGACGTCGAGGCGCTGTGCGCGGAGGCCAACGACGCGAACACCCAGCTCCAGCAGGAGCTCGCGCAGTGAGTCGGCCGGCTCGGAGACCGGCCGGGCTCGCCGCCGTCCTGCTCACGGCGGTCGTCACGTCGTGCGCAGAGGTCCCCGACATGCCGCCGCCTGTGCCCGAGGACATCGTCCCGTCGGTCGCGGCACCGACGCTGTCCGCCGAGGGGTCGGACCAGCTCTCCCCCGACGGGTTCGACGCCGTCCAGCGCATGGCCGTGCGGATCCGGAACGTCGGATGCAGCAGCCTGTCGACCGGGTCCGGGTTCGCCGTCGACGAGCACACCCTCATCACGAACCGGCACGTGGTCGCAGACTCAGCCTCCCTGCAGGTAAGCACCTACGACGGCCGCGACCTCGACGTGTCGGCGGCGAGCACCGCGGCGCTGGCGGACCTCGCCGTCGTCCGCACCGAGGAGCCCTTGCCGTCCTACCCGCGGATCGCCGACGACGACCCCGAGCAGGGCGACGACGTGACGGTCGTGGGCTATCCGGCGGGCGGCCGCCTGACCGTGACGGCCGGGCAGGTCATCGGCACCACGAGGGACCCTCTGCACGAGAACCTCGGCGAGGTCCTGGTCACGGACGCGCCCGTGGAGCCCGGGTCGTCCGGCTCGGCGGCCCTGGACGACGACGGCGAGGTCATCGGCGTCGTCTACGCGAAGACGACGGACGGACGGTCGTTGCTCGTCCCGCAGTCGACGCTGCGCGAGATGCTCGACGACTCCGCGTCGTTCACCGAGCTCGTGCCCTGCTGAGGCGCCGGCGTCAGCGTGCCGCGGCGATGCGCAGCTCGAGCGAGTCCACCCGGTCCGCGACCACCTTCGCCGCGGCCAGCCGCGCGTTGACCTGCCCGAGCACGGTGTCCAGCCCCGCGCGGTCCAGGCCCGGGTCCAGTGCCAGGACGACGGCGACCTCGGCCTTGCGGCCCGGCTCGGCGGAGGCGCGCACGACGTGCTGGACGGGCGCGGCCGCGTCGACGATGGCGCGAGCCACCTCGGCGTCGACCTCCAGCCCGTCGTCCGTCGGCACCAGGGCGGGACGCCACTCGATCCCCTGGGCCAGTGCCCAGACGGCGGGTCGGGGCACGAGCGCGGTCACCGGGCCTTCCGGGTCGACGACGAGCAGCGACCACTTCTCGTTGACCGCGGACAGTGCCGCGCGCGTCGCCTCGACCGGGACGGGACGTGCGTCCGCGCGCCAGGCCCGCATCGACGCGACCGACGTGAAGACCGGCAGGGCCCGCCGTCCGTCGGCGGACTCGAGCGCCACGACGCCCGAGGACGCCTCCTTGTCGACCGTGTGCTCGACACCGTCGTGCTCGACCGTGCCGGTCGCCTCCACCTCGGCGAGCACCGGGACGAGCACGCGGGTCTGCGCCAGACGTGCGACGACGTCCCGCAGCGGGGTGGTGCCGGCCTGCAGGCCGTCGAGCCGGCGCACGAGCTCGGGGTCGGCCGAGCCGTCGTCGCCGGCGAACTGGCTGGTCGGCTGGATGGACCTCATGGGCGCCCCGCGACGTCGAGCGCCTCGGGGAGCGTGAACGCGCCCGCGTAGAGCGCCTTGCCCACGACGGCGCCCTCGACGCCGTCACCGGTCAGTGCACGCAACGCGACCAGGTCGTCCAGCGAGGAGATGCCCCCGGAGGCGACGACCTTGGCCGGCGTCTTGGCCGCGACCTCACGCAGGAGCTGCACGTTCGGGCCGCGGAGCGTGCCGTCCTTGGTGACGTCGGTGACGACATACCGGGAGCAGCCGGCGTCGTCGAGACGCGCGAGGACCTCCCAGAGGTCGCCACCCTCCTGCGTCCAGCCCCGCGCGGCGAGCGTCGTGCCGCGCACGTCCAGGCCGACGGCGACCTTGTCCCCGTGCTCGGCGATGACTCGTGCCGTCCACTCGGGATCCTCGAGGGCCGCGGTGCCGATGTTGACGCGGCGCGCGCCCGTCGCGAGGGCACGCTCCAACGACGCGTCGTCCCGGATGCCGCCGGAGAGCTCGACCTGGACGTCGACCTCGGCCACGACGCTCGCGAGCAGCTCCGCGTTGGAGCCGCGCCCGAACGCGGCGTCGAGGTCCACCAGGTGGATCCACTCCGCGCCGCCGGTCTGCCAGTCGAGAGCGGCGGCACGCGGGTCGCCGTACGAGGTCTCCGAGCCGGCCTCTCCCTGGACCAGGCGGACGGCCTGGCCGTCGGCGACGTCGACGGCGGGCAGCAGGACGAGGCGTTCGGTCATGCGTCAGGACTCCAGTCGTGAGGGGTGGCGGGGCGGCCGGAGCGTCTCACAGCGACCGCACCCAGTTCTCGAGCAGGGTGGCGCCGGCGTCGCCGGACTTCTCGGGGTGGAACTGCGTCGCGGACAGCGGGCCGTCCTCGACGGCCGCGACGAACCGGGCGGGCTCCCCGGCCGGACCGTGGGAGGACCACGTGACGCGCGGAGGGACGTAGCGCGGGTCGGCGGCGTCGTCGTGCCCCTGGGTGAACGTCTGGGCCGCGTAGGAGTGCACGAAGTAGAACCGCTCCTGCTCGACCCCGGCGAACAGGGTGGATCCCGGCGCCGCCTCGACGCCCGACCAGCCCATGTGCGGCACCACGGGTGCCTCCAGCCGGTCGACGACGCCGCGCCACTCCCCCATGCCGTCGGCCCGGACGCCGTGCTCGACGCCCGCATCGAACATCACCTGCATGCCGACGCAGACTCCGAGCACGGGCCTGCCGCCGGCGAGCCGACGGTCGACGATCTGGTCGCCGCGAACCGCCCGGAGGGCTTCCATGCAGGCTGCGAACGCTCCGACGCCCGGGACCACCAGGCCGTCCGCCTCCGCGGCGGCGTGCCGGTCGGCCGTCAGCTCGACGTCGGCCCCGACCCGCTCGAGGGCGCGCACGGCGGACCGCACGTTGCCGAACCCGTAGTCGAGCACCACGACGCGAGGACGCGTCGTCGGGGCACCGTGAGGCGCGGGCCGCGCGTTGAGCTCGGCGGCGGCGCCGTCGTCGGGCAGCAGGCCGGGAGCGGCCGTCATCGCTTCTTCTTCCGTCCCTTGCGGGCCACCTGCGAGAGCATCCGCACCGCCTTGAGCCGGCCGATGCCTGTCGACGAGACCACACCGGGCAGGTCGGCGAGCGTGAGGTGTCCGGTCAGGAGGTCCTCGAGCGCGTCGGGCGCGCCGCCGAGCACGAGCCCGGGCGGCAGCTCACCGTCGTCCGTCCCGTCGACGTAGCGCACGCAGGTGAGCTGCTCGCCCCAGCGGGTGACGAGCACGAGCGGGACGCCCGCGACGAGCTGGGAGATCGAGACGGCGGCGCGGTTCGGCAGGTCGTCCGAGGTGTCGCGCAGCACGCCGAGCGCACCGACCGGCGTCGGGACGACGTCGACGTCGATGTCCGCCAGCGCGCACGCGGCCGCGAGCGGCTCCGCCTCGGCGACCTGGGTGATCAGGACCGCGAGCTCGGGCGCCCTGCGTGCTCCCGTGAGGCCCGACAGGTCGTCGGGGATCTCGATGTCTCCGGGCACGTCGGGCAGCTCCTGGTGCCCGGGCTGGTCAGGTGTGGAGGGACTGGGCACCCTACAGCGCTCCCTTGGTCGATGGGATGCCCTCGACGCGCGGGTCGCGGGCGACGGCGGCCCGCAGCGCGCGGGCCAGGGCCTTGAACTGGGCCTCGACGATGTGGTGCGGGTCACGGCCTGCCAGGACCCGGACGTGGAGGCAGATGTCGGCGTGGTGGGCGACCGACTCCAGGACGTGCCGGGTGAGGGACCCGGTGAAGTGGCCACCGATGAGGTGGTACTCCTGCCCGGCGGGCTCGCCGGAGTGCACCAGGTAGGGCCGTCCCGACACGTCGACGACGGCCTGGGCGAGCGCCTCGTCGAGGGGGACGAGGGCGTCGCCGAACCGCGCGATCCCCTTCTTGTCGCCCAGGGCTTGCTTGAGCGCCTCGCCGAGCACGATCGCGGTGTCCTCGACCGTGTGGTGGGCGTCGATGTGGGTGTCCCCCGTGGCCCGGACGGTCAGGTCGATCAAGGAGTGCTTGCCCAGGGCGGTGAGCATGTGGTCGTAGAACGGCACGGTGGTGGAGATGTCGGTCCGACCGGTGCCGTCGAGGTCCAGCTCGACGACGACGCTCGACTCGCTCGTGGTGCGCTCCACGCGCGCGGTGCGGTCTGCCATCACTGCTCCTTCTCGCCGATCACGTCGGTCAACGCGTCCTTGAACGCCTGCGTCTCGTCGGGCGTTCCCACCGAGACCCGCAACCAGCCCTCGGGGCCGGTCTCACGGATGAGCACGCCGCGGTCCAACAGCTGCTGCCAGACGGCGTGCCGGTCGTCGAGCACGCCGAAGAGGACGAAGTTCGCGTCGGTCTCGGCGACCTGGAGCGGCCGGCCGTCGACGTGCTGCTGGCGCAACCATGCCACGAGCTCGTCGCGCCCCGCACGCAGGTCCGCCACCTGGGCGAGCAGCGAGTCGCGGTGCTCGAGCGCCGCGCGGGCCGCGGCCTGGGTGACCGCCGACAGGTGGTACGGCAGCCGGACGACGCGGAGCGCGTCGACGAGCTCCGACGACGCCGCCAGGTAGCCGAGCCGCAGGCCCGCGGCCGCGAACGCCTTGGACATGGTGCGCGTCACGGCCAGGTGCGGATACCGGTCGAGGAGCGCGAGCGCCGACGGCGTGCCCTCGCGCCGGAACTCTGCGTAGGCCTCGTCGACCACGACCACGGCGGGCACCCGCGCCGCGGCGTCCAGGATCTTCTCGATCGTCGCGGTGGTCAGCGCGGTGCCGGTCGGGTTGTTGGGGCTGGCGAGCAGGACGACCGACGGCTGCTCGGCCTCGATGAGCGCGACCGCCTCTTCGGGGGCGACGGTGAAGTCCTCGGCCCGGCGGCCGGTCACCCACCGGGTGTGGGTGTCTCGCGCGTACTCGGGGTACATCGAGTACGTGGGGGCGAACGACACCGCGGTGCGGCCGGGCCCGCCGAAGGCCTGCAGGAGGTGCAGCATGATCTCGTTCGAGCCGTTGGCGGCCCACACCTGTGCGGGGTCGAGCCGCACGCCCGACTCCACTGCCAGGTAGTCCGCGAGGTCGGCCCGCAGGTCCCCGAAGTCGCGGTCCGGGTAGCGGTTCAGCGTGCGCGACGCGTGCGCGACGCGCTCGGCGATGGTCTCCACGACGGCGTCGGACGGCGCGTAGGGGTTCTCGTTGACGTTGAGCCGCACGGGCACGTCGAGCTGCGGGGCGCCGTAGGGCACCTCGTCGGCGAGCTCGGGGCGCAGCGGCAGCGCGGGAGCGTCAGGGGTGGTCACCGACCCAGTCTACGAGCGACCGGGCGGTGCTCCGCCTTGCCGTCAGGAGACGACGACGTCGGCACCGGAGATCTCGACGGCGATCTCTCCGAGTGGCTCGGGCGCCGGGCCGGCCTGCACCGCGGCGTCGGTGAGCGAGAACACCGAACGGTGGCAAGGGCACTCGAGGACGCCGTCGCCGGGGGTGACGGTGCAGCCCTGGTGGGTGCAGACCGCGCTGAACGCGTGCACCTCGTCCTCGGTCGGCCTGGTCACGAGCACCGGCACGCCGGCGACCTCGGCACTCACCGCGCCGCCGACCGGCACGTCGTCCAGGGCGACCACGGCCTGGCCCGCCGCAGAGGCGCTGACCTCGTCGGCCGACCGGTCCGAGCCCGTCCCCTCCGCGCACGCCACCAGGACGCCGCCGCCGGCCACGGCCCCCGCCACGAGGCCCGCGCCGCGCAGCACCTGGCGGCGTGACCGGCACCCGGCACCGGGAGAAGGCTGGGAAACGGTGGACTCGTTCATGGGACGGGCTCCTGGGAGGTCTCGTGGTGACGTCGGCCATACCGGGTGGCAGCATGTCCATCATGGACGCCCCCACCGGACCGGTGCCAGCGGCACGCGGCCGAGGCGCCGTCGGCCCCTCCTGGGTGTGGCGGTCCCTGGCCGCGTCCGGCGTGCTGGTCTCGGCCGTGGTGCACCTCGTGCTGTGGACCCGTGGCTACGACGACATCGACCTCGTGGGGCCGCTCTTCCTCGTCAATGCCGTCAGCGGCGTGGTCCTGGCCGTGCTGCTGCTCACGTGGCGGCACTGGCTGCCCCTGGTGGGCGGCATCGTCTTCGGCGCCGCGACGTTGCTGGCGTTCATCACCTCCGCCACGTCCGACCTGCTCGGTGTCTCGTCGGAGCTCGTCGGGGTGAACGAGCTCGTCGCCGCGGCCGCGGAGCTCGTCGCCGTCGTGGCCTCCACCGTGGCGCTCGTCCGAGAGCACGCGCACTGAGCCTGTGGACGGCCACGGCGGGCTGTCGCCGATTCGGCCTACGATCGCAGGGTGACCTCCTCGGACGACCCGTACGCCGACCTCGTACCCGCCTGGACCGACGACGACGTCCCCCCGCCGGTCGACGACGCGCCGCCGGACGACGGTCTCGTCCCGCCGGCCGACGCCGCCGCTGCGCGCCCCGCCACCGACCGGTCGGAGGCCGCCAAGCGGGCCAAGCTCGCGATGCTGCGCGGCCTGATGGACACCGCCGGCGGCGAGGGCGGGACACTGCGCGAGCAGGCGACCGAGGCGCTGCGAGCCCTGGTCGGCCGGGACGACGCCGAGCTCCGCGACGACCAGTGGAGCGCGATCGAGGCGCTGGTGGCGTTCCACCGCCGCGCGCTGGTGGTGCAGCGCACCGGCTGGGGCAAGTCCGCGGTGTACTTCGTGGCGACCAGCCTGCTGCGTGCCCGCGGCGCGGGTCCCACGGTGATCGTCTCCCCGCTGCTCGCGCTCATGCGAGACCAGATCTCGGCCGCCGCGCGCGCAGGGATCCACGCGGTGACGATCAACTCCGCCAACGTCACCGAGTGGGACCAGGTGCACGCCCAGATCGCCGCCGGCGAGGTGGACGTCCTGCTGTGCTCCCCCGAACGTCTCAACAACCCCGCGTTCCGCGACGAGGTGCTGCCCCGCCTGGCGGCCGACGCCGGGCTCGTCGTGGTGGACGAGGCGCACTGCATCTCCGACTGGGGGCACGACTTCCGCCCCGACTACCGGCGCATCCGCACGCTGCTGGCCGACCTGCCGCCGGGCATCCCCGTGCTCGCCACGACGGCCACGGCCAACGAGCGGGTGACCCGCGACGTCGCCGAGCAGATGGCGGTCCACGCCGACGGACGCAGCGCGGGCATGGCCGCCGACGACGGCGCGCTGGCGACGACCGACGACGTGCTCGTGCTGCGGGGCGCCCTCGACCGCGAGTCCCTGCACCTGGCGGTGCTCGAGCTCGGGGACCAGCCGACCCGCGTCGCCTGGCTGGTCGAGGCGCTGCAGGAGATCGACGGGTCCGGGATCGTCTACTGCCTGACCGTCTCCGCCGCCGAGGAGGTGGCGTCCCAGCTCCGGGGCGCCGGACTCGCCGTGGCCGCGTACACCGGGCGCACCGACCCGACGCAGCGTGCGCAGCTCGAGGAGGACCTCAAGGAGAACCGGGTCAAGGCCCTGGTCGCGACGTCCGCGCTCGGCATGGGCTTCGACAAGCCGGACCTCGCGTTCGTCGTGCACCTGGGGGCGCCGTCGTCCCCGATCGCCTACTACCAGCAGGTCGGCCGTGCAGGACGTGGCGTGGACGACGCCGTCGTCGTGCTGCTGCCCGGGCACGAGGACAAGGCGATCTGGGACTGGTTCGGGTCGCAGGCCTTCCCGGCCGAGCCCCAGGTCCGGGCTACCCTCGCTGCGCTCGCCCAGACGGGCGAGACGATGTCGACCGCGAACCTCGAGACGTACGTCGACCTCAAGCGGTCCCGACTCGAGTCGATGCTCAAGGTCCTGGACGTCGACGGTGCGGTCCGCCGCGTGAAGGGCGGCTGGGTGGCCACCGGGGTCGAGTGGGTCTACGACGCCGCCCGGTACGAGCGTGTCGCCGAGACGCGCCGCACGGAGGCCCAGGCGATGCTCGACTACGTGGCCACGACGGGATGCAGGATGCGGTTCCTGCGAGCGCAGCTGGACGACCCGGCGTTGCCCGACGGCTGGACGTGCGGGCGCTGCGACCGGTGCGGCGGGGTGACTCTGCCGCCCCCGCCGTCCAACGAGTCGGTCGCCGAGGCTCGTTCGGAGATGGACCGTCCCGGCGTCGGGGTCGAGCCCCGCAAGATGTGGCCCTCCGGTCTGGCGACGCTCGGCCTGGACGTCAAGGGCAAGATCCCGGAGTCCGAGCGCGCCGAGCCCGGTCGCGCCGTCGCCCGGTTCGACGGGCTGGGATGGTCGGGACCTGTGCGCGAGCTGTTCGCGCCGACGACGCCGGACGGCGAGACACCGACCGCGCTCCGCACCGCGGCGGCACGGGTGCTCGACGCCTGGGACGCGATCCGTACGGCTGGTGGCGCCGACGAGGGGTCCGGTGCCGCGCCTGACGCCGGTGTCGACCGGCGGCTCGTCGTCGAGGGTGTGGTCGCCGTGCGCTCCGTGACGCGGCCGCAGCTCACCTATCACCTGGCCAACGGCCTGGCGTCCTACCTGGGCGTCCCGCTCATCGGGGCCGTCGGTCCCGCGCCGGGAGCCGAGGAGCCAGGCCGGCACGACGTGAACTCGGCCATGCGGCTCGCCGGCGTCGTCCAGCGGCTGCGGCTCGAGCTCGGCGAGGCAGCACTGTCCGGCCTCCCGGGTCGCACCGTGCTGCTGGTGGACGACTGGACCGAGTCGGGGTGGACCCTCACCGTCGCGGCACGGCTCCTGCGCCAGGCCGGCGCGGCAGCGGTCCACCCGTTCGTGCTCGGCGTGCGCTAACCGTCGAGCAGGCCGCGCACGTCGTCGGCGGCGAGCGCCCCGGCGAACGCTCCGGCGTCGTCGTCGAGGACCGCGTCGAACAGCGCGGCCTTGCGCTGGGCGAGCGCCATGACCTTCTCCTCGATGGTGTCGGCGGCGACCATCCGGGTGACGACCACCCGGCGGGTCTGGCCGATCCGGTGCGTGCGGTCGATGGCCTGCGCCTCGGCCGCCGGGTTCCACCAGGGGTCGAGCAGGTAGACGTAGTCCGCCTCGGTGAGGTTGAGGCCCACGCCGCCCGCCTTGAGGCTGATGAGGAACACCGGAGCGGTGCCCTGTTTGAATCCGCGGATCACCGCCGCCCGGTTCCGGGTGCTCCCGTCCAGGTAGGCCACGGGCAGGCCGGCCTCCGCGCACCGCTCCTCCACGCGGCGCAAGAACGAGGTGAACTGGGAGAACACCAGGGCTCGATGTCCCTCGGCGGCGAGCTCGACGAGCTGGTCGACGACGGTGTCCAGCTTGGTCGAGGTGGTCCCGGCGTAAGCGTCGTCGACGAGTGCGGCGTCCAGGGCGAGACGCCGCAGCGTCGTCAGGGAGCGGAAGATCGCCGCGCGGTTGGCCTCGAAGTCGCTGAGCAGGCCCAGCAGCCGCTGCCGCTCACGCTGCAGGTGCGTGTCGTAGACCTTGCGGTGGTCGGGAGCGAGCGGCACCCTCAGCACCTGCTCCTGGCGGGCGGGCAGCTCCGGAGCGACCTGCGCCTTGGTGCGTCGCAGCATCAGCACCCGGATGCGCCGCTTGAGGCGTTCCAGCGCACGGTTTCCCGCCGCGACGACCGCGGCGTCGTCGTCCTGGGCGGCGGCGGCGACCGGCCGGATCGTCTCGGCCCGGAAGCGGTGCAACGACGGGTACAGCCCCGGTGCCACGATCGCGAGCATCGCCCACAGCTCGGTGAGGTTGTTCTCCAGCGGCGTGCCCGTGATCGCCAGCTTGAAAGGGACGTCGAGCCGGCGAGCCGTCTGGTTCGCCCGGGTGCGCGGGTTCTTCGCGAACTGGGCCTCGTCCAGGATCAGGCCGGACCACTCGAGAGCGTCGAACGCCTCGAACTCCAGCCTGTACACGGCGTACGAGGTGACGACGACGTCGGCGCCGTCGACGACCTCGGCCAGGCGACGGCCCAGCTTCTTGGTCGTGGCGGCGAGAGCGGCCACCTCCAGGCCGGGGGTGAAGCGCGCAGCCTCGTCGACCCAGTTGCCGACGACGGACGCGGGCGCCACGACGACGAACGGTGGCGCGGTCTGCCCGTCGGCCGCCGCGTCCGCGCGGACGCGGGCGAGGAAGGCGAGCGTCTCGACGGTCTTGCCGAGCCCCATGTCGTCCGCGAGGATGCCGCCGAGCCCGTGCTGCCACAGGTAGGTGAGCCACTCGTACGCCTGGTGCTGATAGGGACGCAGGTCAGCATGCAACCCCTCTGGGGGCTCGAGGTGCACCGGTGTGCCACCCCCGTCGGCGATCCGGCGCAGGTCCGCCACCGAGCGGAGCCACCGGTCGGGGACCCGTACCTCGTCCGCGGACTCCTCCAGCTCGCCCCAGAGCTGGGTGTCGTAGCAGCTCAGGCTGAGGCGCCCCGGCCGGTCGCTGAGCGCGGTGGCCTCCTCGATGAGCGAGCGCAGCCGGCCGAGCGAGCGCTGGTTCAGGTGCAGCCACGAACCGTCCACGAGCAGCAGCCGCTTGCGTCCGTGCGCCAGAGCGGTGAAGAGCTTCGTGAACGGCACCTCCTTGCCGGCGACCGTCACCGAGATGCCCAGGTCGAGCCAGTCGGAGCGGCCGGACGGCGCACCGTCGACGACCACGCGCGGGGGCCCGTCCAGGTGGTGGTAGTCGGGCGCCGGGTCGCCCTCGACCCGCACCTCGGCGGCCGCGAGCGCCGGCAGCACGTCCTGCGCCAGGTCCAGGGCGTCGAGCCCGGTGAACCGCTGGTGGTCGTCGATCTCGAACCGCTCGAACCCGGCGATGCCGCGGACCACGGACGTGGCCTTCTCCCGGATCTCCGCCTCGGTCTCCGGGTCGCGGCCCGGGTCCGCCACCGCACCCGTCAGCGGGACGGCACGAGGCTCCCCGTCTCCCCGCGGGTAGCGCCACGTCCAGGTCAGGTCGGCGTGCTCGGGCGAGCCGAACAGGGCAGTGGCGACGAGCAGGGGCCGAGGGTTCTCCGGCAGCTCCACGCTCCCGTCCGAGGCGACGCGAGCGGCACGGCGCAGGGCGGGCAGATGCTCGGTGAAGAACTCGTCGACGTCCGACGCCGGCACGTCGGTGGGGCCGAGCGCCACCAGCTCGCGGACGCCCTCCCCGAGTCGCTGCGGGGCCGGACCGATCCGGAGCACCACCCGGCCGTCTCTCGTCTCGACGGCGTACAGGCCGGTGTCGCCGACGGTGCCGAGCTGCGCCTCGCCGGACGCGTCGACCCCGTCCAGGGCGACGACGGGCGACAACCGCACCCCGTCGGCCGACGCCGCGACCTCGAGCCGGACCGTCGCCGCCCCCGCCAGGTGGACGTCGTCACGGGCTCCGTGGCCGACGAACGGGATCTGCAGGTCTGCGGCCTCGGCCAGGAGCGCCCACAGCCCGCGCCCGCCGGCGTCGAGCGGACGCCACGCGTCCCGGGACCGCACGGAGCGGTCCTCGAGGGCGGCGCCCAGGTCCGCGAACCAGCGCCGCACCTCCGGCACGGGTGTGGCGCGGACACCGGCGAACGCGTAGAGGCCACGGGTCAGGGCGTCCCAGCTCGCCTCAGGGGCCGTCTTCCAGCCGCCGCCGCGCGACGGGACCACCGGCCGGACCGACAGCCCGGGAGCGGCCTCCCCCAGGGCGCCGTCGAGGCGGAAGCGCAGCGCGACCGGCAGCACTCCGCCGGACGACGGAGCCGCCGTCGGACCGGAAGCGCCCGTGACGGCGGCGAGACGGTCCCGCCAGTCCGTGCCGCCCGTGCCGCTCCGGCCTTCCTCGCCGTGCGGGCGGACGTGGAGCAGCGTGGCCGCGACGTGCTTGCAGTCGACCGCGACCGGGCACGAGCAGGACGAGGCGTGGAACGCGTAGCGACCCGCGTCGTCGACCACGAACCAGATGCGGCAGTCGTAGGGCTGCGGGCCGCTGCCCGCCACCCGCGCGCTCAGGACGAGCCCGTCGGCGTCCCACCGCCAGGAGGCGACCATGCCCGCGCGCTGGTAGCCCTGCGCGCGTCGGAACGTCGTGGTGCCCACGATCCCGCCGACGACGAGCGGGTCGAGCCGGGGCGGCAGGGCGGAAGGGGCGGGCATGGGACCCATCGTCCCACCACGCCCTGACACGACCGGCTCAGAAGCGGCCGCGCACCGCCTCGCCGTGCGCGGGAAGGTCCTCGTCGACCGCGATCGCGGCGATGCGGTCGGCCACCTTCGCCAGCGCCTCCCGGGAGTAGTCGACGACCTGCACCGAGCGCAGGAACGCGTGCACGCCCAGCCCGCTGGCGAAGCGTGCGGTCCCGCCCGTGGGCAGCACGTGGTTCGAACCCGCCATGTAGTCGCCGAGCGAGACCGGCGAGTACGGGCCGACGAAGATCGCCCCCGCCGACCGGACGCGCTCGGCGAGCTCGGCGGCCCTCTCGGTCTGGATCTCCAGGTGCTCGGCGCCGTAGGCGTCGACCACCGACAACCCTTGGTCGAGGTCGTCCACCAGCACCACCGCCGACTGCGGTCCGGCGAGCGCCGTCGTGACGCGGGCGGCGTGCTTCGTGGCCTCCGCGAGGTCCACCAGCTTCGCCTCCACCGCGCCTGCGAGCTCCACCGACGGCGTCACGAGCACCGAGGCCGCCATCAGGTCGTGCTCGGCCTGGCTGACGAGGTCGAGCGCCACGTGCCCCGCGTCGGCGGTGTGGTCGGCGAGGACGGCGATCTCCGTGGGACCGGCCTCGGCGTCGATGCCGACGACGCCGCGCACGAGCCGCTTGGCGGCGGCGACGTAGACGTTGCCCGGACCGGTGACGACGTCGACCGGCTCGCAGAGGACCTCTCCGTCGACAGGCTCGCTCCCGTGCGCGCCGTAGGCGAACATCGCCACCGCCTGGGCACCGCCGACCGCGTAGACCTCGTCGACGCCGAGCAGGGCGCACGCCGCCAGGATCGTGGGGTGCGGGAGGCCGCCGGAGTCCTTCTGCGGGGGCGAGGCCACCGCGAGGGACGGCACGCCCGCCTCCTGCGCGGCGACGACGTTCATGATCACCGACGACGGGTAGACCGCCAGGCCGCCCGGCGCGTAGAGACCCACGCGCTCGACGGGGATCCAGCGCTGCCGCACCTCCGCGCCGTCGGCCAGGACGGTCGTGTGCTCGGTGGGCATCTGGTCGGCGTGCACTGCTCGCACGCGGACGATCGCCTCCTCGAGCCCGTCGCGGACGAGCGGGTCGAGGCCGGCCAGGGCCTCGTCGATCGCGTGCCGGGGCACCCGCAGATGATCCGGGCGCACCCCGTCGAAACGCTCGCCCAGGTCGCGCAGCGCGGCGGCGCCACGGGTCCGGACGTCGGTCAGGATCGGAGCGACGGCGTCGACGGCCTGCTCCACGCCGACCTCAGGGCGCGGCAGCACCCTCAGCAGCTCGGCGCGGGACAGGACCTGTCCACGAAGATCGATGCGTTGGATCACGTCCCCAGTCTAGGCCGTGCCCTACGGGCCCGGCCGGTCGTCCCGGACGGTGGTCGCTGGGACAATACGAGGCATGGACAACCCCCTCGAGGTCCCGATCCGCGACGACGCCATCCGGCTCGGCCAGTTCCTCAAGCTCGCCGGCCTCGCCGAGTCCGGGAACCACGCCCGCGACCTCGTGGCCGACGGCGACGTCCGCGTCGACGGCGAGACCGAGACGCGGCGCGGGCGTCAGCTGCGCGCCGGCGCACGGGTGACGGTCGTCGGCCCCGAGGGCGAGGAGACCGCCGTCGTCGTTCAGGACGACATGTAGGCCGACGCCATCACCCGGTCCGGGGTCAGCTGCAGCACGATCCGGTCCGGGTCGTGCTCGAGCTGCCGGAACCGCTTCGCGTAGCGGCGGACCGCCTCGGCCACCTCGTCAGCGTCCTCCACGACGGCGATCGTCCCCTCGAGCGTCATCCACCGGCCGCCGTCGACCTGGCAGACGGCAGCCCGTGGCGGCTCACCGTCCGGCCCCCGACGGCGGGCGTTGCGCGCCTTGACCGACGTGCGCCGCGCGGTGATCCGCACGACGCCCCGCTCGGCGTCCCAGGTGAAGGCCACGGGGACCACGTGCGGCGTGCCGTCGGCGCGCAGCGTGGTCAGCGTCGCGAGGTGCCGTTCCGTGACGAAGACGAGCTGCTCGGGGTTGAGTCGGATCACGGGCGCGAGCCTACGCCCCGGCCGCGGGTCCCGGACCGTCGAAGCCGCGGACCGTCACGCGCGGCACGGCGCCGTCGTGCAGGGCACGCAGCACCACCAGCTCGTGGGGCACGACCGGCTCCGGCAGGTGCACGAACGGGAACCAGCGCAGGTCCGCCGCCTTGTCGCGCTCCTGCAGCACGGGGTCGCCCTGCCACCGGCTCGCCGCGAAGAAGAAGTCGACCCGCTGCTCCAGCGCCGGGCCGCCGGGCAGTCCCCGGTGCATCACGGTCAACGCCTCGAGGTCCGCCGGTGCGACGGTCACCCCGAGCTCTTCGCGCGCCTCCCGCACGGCGGCCTCGAGCACCGACTCGCCCTCCTCGACGTGGCCCGCCGCGCCGGCCGCCCAGTACCCGTCCATGAAGCCGGTGCCGGACCGCAGCTGCAGCAGCACCTGACCCTCGCGGCGCAGCAACAGGTAGACGGCCGGCACCACGCGGAACCGGTGGCCCGCGGTGCCGTCGTCCCAGGCGGCGCTCATGACAGGCAGCTCGGGCCGAGCAGGGCCTTGAGGTCGCCGAAGAGCGCGGGCGACTTCTCGACCCGCAGCCGGTCGGCCGCGCGCACCACCGTCTTCTTGCCGGGCTCGGCCACGTGCACGTGGACCTCGGCCGGTCCCGGGTGCGACGTCAGCACCTCGCGCAACCGCACCATCACCGGCTCGACGCACCGCGTGTGGGGCACGGTCACCTGCACCGGGGAGTCGGCCACCGCCGAGGTGTCCGGCAGGGTCACCTCCTGCGCCTGGAGCTGCATCTGCTCGTCACGCCGACGGACCCGGCCCTTGAGCGTCACCACCTGGTCCTCGGCGAGGACGGTGGAGTAGGCCAGGTAGGTCTCGCCGAAGAACATGACCTCGACGGAACCCTCCAGGTCCTCGATGGTCACGGCCGCCCACGGGTTGCCGTTCTTGCTCATCTTGCGCTGCACGGAGGTCAGCAGCCCGGCGACGGTGACGGAGGAACCGTCCGGACGGCCCTCGTCGGCCATGAGCGACGCGATGGACGTGTCGGCCGCACGCGCCAGCACGTGCTCCATGCCGGACAACGGGTGGTCCGAGACGTACAGCCCCAGCATCTCCCGCTCGAACGCGAGCAGCTGCTTCTTGTCCCAGTCCGGCAGGTCCGGCACGTCGACGCTGAAGCTCATCTTCTCGTCGCCCGCGCCCAGGTCGGCGAACAGGTCGAACTGCCCCTTCGCCTCCTCGCGCTTAACCGAGATCACCGAGTCCACCGCCTGCTCGTGGACGACGAGCAACGCGCGGCGCGGGTGCCCGAGGGAGTCGAACGCCCCGGCCTTGATCAGCGACTCGATGGTGCGCTTGTTGCACACCACGGCCGGCACCTTGTCGAGGAAGTCGGTGAACGAGGTGAAGTCGCCGTGCTCCTCGCGGGCCGCGAGGATCGCCGAGACGACGTTCGCGCCGACGTTGCGCACCGCCGTCAGCCCGAACCTGATGTCGTCACCGACGGCCGTGAACTTCGCGGCCGACTCGTTGACGTCCGGCGGCAGGACGGTGATGCGCATCCGGCGGCACTCGCCGAGATACAGCGCCATCTTGTCCTTGTCGTCCCGCACGGACTGCAGGAGCCCCGCCATGTACTCCGTGGGGTACTTCGCCTTGAGGTACGCCGTCCAGTAGGCGACCAGCCCGTACCCGGCGGAGTGCGCCTTGTTGAACGCATAGCCGGCGAACGGCACCAGGACGTCCCAGACGGCCTTGATCGCAGCGTCGGAGTAGCCCCGCTCCTTGCAGCCGGCCTCGAAGTTCACGAACTCCTTGGCGAGCACCTCGGGCTTCTTCTTGCCCATGGCGCGGCGCAGGAGGTCCGCCTGGCCGAGCGAGTAGCCCGCGAGGATCTGCGCGGCGCGCTGCACCTGCTCCTGGTAGACGATCAGACCGTAGGTCTCGTCCAGGACCTCGGACAACGGTTCGGCCAGCTCGCGGTGGATCGGCTCGATCTTCTGCATGCCGTTCTTGCGCAGCGCGTAGTTCACGTGCGAGTTCATGCCCATCGGCCCGGGTCGGTACAGCGCGATGACGGCCGAGAGGTCGTCGAACTTGTCGGGGCGCATCTGACGCAGCAGCGAGCGCATCGGGCCGCCGTCGAGCTGGAACACTCCGAGGGTCTCGCCGCGGGCGAGCAGCTCGTAGGTGGCGACGTCGTCGAGCGGGACGTGCTCGATCTCGACCGCGTCCTTGCCGTTCATGGTGATGTTCTCGAGCGCGTCGTCGAGGATCGTGAGGTTTCGGAGCCCGAGGAAGTCCATCTTGATCAGGCCGAGACCCTCGGACGTCGGGTAGTCGAACTGTGTGATGACCGCGCCGTCCTGCGGGCGCCGCATGATCGGGATGACGTCGATCAGCGGCTCGCTCGACATGATCACGCCCGCCGCGTGGACGCCCCACTGGCGCTTGAGCCCTTCGATGCCGCGCGCCGTCTCCACCACGCGCTGGGCCTCGGGGTCGGTGTCGTGCACCTGCCGGAACTCGGAGGCCTCCGAGTAGCGCTCGTGCTCGGGGTCGAAGATGCCGGACAGCGGGATGTCCTTGCCCATGACGGGCGGCGGCATCGCCTTGGTGAGCTTCTCCCCCATCGCGAACGGGAAGCCGAGCACGCGGGAGGCGTCCTTGAGGGCCTGCTTGGCCTTGATCGACCCGTAGGTGACGATCATCGCCACCCGGTCGTCGCCGTACTTGTCGCTCACGTAGCGGATGACCTCGGCGCGCCGGCGCTCGTCGAAGTCGACGTCGACGTCCGGCATGGAGACGCGTTCCGGGTTGAGGAACCGCTCGAAAATCAGCCCGTGCTCGAGCGGGTCGAGCTCGGTGATGCCCATCACGTAGGACACCATCGAGCCGGCCGCCGAACCACGGCCCGGGCCGACGCGGATGCCCTGCTCCTTGGCCCAGTTGATGAAGTCGGCGACGACGAGGAAGTACCCCGGGAAGCCCATCTGGATGATGACCTCGGTCTCGTACTTCGCCTGCGCACGGACCTCGTCCGGCACCCCCGCCGGGTAGCGGCGGTGCAGGCCGTGCTCGACCTCCTTGACGAACCAGGAGATCTCGTCCTCGCCGTCGGGCACCGGGAAGTTCGGCATGTAGTTCGCGCCGGTGTCGAACGAGACCTCGCACCGCTCCGCGATGAGCAGCGTGTTGTCGACCGCCTCCGGCATCTCGGCGAAGAGCCGCCGCATCTCGGCACCGGACTTGACGTAGAAGTTGTCGCCGCTGAACGCGAACCGGCTACCACCCTGGTCGTAGGTCGGCTCGTCCAGCGTGGACCCGGAGTTCACCGCCAGCAGCACCTCGTGCGCGTGGGAGTCCTCCTGCTTGGTGTAGTGCAGGTCGTTGGTCGCGACCAGCGGCGCCCCGATGTGCTCCGCCAGGCGCAGCAGGTCCTTGGACGTGCGGGACTCGATCTCGATCCCGTGGTCCATGAGCTCGACGAAGTAGTTCTCCTTGCCGAAGATGTCCTGGTACTCCCCGGCCGCCCGGACCGCGTCGTCCCACTGGCCGAGGCGCAGGCGCGTCTGGATCTCGCCGGACGGGCAGCCCGAGGTGGCCATCAGGCCCTCGGCATAGGTCTCGAGCAGCTCGCGGTCCATGCGCGGCCACTTGCCCATCTGGCCGTCCAGGGACGCCAGCGACGACGCCCGGAACAGGTTGTGCATGCCGGTGTTGTCCCGGGACCACAGCGTCATGTGGGTGTAGGCGCCGCCCGCGGAGACGTCGTCGCGCCGCTGGTGCTGCTCGCCCCACTGGACCTTGGTGCGGTCGTGCCGGCTGGTGCCCGGCGTGACGTACGCCTCGACACCGATGATCGGCTTGACCCCGAACTTCTGCGCGGTGCTCCAGAAGTCGAACGCCCCGAACAGGTACCCGTGGTCGGTGATCGCGATCGCCTTCTGGCCCAGCCGCGCCACCTCGGTGAACAGGTCGTTCATCCGGGCCGCACCGTCCAGCATCGAGTACTCGGTGTGGACGTGGAGGTGGACGAAGTCGTCGTTCTTCTCAGGTGCGTCCGGCATGGGGTCGAGTCTAGGAGCCGCCACCGACCTTCGACGACGCCCCTCGCCGGAACCCCCGGCACCGCCCCGCGCCGTCCGCGTACAGTGCTCCCAACACCCGCCCGGAGAAGGAGGAGCCGTGGCCTCAGTGACGAGTGCCGACGTCGCCCGCGCCGCGGGGGTCTCCCGCACCACCGTCAGCTACGTCCTCAACGACACCCCTGGTGCGTCCGTCTCCGAGGCGACCCGCGAGCACGTCCGGGCGACGGCCTCCCGGCTGGGGTACGCGCCGTCGGCGGCCGCTCGCACGCTGCGACGCGGGCGCAGCGACCTGGTCGTCTGCGTGCTGCCCGACTGGCCGACCGGCCCCGTCGTGGACTCGCTGCTGGACCACCTCACCGACGTGCTCGCCGAGCGCGGGCTGTTCGTGCTGGTCCACCACCACCGCGACTCGCGCGCGCTGGCCGAGCTGTGGCGGGCCGTGACACCACGCGCCGTCGTCGGGCTCGCCCCGTTCCTCCCCGCCGACGTGCGGGCGATGGAGCAGGCCGGGATCGCCGTCGTCGGGTCGGTCGAGTCCGCCGACGGCGGGGCCTTCGACCGCTCGCAGCACGACCTCGCCGTGCTCCAGGTCGACCACCTGACCGCCCGCGGGCACCGCTGGGTCGCGTTCGCCACGACGACGGACGGTCGGCTGCGCCGGTTCGGCGACGCCCGCTTCGCCGGGGTCCGCGACGCCTGCGCGGCACGCGGGCTGCCCGAGCCCCGGCAGGCCGCCGTGCGGACGGACGAGCCGGCCGGCGCGACGGTCCGCTCCTGGCACGCGAGCGGCGTCACCGCCGTCGCCGCGTACAACGACGAGGTCGCCCTGGCCCTGCTCGCCGGCGCCCGGGACGCCGGCCTGGCGGTCCCCGACGATATCGCGGTGATCGGCGTCGACGACGCCCCCGCCGCCCGGGTCACGACGCCCCCGCTGACCACCGTGGCCCAACCGGTGACGGCCCAGTCCGAGCACCTGGCGGCGAGCGTGCTGGCGGTGCTCGACGGGCACGGGCGGCCGCCCTGGCCGGACGACCCCGCCCGCGTCGTCGTGCGATCGTCGACCTGACGCCGCTCGGCGCCGGTCAGGGCACCGGGTAGTCCACGACGTACTCCGGGGACCCCGACGTCGACGGCGGCACCGCGTCGCCCACCCCGTTGACGACGTGCTGGATCGTGCCGGCACTGAGGTTGACCGTCATGAGGTGGTGCAGCCGAACCCCCGGTACCTGCGGCACCGAGAACCCGTTCTCGGTGACGATCTCCGGGTTGTTCTGGTTGAACACGTACACGCCCGCGCCGAACAGGCGGTGCCGCTCGACGTCGTCGGCGACCTTGTACCCCTCCCAGCCGAGCGTGCCGTCCGGCTGCGTCCAGTCCGCCTGGGTCGGCGGGTCGTAGGGCAGCTCGTTCTGGTAGAGGACCACGGTGCCGTCCTCGCCGTTCCAGATCGTGTTGTGCTCCTGGAAGTGCTCGACGAAGAGCCCGGTGGCGGTGACGCGGTCGCCGTCGACCACCACGCCGTTGCGGCCGACGTTCGTGGCCCAGCGCTCCGTGTCGCCGTTGACGCCCGCGGACCCGTCCGTCGCGAAGTCCTCGACGCCGTGGTCGCCGCGCCACACCCAGGTGTGGTCGATGAGCACGTCGTGCGAGTTCACGTCGAGAGCCACGTCCGCCTTGCCGACGTGCGGGCCGCCCACCCGGAAGTACACGTCGGACAACGTGATCGGGTCGGCGGCGTCCGACCTGTGGTTCTTGCCGCGCTCCTTGCCGATGCGCAGCAGCGCCGGCGACTCCTCGGTCCCGGCGTCGATGGAGACACCGGCCACGACGACCCCGGAGGTGTCGGCGACCGTCAGCGGCACCGCGCCGTCGACGGCGGTGAG
The DNA here is from genome assembly GCF_056590155.1 of Isoptericola sp. GX10416. NCBI lineage: Bacteria > Bacillati > Actinomycetota > Actinomycetes > Micrococcales > Promicromonosporaceae > Isoptericola > Isoptericola sp. GX10416. Next base: position 197,948 of record NZ_JBWPVO010000005.1, on the reverse strand, counting down.
CGTGGCGTGCCCCATGCCGAGCACGACCGTGCCCGGCCGCTTGACGGAGATGCTCCGGTCGACGTCGTAGACGCCGGGCGTGAGCAGCAGGTGCTTTCCGCGAGCCAGCTGACTGTTGATCCTCGCCACGGAGTCGCCGGGCCGTGCGACGTAGAAGTCCGTGATCGGCAGCGTGCGGCCGGGGGCGAGGCCGTCGGCCCACGAGACGCCGCGGGTCTCCGTCTGCGCGGCGGGGACGCGCACCTGGTAGCGCCCCTCGTCGTCGACGAACAGGTACGGCTTCTCGCGGCTCACCGGCGTCGTCTCGAGCGTGGTGTACGGCTCCGTCGGAAAGTTCTGCTCGTTCGGCGCACCCTCGACCCCGGCGAAGACCTGGTTCCACACCGCGTTGGACCAGCCGCCACCGAGCTCGCTGTTGCGCGTGAGCCACTGCTGCTGCGAGCCGTTGGTCACCTCGGTGTCGAACCGGGAGTCGGCGATGAAGCCGCCGCTGGCGTACTGCGGGCCCGCCGAGCAGTAGTCCATGAGCGAGAGCGGGCCGCGCACGTCGAGACGACGCATCGAGACAGCCTGCGACACCGCCCAGAAGTTCGTCGTCGCCTCGCAGTCGCCCTGGCCCGCGGTGTTCACGTCGAGCGACAGGTTCGACACGGTCCGCCAGAAGTTGACCAGCGCGATGCAGTTGGGGTTCGCAGGGTCGTCCGAGAGGCAGCGGTTGCGCACCTCGATCGTGCCGTCGACGGTGACGTCGGACGGCGAGGCGCCCAGACCGGCGACCTCGGTGTAGTACCCGACGTCGATCTGCAACGGGTCCTCGGCCGAGCCGTAGGTGCCGGGCAGGAAGTAGACGGCGTGCCGGTCGGTACCCATCTCGGCGTCGACCTGCCGGTCGTGCAGGGAGTCCATCGTGGCCTGGATCTCGTCCTGCGGCGTGCTGGGACCGAACACGGTCACGTGCGGGCCGAAGTCCGGGTCGGTGGCGTCGACCAGGTCGGGCCGGGCGGCCTGCGCGCCGGGCATGGTGGCGATGGCGGTCACGAGAGCTGCTCCTGCGGCGACGGCAGGCACGAGCCGGCGGCGCGGCTGCCGTGCGCTCGCTCGTGCCGCTGCGTGGGGTGATGACATGCGTCCTCCTCGTCGAGGTCGCGGGTGACTCGTGTCACCCGTCGCCACGAGAGTAGCCCGCTGCTGCCTCCGGGACAAGCGCCGTCAGGCGTAGGCGCCGCGGACGACCTCGAGAGCCGACTGCAGGTCGTCGGGGTACTCGCTGCTCACCTCGACGCGGCCACCCGTCAGCGGGTGCTCGAAACCCAGCCGCATCGCGTGCAGCCACTGCCGCTCGAGCCCGACCCTCGATGCCAGCACCGGGTCCGCGCCGTACGTGAGGTCACCCACCAGCGGGTGCCGCAACGCCGCGAAGTGCACGCGGATCTGGTGCGTCCGACCCGTCTCCAGGTGCACCTGCGCCAACGAGGCCGCCGGGAGCATCTCGAGGACCTCGTAGTGCGTCACCGACGCCTTGCCCTCCGCCACCACGGCGAACCGGTAGTCGTGGTGCGGGTGCCGGCCGATGGGCGCGTCGATGGTCCCGGTCGTCGGCTCGGGGTGGCCCTGGACCAGCGCGTGGTAGACCTTGTCCACCGTGCGTTCCTTGAAGGCGCGCTTCAGTCCGGTGTACGCCAGCTCGCTCTTGGCCACGGCCATCAGGCCGGAGGTCCCGACGTCCAGCCGGTGCACGATCCCCTGACGCTCGGCCGCCCCCGACGTCGAGATCCGGTACCCCGCCGCCGCCAGGGCTCCGACCACCGTCGGGCCCGTCCACCCCGGCGACGGGTGCGCTGCGACCCCGACCGGCTTGTCGACGACCACGACGTCGTCGTCCTCGTAGGCGATCCGCATCCCCTCGACGGGCTCGGCGACGACCGGCGGCGCCGACGACACCTCGGGCACGTCGACCTCCAGCCAGCCGCCGGGGGCCACCCGGTCCGACTTGCCGACCTCCCGGCCGTCGAGACGCACCGCTCCGGCGGCGGCGAGCTCTGCCGCCTGCGTGCGCGAGAAGCCCAGCATGCGCCCGAGAGCGACGTCGACCCGTTCTCCGGCCAGGCCGTCCGGCACCGGCAGCGTGCGCACTGTCATCAGGCGGCGTCCCGGGCCTCGCGGCTGCCGTCGATCCCGATGCCGCGGAACGACAGCACGATGATCATGCCCGCCGCGGCCACGATCGCGATGTCGGCGACGTTGCCGACGAAGAAGTCGGCGTAGGCGATCATGTCCACGACCTCACCGCGGGCGAACCCTGGTTGGCGCAGCAACCGGTCGCCGAGGTTACCGAGGGCACCGCCGAGCAGCAGCCCGAGCGCGACCGTCCAGCCCGCCGAACCCAGCCGGCGCATCGCCCGCACGATGACCACGACGACCGCCACCACGACGATCGTGAGGACCCAGGTGTACCCGTTGGCCATGAAGGACAGGGCCGCCCCCGGGTTGAACACCAGGGTGAGGCCGAGCAGGTCACCCAGGAGCGCGACGCGCACGCCCTCGGTGAGCGCGGACAGCGCCCACCACTTCGTGAGCTGATCGACGACGAGGACCACCGCCGCCAGCAAGAACGCCCACCGACCCAGCCGGCCGCGGCGCACCGACGTCTCGGGAGGGAGCGTCGGTGCAGACGTCTCGGGCTCGTCGGGGATCTCGGGAACCGGCTCGGCACCGGTGGGCGTGGAGGACATCGCGCCCGATTCTACGGTCAGCGCCGCTCCTCGCGCGCCTTCGCCTCCACCGACAGCGTCGCCCGCGGGAAGGCCTGCAACCGCGCCTTGCCGATCGGGTGCCCGGTGATCTCGCAGGTGGCGTAGGTGCCGTTGCTGATCCGGCCGATCGCGTGCGACGTCTGCGCCAGCAGGTCACGCAGGTTGTTCACCAGCGTCAGCTCCTGCTCGCGCTCGAGGGCGCTCGAGCCGTAGTCGGCCTGGTCGTCCCCCGCACCGTCCCCGGAGTTGCGCAACAGGTCGCTCAGCTCGGCGTCCGCTGCGGCCAGCTCCCGGGTGTAGCGCTCACGGTCCTCCAGCAGGAGGAAGGCGAGCTCGGACACCTCCTGGAGCGTCCAGGGGTCCTCCCCGTCACGCACCGGGAACTTCTTGACGTCCCGCGCGAGGTTCGGGAACTCGCCCCGGACCGTCTCTCGCTGGGAGGTGGAGAGCTTGGCCATTCGCTGCCCTTCCGTTCGTGAGGTCACCGCAGCGTAAGTGCGCGGACCGGCCCGCACAACAGCACGCGCCGAGGTGGCGTGTCCTGGGGTGGGGCCGGTCCGCGCAGGGACCGCTCCGGAGGTCCGCTCAGAGTTCCTGCGGACGCCCCGCGCCGGCGTTCTGCCGCTGCGGCGGGAGCGCCGAGCCGCGGGCGTCCAGGTCACCGAGCAGGTTCTGCAGGAAGCTCTTGAGCCGCGTGCGGTAGTCCCGCTCGAACAGCCGGAGCTCGTCGATCTTGCGCTCGAGGAGCGAACGCTCCTGCTCGAGCTGGGAGAGCGTGCGGTGGCTCGTCTCCTCCGCCTCGCGCACGATGCGGCTGCCCTCCGACTTCGCCTCGGAGATCAGGCGGTCACCCTCCTCCTGGCCCGAGCGCACGTAGTCGTCGTGCAGCTTCTGGGCGAGCTGGAGCATGCCGGTGGCCGACTCCGGCTCTGCGTGCGGCTTGTCGCCGGCCGGCTGCGCAGCGGCCGCAGCGGCGGCCGCTGCCTGGACCTGCGCCGCGACGTCTGGCTGCTCGGCGGACTGCTGCGCGGCCTCGCTGCGGCTCAGCTCACCCACACGGCGCTCGGCCGCGGCGAGCTTGGATCGCAGGTCGTCGTTCTCCTCCTGCACGGACGTGAGCGTGCGAACGACCTCGTCGAGGAAGTCGTCGACCTCTTCGACGTCGTAGCCCTCGCGGAACTTCGTCGCCGAGAACTTCTTGTTGAGGATGTCCTCTGCCGTCAGCAGTGCCATCGTGTCACCTCGTTGCCGTAGCGCGGTCCAGTGCACGGACCCGGAGCGTCCGTGGATGACCACGGTAGCGGACGCCCGCTGCGACGGCCCCCCGGGGGAGCCGCGCTCACGGTGTCTTCACAGGTCCGGCGTGGGCTGGTCCCGCGTGTCGCGGGACCGGGAGAAGGGTTGCCGGCGAGCCCGGCCGGTCAGGCGGTCGCGGAGAGGAATCCCGCCACGCGCAAAAGGATCGACGTGGCGAAGAACAGCACGAGGAACGCCAGGTCGAGGCGGACGCTGCCCAGCGTCAACGGCGGGATGACGCGCCGCAGCGCGCGCAGGGGCGGGTCGGTGACCGTGTACACCGCCTCCGCAAGGATCAGCACGATGCCGCGCGGACGCCACTCCCGGGCGAAGACCTGCACCCAGTCGAAGACGAGCCGGACGATGAGGCAGACGAGGAACAGGAACAGGGCGAAGTAGACGACGCCGAAGATCACACTCACGAGGGCAACTTACCGGACGCACGACGCGCGGCCCGGGGGGCGTTCCCGGGCCGCGCGTCGTGGTCGTGTCAGCTCTGGTTGTAGAAGGCGCCGGCGCGGGGGTCGGGCCGCTCGGCGACCTGCTCCTCGCCGGTGATCTCCACGTGCTCGGGCGAGAGCAGGAAGACCTTGTTCGTCACACGCTCGATCGACCCGTGGAGGCCGAAGATCAGGCCGGCCGAGAAGTCGACGAGGCGCTTGGCGTCCGCGTCGTCCATGTCGGAGAGGTTCATGATCACCGGGGTGCCGCCGCGGAAGGCCTCACCGATGAGCCGGGCGTCGTTGTACGACCGGGGGTGGATCGTGGTGATCCGTCGCAGGTCGCCACCGGCGAACGCGTCCATCGGTGCTCCGTCCCGGTGCAGAGGCGTGACCTCGGCCTGGTAGTCGTCGTCGCGCACCGGCTCCAGCTCCTCGTCGAACTCGTCGAGGTACTCCCCGTCGGGGCGCTGGTCGTCGGCCAGCCCCAGGTACAGCATCGTCTTGCGAAGCGCTCCGCCCATCGCCCTGCTCCGTTTCGTCGGTAGGTCTGTGACTTGACGGTAACCAGCAGCGCGCGGTAAGCGCCGCACGACACGCCGTGCACGGCACGGACTCAGCCGAGCACGATCACACCCGCCTGCCTGCCCGTGACCGCACCCGCGGCCGTCGCCCGCCGGTGCGAGAAGAGGTCGGGATCGGTGCGGGTGCAGCGTTCCAGCCGGCTCGCGGGCACACCCAGCGCGGCCAGCCGGGCGCGGACGCCGGCCGGCAGGTCGAGGGCGGGGGTCCCGGCCTCGGTGACGGCCCAAGCCTCCGGGACGACGGCGGTGACCTCGTCGCGCAGGTCCTCGGGCACCTCGTAGCACGGCCCGCACACGGCCGGTCCGACGGCGGCCCGCAGGTCGTCGAGGCGCGCCCCGCGAGCGACCATGGCCTCGACCGCACGGTCGACCACGCCGGCCACGAGCCCTCGACGACCGGCGTGCGCGACGCCGACGACACGTGCCACGGGGTCCGCGAGGAGCACCGGGACGCAGTCCGCCACCAGCACGCCGAGACCCAGCCCGTCCTCGGCGGTGACGAGCCCGTCGGCCTCCCCCGCGCTCAGCGGCGGCGTCGACGACTCCCACTCGGTGCGCTCCGCACTCCCGAGCGTCAGCACCGTGGGCCCGTGCACCTGGTTCGCGAACGCGACGGGCGCCCCGATCCAGTCGGCCACCTGCGCGCGGTTGCGCCGCACCCGGGCCTCCTCGTCCCCGGTCGTCGTGCCGAGGTCGAGCGAGGACCACGGAGCGGGCGACACGCCCCCGTGCCGCGTGGTGAAGCCGGCCACGACGCCCGGACCGAGGTCCACGCGCAGCAGCCCGGCTCCGAGGTCCGCGGGCAAGAGCGCCTCCTGGGCCCAGGTGGCCGACGACGTCACTTGAGGAAGTCGGGCACGTCGAGCTCCGGCTCGGGCCGGGGCCTCTCGGCCACCCGGGGCACCTCGACCGGCCGTTCCACCGTCACGCCCTCGCCGGCGCCGTCCTCGACCACGGTGAAGGTAGGACGCGGCTGCCCGGAGCCCACCGGCTGCAGGCTCGCGGGGACGTCGTCGGGGTCGGCCGGGATCGGCCGGGGCCGGGCGTGGGCCGGTTCGGCGGCGGGCACCGGCGCGGTCGCGGGCGAGCCGCCGTGGGGCGACGCCGCCGGGGCGGTACGGGCGCTGTCCCCGGCTGACGACGAGCTCGCACCGGCGACCTGGCCCAGGGCGCGGGAGTCCTCGCGCGACTTCGGCAGCCCGCCGTCGAACCCGGCCGCGATGACCGTGACCCGCACCTCGTCGCCGAGGGCGTCGTCGATCACCGTGCCGAAGATGATGTTCGCCTCCGGGTGCGCCGCCTCCTGCACGAGGCGCGCCGCCTCGTGCACCTCGAACAGCCCGAGGTCGCTGCCGCCCTGGATGGACAGCAGCACCCCGTGGGCGCCGTCGATGGAGGCCTCGAGCAGCGGCGAGGAGATCGCCAGCTCGGCCGCCTGCACCGCGCGGTCCTCGCCGCGCGCCGACCCGATGCCCATGAGGGCGGAGCCCGCTCCCTGCATCACCGACTTGACGTCGGCGAAGTCGAGGTTGATCAGGCCCGGCGTCGTGATGAGGTCGGTGATCCCCTGCACGCCGGAGTGCAGCACCTGGTCCGCCGAGTGGAACGCGGCGATCGCCGAGACGCTCTTGTCCGACATGGACAGCAGGCGGTCGTTGGGGATCACGATGAGGGTGTCGACCTCCTCGCGGAGCGCCTCGATCCCCTGCTCCGCCTGGACGGACCGGCGCCGTCCCTCGAAGGTGAACGGCCGCGTCACGACGCCGACCGTCAGCGCGCCCAGCGAGCGCGCGATCCGGGCCACGACGGGCGCGCCGCCGGTACCGGTGCCGCCGCCCTCGCCGGCCGTGACGAAGACCATGTCGGCCCCGCGCAGGACGTCCTCGATCTCCTCCTCGTGGTCCTCGGCGGCCTTGCGCCCGACCTCCGGGTCGGCGCCGGCGCCCAGGCCGCGGGTGAGCTCGCGCCCGACGTCGAGCTTGACGTCGGCGTCCGACATCAGCAGCGCCTGAGCGTCCGTGTTGATGGCGATGAACTCGACGCCCTTGAGGCCGACCTCGATCATGCGGTTCACGGCGTTCACGCCGCCACCGCCGATGCCGACCACCTTGATCACTGCCAGGTAGTTCTGCGGAGTTGCCACGTCGTTGCCTCTCGGGTCGTTCCGGGTCCTGACCCCACCGTCGTCGTCCAACCTTCAGGTTGTAGTTGAAGGTGAGAGTTATGTCAGGTTGCTGCTGTGACGACGGTAGGTCGCCCGGACCGGCGCCCGCCGGACGTGGCCCGGCGTGTCGCGACCGCTCAGCCTCACCGGGTCACCGGGAGCTCCGGCGACGACACGTCGATCACCCCGGCGTCCTTCGCGACCTCGCGCAGGGTCTGGACGACCTCCACCTTCAGCGGGAGGCTGCCGGCCCCGCCCCAGCGCACGCTCACGCCGTCACGCAGGACGGTCTCCACGTCGTCCTGCGTCTGTGCGCTGACCTGCTCGACCTCACGGGCCAGGTGCGTCGGCAGAGCGGCGACGACGGCCAGCGCCGCCTGCAGGCTGCCCACCGACTCGTCGTCGAGCGGGACCGAGACCACGGGCAGCCTCCGGGGAGCCTTCTGGCGCGACCCCACGTGCACACCCTCCGCGTCGACCAGCACGTAGCGGCCACCGTCGGGCACCGCCGCCACGGGCTCGCGCGAGGTGAGCACCACGTCCATCCCCTGCGGCCACGAGCGTTCGACGCTCACGTCCTTGACACCGCGCAAGCCGAGGATCTCACGGCGCATCGCACCGCTGTCGATCCGCAGCAGCGGCGTCCCGGCCGAGGCCTCGACCACCTCGCGGACCGCGTCCGCGTCGACCGTGGTCCCCTCGCCGGACACGCTCACCTCGCTGCGCTCGAGTGCCAGCAGGTCGGACCAACCAGCCACCCACCCCGCACCACCGAGCAGGGCGAGCACGAGCACGAGCGCGACCACCACGCGCCACGAGCGGTGACGTCGCATCGCCGAGCGCTCGGCGAGCCGGTCGGCCATCGCCGAGGAGACCCGGCCGGGCGCACCCGCCCCTGCATCGCTCGGGCTCGCCGCGCTGCCGGCGCTCGCCGCGCTGCCCGTCGAACGCTCCAGGGACCGGCCCGGCGAGCGGGCCGACCCGGGCCGGCCCGACGGCTGCGAGGTCGCCGACCCCTTGCCCTTCTCCGGCCTCGGGCGCGCCGGGCTCCCCGCCGAGCCGGCGCCCGCCGCCGGGCGCGACGGACGCTGGGACGTGCGAGGACGTGGTGGCGGGCGCATCACCCCATGGTCGCGCCGTCGGGCCTCCCGCCGGGACCCGCCACGCCGGGCCGGGCGCGGAGCCGGGCCAGGATCACATCGGCGAGCTCGGTGACGTCACCTGCTCCGACCGTGATCAGGAGGTCGCCGGGACGCGCCAGGTCGGCGACGGCGTCCGCCGCCGCGAACCGGTCCTCGACCGGCTGCAGGGACCCGCCCGAGAGCGTGCCGTCGGACAGGTCGGTGATCGTGCGCGCCGTGACGGTCGGGTCGACGTCCTCCCGGGCGCGGTAGACACCCGTCACGACGACCTCGTCCGCCAGCTCCAACGCCGACGCGAAGCGGTCCGCGAAGGCCCGGGTCCGCGAGTACAGGTGCGGCTGGAAGAGCACGAGCACCCGGCCCTCCCCCGCCGCGGGTCGCGCGGCACGCAGCAGCGCCTCGACCTCGGTGGGGTGGTGGTCGTAGCTGTCGAAGACGCGGACGCCGTCCGCCGCACCCTTGGGCTCGAAGCGCCGCCCCGTGCCGACGAACTCCGCCGCACCGCGCACGGCCTCGGCGGGGGCGACCCCGAGGAGCACGGCGGTGACGACGGCGGCGGTGGCGTTGAGGACGTTGTGCGCGCCCGGCACCGCCAGGTCCAGCACGTGCTCACCGGGGCCGAGCAGCCCTCCGCCCACGGTCGCGCGCACCGTCCCGGCACCGACCACGACGTCCCGCACGACGACGTCGGCCCCTGCAGCGGTGCCGTACGTCACGACACGACCGCCGGCCTCCCGGTGCGCGGCCGCGAGCCGCGCCGAGCCGGGGTCGTCGGCACAGGCCACCAGCCACCCGTCCGGCGTGATCCGCGCGGCGAAGTCGACGAACGCCTGCTCGAACGCCTCCTGCGAGCCGTAGTGGTCGAGGTGGTCGGCCTCCACGTTCGTCACGACCGCCACCGTCGGCGCGTAGTTGAGGAACGAGCCGTCCGACTCGTCGGCCTCCGCGACGACCAGGTCCGACGCCCCGGCATGGCCGCCGGGGACGGCCTGCTCGCCGCCGCCGTCGTCGCGGACGCGCACCGTCCCGCCGATCGCGAACGACGGGTCCAGCCCGCCGGCGCGCAGGACGGTCGCGACCATCGCGGACGTCGTGGTCTTCCCGTGCGCCCCGGCGACCGCGACCCCCCGCCGACCGGCCATCAAGGAGGCGAGGGCCTCCGAGCGGTGCAGCACCCGCACGCCGGCCGCTCGTGCCGCCGTCAGCTCCGGGTTGTCCGGGCGGACCGCGGAGGACACCACGACGGTGTCGACCCGCGCCGCCCCCGTCGCGTCGACCACGTGGCCGGCGTCATGGCCCACCCACACCCGCACCCCGTCGGACTCGAGCGCGTCGAGCGCGGGGCTCCGGACGGCGTCGGAACCCTGCACGTCGAGACCGCGAGCCGCGAGGAGCCGCGCCACCACGGAGACGCCGGCTCCGCCCACGCCGATCAGGTGCACGCGGCCGAGCTCCGTCACGGGCACCGGGGCGCTGCCCGACCCCGGGCCACTCATCGCGCGCCGCCCGCCGCGGCGTCGGCCACCAGGTCCGCCATCCGGGCAGCGGCGTCACGCACTCCGACGGAGCCCGCGGCCGCCGACATCGCCGCGAGGCGCTCCCGGTCCCCGACGAGCGGAGGCACGTGCGCGGCGACCCAGGCGGCGTCAAGCTCGGCGTCGTCGACCAGCAGCCCGCCGCCGGCACCCACGACCCCGGAGGCGTTGAGCCGCTGCTCGCCGTTGCCGATCGGCAGCGGGACGTACACGGCGGGCAGCCCCAGGGCCGTCAGCTCGCAGACCGTCCCCGCCCCGGACCGTGCCACCACGAGATCGCAGGCCGCGAGCGCCTGGTGCATCTCGGACAGGTACTCGCGCACCTGGTAGCGCGCCGCGTCATGCCCGCCGGCGGAGACCGCCTCGTCGACCGCGGCACGCACGGGCGTGGACTTGTCCCGGCCGGTCAGGTGCAGCACCTGCAGACCGGCGCCGAGCAGCGCGTCCGCCGCGCCCGCGACGGCCTCGTTGACGCGCAGGGCACCCGACGAACCGCCGGTGACCAGGAGCGTGGGCAGCGTCGGGTCGAGGCCGAGCGCCTCGGCCGCACGCCGGCGCGCGGCGGCGGCGTCGCGCTCGCGCTCGTCGACCAGCGCGGCGATCTCCGCCCGCAGCGGGAGCCCGACGCAGGTCGCGCCCGGCAGCGCGGTCTCGGCGAACGTGGTCCCCACGGCCGCGGCCCAGCGGGCACCGAGACGGTTCGCCAGGCCCGGTCGCGCGTTCTGCTCGTGGATGACCACGGGGACGCCGCGGCGGCGGGCCGCGAGGTAGGCGGGCGTCGAGACGTACCCGCCGAAGCCGACGACGGCGCGGGCACCGATCTCGTCGATCGCCGCCTCGGCGGCCTTCACGGCCGACCCGAGCCGGCCGGGCAGGCGCAGGAGGTCGACGCTGGGACGGCGCGGGAGCGGGACGCGCGGGATCTCGCGCAGCTCGTAGCCGCGGGCGGGGACCAGGTCGGCCTCGAGACCGGCGGCGGTGCCCAGCACGAGGAACGACGCCTCGGGCTCCCGTGCGCGCAGCTCGTCCGCGACGGCCAGGAGGGGGTTGACGTGGCCGGCGGTCCCGCCGCCGGCCAGCACGACGGATCGTACGGAGGAGGAGTTCACACGCCGGACCCTACCGGCCCGCGCGGCGCCCCCGGCCGAGCACCGTCAGCGATCGCCGCACCACTCCGCCACGGGCGGCGAAGGCCTCGGGCGCGCCGGGCTCGGACCGCGCAAAGCTGATCACCATCCCGAGCGCGACCATGGTCGCCACCAGGGCCGACCCGCCCGCCGAGACGAGCGGCAGGGGCACGCCGATGACGGGGAACACCCCCACGACGACGCCGATGTTGAGGAACGCCTGCCCCACGACCCAGCAGGCGACAGCCGCCGTGGTGATCTTCACGAACGGGTCGGGGTGCCGGCGGACCACCCGGGCCATCGCCACCCCGAGCACGGCGAACAGCGCGAGCACCAGGAGGGTGCCCAGCAGCCCGAGCTCCTCGCCGATGACCGCGTAGATGAAGTCGTTGTGCGCCTCCGGCAGGTACCGCCACTTCTCCCGGCTCGCCCCGAGCCCGACGCCGAAGAGCCCGCCGGTGCCGAGGCCCCACAGGCCGTGCAGCGACTGGTAGCACTCACCCTGCGGGTCGGTGCAGCCGCCGTAGGTCGTCATGATGCGCCCGATGCGGTTCGTGTTGCCGACGACGAAGAACGCGACGACGACGAAGGTCGCGACGGCACCGCCGAGGACCAGCATCTTCGACGGCGCCCCGGCGACCCACAGCGCCCCTGCCACCAGCCCGGCCATCACGAGCATGGTGCCCAGGTCGTGGCCGGCCAGCACCAGGCCGAGCAGGACGAGGGCACCCGGGACCGCCGGGAGGAACGCGTGCCCCCACGAGCCCAGCAGGTGCTGCTTGCGGCCGAGCACGGCACCGAGCCACAGCGCCAGCGCCAGCTTGCTCACCTCGGCGGGCTGCACGACGATCCCGCCCAGGCGCACCCAGCCGACGTTGCCGCCCGCCCCGAGACCGAGCGCCGGGACCAGCGTGAGGGACTGGAGAGCGATCGCCGCGACGAGGGCGGGCCAGGCGAGACGTTTGTACCAGCGCAGCGGCAGGCGCATCGCCAGGATCATGAACGGGATGCCGATCAGCGCGAAGCGCGCCTGGTCCAGGCCGGCCGTGTACGGCGAGTCGCCCGCGGCGATCGACGTGACGGTGGTGCTCGACAGCACCATGATCAGCCCGATCACCAGCAGGAGCCCGGTGGCGCCCACGAGCAGGTAGTAGCTGGTGGCGGCGGAGTTCCACTGCCCGAGCCACGGCCTTTCCGTGCCTCGCCGCACCCCCTGGGTGACCGCCATCGTGCTCCCTACGCCAGGTCCTGCACCGCCGCGGCGAACGCGTCACCCCGTTCGGCGTAGGACGAGAACTGGTCCATGGACGCCCCCGCCGGGGCGAGCAGCACGGTGTCGCCGGGGACGGCGACCTCCCGCGCGGCTCCCACCGCCCGGTACATCACGGTGCCAGTGTCGCCGGGATCGACCACGACGACGGGGATCTCGGGTGCGTGTCGGGCCAGCGCGTCGGTCCACGGCGCCGGGTCCGTGCCGATGACGACGGCGGCACGCAGCCGGTCCGCGCGGCTCGCGACCAGGTCGTCGAAGGACGCGCCCTTGGCGAGCCCGCCGGCGATCCACACGGCGGTGCCGGGCGGGCAGGCCGCCAGCGCGGCCGCGGCCGCGTGCGCGTTGGTGGCCTTCGAGTCGTCGACGTAGGCCACGCCGTCGAGGTGGCGGACGACGGCGGCACGGTGGGCGTCCGGGCGGAAGGCTCGCAGGCCGTCACGCACGGCACGCGCCTCGACACCGTGCGCCCGGGCGAGCGCCGCGGCGGCCAGGGCGTCGGCGACGACGTGCGGCGGCGCGCCGTCGGGCCCGAGGTGCGCCAGGTCGTCGAGGGTCCCCAGCTCCGCGGCGGTGCGCAACCGGTCCCGGGCGTCGGCCGGTGCGTGGAAGGCGCGGTCCACGAGGACCCCCTCGACGACGCCGACCTGTCCCGGTCCGGGCGCACCGAGGGTGAACCCGACCGCGAGCGCTCCCTCCGCGACGTCCGCGTCGCGCACCAGCTGCTCGGTGCGCGGGTCCGCCACGTTGTACACGCACGCCACCCGCGCCCCGCGGTAGACCCGGCCCTTGGCGGCGGTGTACGCCTCCGGCGAGCCGTGCCAGTCGAGGTGGTCGGCCGCCACGTTGAGCACGGCGCCGGCCTCGACCTCCATCGAGACCGTGTGGTGCAGCTGGAAGCTGGAGAGCTCCACGGCGAGCACGTCGAGGTCGGTGTCCTGCGCCGCGGCCAGCACGGGGGTGCCCACGTTGCCCACCGCGGCGGTCCGCAGGCCCGCCGCGGTGAGGATGGACGCCAGCATCCGCACGGTGGTGGTCTTGCCGTTGGTGCCCGTCACCGCGAGCCACGGGGCGCCGGCGCGCAGCCGCCACGCCAGCTCCACCTCGCTCCACACCGGCACGCCGGCCGTCCGCGCCGCAGTCAGCAGCGCTGCCGACGGGGGCCAGCCCGGCGACGCCACCACGAGGTCGGCCGCCGCCACGAGCCGCTCGGCGACCGCGGCGTCCGTCGCGCCGGCACCCACGACGTCGGCGTCCTGGGCGCGGGCGTCCACCCTGACCACGGACGCCGCGCGCCCGGAAAGCGCGGCGACCACGGCACGCCCGGTCACCCCGAGCCCGGCCACCAGCACGCGCGCTCCGTCCACCGGCCCGGACGATCCGGTCAACTGACGACCCACTCGGCGTAGAAGACGCCCATCCCCAGCGCGGCGAAGAACCCGGCGATGAGCCAGAAGCGGATGACGATCGTCACCTCGCCCCACCCGGACAGCTCGAAGTGGTGATGCAGCGGCGCCATCTTGAAGACCCGCTTGCCGGTGAGCTTGAACGACCCGATCTGGATGATGTCGCTCATCACGATGATGACGAACAGGCCGCCGATGATCGCCGCGAGGATCTCGGTACGGCTGAGGATCGACAGCCCGGCGAGCGCGCCACCCAGGGCCAGCGAGCCGGTGTCGCCCATGAAGATCTTGGCCGGGCTCGCGTTCCACCACAGGAAGCCCACGCAGGCGCCCATGATCGCGGCCGCGACGATCGCGAGGTCCTGCGGGTCGCGGACCTCGTAGCAGCCCGGTCCGGCCGCAGCGACCCGCTGGCACGACTGGTTGAGCTGCCAGATCCCGACGAGCACGTACGCACCGAACACGATGAGCGAGGACCCGGTGGCCAGCCCGTCGAGACCGTCGGTGAGGTTCACCGCGTTCGACCAGGCCGTGATGAGGAAGTTCGCCCAGATCACGAACAGGAGCAGGCCCACGGTCGCACCGGCGAAGGCGAGGTCCAGGTTGGTGTCGCGCAGGAACGAGATCCGCGTCGAGGCGGGCGTCCGGGAGTTCGCGTTGGGGAACTCCAGGGCCAGCACCGCGAAGGAGATGCCGACGAACCCCTGGCCGATGATCTTGGCCCGCGCCGTCAGACCGAGCGACCGCTGCTTGCGGATCTTGGTGAAGTCGTCCAGGAACCCGACCAGCCCCAGGCCGGTCATGAGGTACAGCGCCAGCAGCGCCGAGGCGCTCGGTGGCCGACCGGCGAAGATCATCGACGCCGCCACCCCCAGGAGCGTGGCCCCGATGATGACCACGCCGCCCATGGTGGGCGTGCCGCGCTTGGTGAAGTGCGCCGTCGGGCCGTCCTGGCGGACGAACTGGCCGTAGTTGCGACGCACCAGGAACTTGATGAACAGGGGCGTGCCGAGGAGCGCGACCAGCAACGAGACGCCGGCGGCTGCGAGGACCGCGATCACGCGTCTGCCTCCACGAGCTGGTCGGCGAGCCGCCACAGGCCGGAGCCCTGCGACGCCTTGACGAGGACGACGTCGCCCTCGGTCAGCTCGGCGGAGAGCACCTCCCGCGCGGCCTCCAGATCAGGCACGAACACCGACTCCTCTCCCCAGGAGCCCTCCTGCTGGGCCCCCTCGTGGACGTGGTACGCCCCCTCGCCGACGACGACGAGGCGCTTGACGTTGAGCCGGACGGCGAGCCGCCCGATGGCGTCGTGCTCGACGCGCGCGGCGTCGCCGAGCTCGAGCATCTCACCGACGACGGCGACCGACCGGCGGGTGCGCCCCGCCATCACGGCCAGCGTACGCAACGCCGCCCGCATCGAGTCCGGGTTCGCGTTGTAGGAGTCGTCGACGATCGTCACCCCGTCCGACCGCTCGACGACGGCCATGCGGTGCGGGCTCAACGGCCCGGCCTCCGACAGCCGCGAGGCGACCGCGTCGAGGGGCACACCGAGCTCGAGAGCCGCCGCCGCAGCGGCGAGCGCGTTGGTCACGTGGTGAGCGCCGACGAGCCGCAGCGTCACCGGGGCGGAGCCGTCGGCGGTGGTCAGCGTGAACCGTGCCCGTCCGCCGTCGACCACGACGTCGCGCGCGCGGACGCTCGACGCCGGGATCGTGCCGAAGGTGACCACGGCGGTGGTCGGGGCGGCCCGGGCGGCCATCGCGGCGACCCGCGAGTCGTCCACGTTGAGGACCGTCGTCCCGCCCGGGCGGACACCCTCGACCATCTCGCCCTTGGTGCGTGCGATCGTCTCGACGTCGCCGAACCGGCCCAGGTGTGCCGTGCCGACCGCGAGGACGATCCCGACGTCCGGCGGGGCCAGTCGGGTCAGTGCGGTGATGTCGCCCGGCGCGTCGGCGCCCATCTCCAGCACCAGCACCCGGGTGGCGGTGGTGACCCGCAGCACGGTCAGGGGCAGCCCGATCTCGTTGTTGAAGGAACCGGCGGGCACCACGATCGCCTCCGGACCCACGTCCGGCCCGAGGAGCTGGCCGAGCAGGTCCTTCGTGGTCGTCTTGCCGACCGAACCCGTCACGGCCACCACGCGGACCTCCGCCGCCGCGCGCACCCGCTCCAGCACCACGCGGGCGAGCTCGCCGAGCGCGACCTGGACGTCCCCCACGACGACGCACGGGACGCCGTCGACCGGTCGGGTCGCCAGCACGAGCGCGGCACCGGCCGCGACGGCTGCCGCCGCGAAGTCGTGGCCGTCGACGTTCTGCCCCGGCACCGCGACGAAGAGCGACCCCGCCTCGACCAGCCGCGAGTCGACGACGACGGGCCCGGTCACGGCCACGCCGGCCTCGGCGAGCAGCGTCCCGGACGTAGCGTCGGCCACCTCGGCGGCAGTGAGCTCGATCATGCGGAAGGGGTCCTCTCTGCACGGGCACGCAGGGCGCTGCGGGCCTCGACACGGTCGTCCAGGGCGACGTCGACGCCCCGGACCTCCTGGATGGTCTCGTGGCCGCGCCCGGCGACCAGCACGGTGTCGTCCGGACCTGCCTCCAGCACGGCTCGCCGGATGGCCTCGTCGCGGGGGGCGACCTCCTGCACGACGACGTCGCGCCCCGTCGCACGGGCGCTCGCCCGGGCGGCCTCGGCCCCGGGGAGCACCTCGGAGCGGATCTTCGCGGCGTCCTCGTCGTGCGGGTCGTCGTCCGTCAGCACGACGACGTCGGCGCCCGCCACGGCTGCGGCTCCCATCGCGGGCCGCTTGCCCGGGTCGCGGTCGCCCGTGGCCCCGAAGACCACGACGAGGCGGCCCGCCGTCGTCGGCCGCAGCGCCGCCAGCGCGAGCTCGAGCGCGTCGGTGTTGTGCGCGAAGTCCACGACCACGCGCGGGTGCCCCGCACCACCGGCGCCGACCACCTCCATGCGGCCGGGCACCCGGGCGGACAGGCCCTGCGCCGTGTCGAGTGCGGTCGCGACGTCCTCCAGCGCGGCACCGGAGGCCAGCACCATGACGACGGCGAGCGCCGCGTTCGCCACGTTGAAGCCGCCCGGGAGCGACGTGGAGGTCCGCAGCGAGCGGCCGTCGGTGTGCGTCAGCGTGAAGGCCGACCCCGTGCCGTGCGGGGCGACGTCGCAGACCGTCCAGTCCGCCGCGGGGGCGCCGCCCTCGGCCGGGAGGGTGCGCACCGTCTCGACCGGGACGCCGGCCGACGCGGCCATCCGTTCGCCCCAGGCGTCGTCCACGACGACGACGCCGCGCCGCGACCGTGCCGGGGTGAACAGCTCGGCCTTGGCCGCGAAGTAGGTCGGCAGGTCGCCGTGGAAGTCCAGGTGGTCCTGGCTCAAGTTGGTGAAGCCGGCCACGTCGTAGACGATGCCGTCCACCCGGCGCATCGTCACGGCGTGCGACGAGACCTCCATCGTCAGGGCGTCGACGCCGATCTCGCGCATCCGGGCCAGCAGCGCCTGGAGATCGGCGGCCTCCGGGGTCGTCAACCTGCTCGGCAGCACCTGGTCGCCGGCGCGGGTCTCGACCGTGCCGACCAGCCCGCCACGGTGCCCGAGGGCGCGCAGCAGGTGGTCCACCTGGTACGTCGTCGTCGTCTTGCCGTTGGTCCCCGTCACCGCGAACGTCGTCAGGTCCTGGGCCGGCGCGCCGTGCACCCAGGCCGCGACGGGCCCCAGGACGGCGCGCACGTCGGCGGCGACCAGCACGGGGACGTCCAGACCGGCCAGCAGACCGGCCCCGGCGGCATCGGTCAGGACGGCCGGCGCACCCCGACCCACGGCGTCCGCGGCGAACGCCGCACCGTGGCTGCGTGCACCGGGCAGGGCGACGAACAGGTCTCCCGGGACCACGGCCCGGTTGTCGCTGGCGACGGCCGTCACGACGGTGTCGGCGGGTGGTCCGGAGGACGCGGCGGTCAGCCCGAAGGCCGCGGCGAGGTCGGCCAGCCGACGCGGGACAGGATCCGTGGGACGGATGCGATCGGTCGGGGATGTCACGGGGTAGAACCTACCTGCTGCTGACAGGTCACCAGGTCAGCGGGAACTGGTCGACGGGACGCGTCGAGGGCGGCACGCCCTCCTTGCGCAACGTGTAGCCCATCAGCTCGGAGAACACCGGCGCAGCGACCACCCCGCCGTAGATCGACGACCGAGGGCTCTTGAGGAAGACGGACACCGTGTAGCGCGGGTCGTCCGCCGGCGCGACGCCGATGTACGACGCCACGTAGGTGGTGCCGCCGCCCTCGAACATCTGGGAGGTGCCGGTCTTGCCGGCCACCCGGTAACCAGGCACCTGCGCGGCCGATCCGGTCCCTTCCTCGCTGGTCGCGGCCTCCATCATGGTCAGCACGTCGTCGGCCGTCCGCTCCGAGACGACCCGCTCACCCTCGCCCGGTTCCGCGTCGGTACGGACGCCGTCGGGCGTCTGCGTGCCCGCCAGGACGGTGGCAGGCATGCGGACGCCGTCGTTGGCGATCGTCGAGAAGACCTGCGTGGCCTGCATCGCGCTCACCGCCACGCCCTGCCCGAAGAGCACCGTGTACGGCGTGCGGTTCTCGATCTCGTCGATGTTCTCGTCCGGCAGCAGCCCGGCGCTCTCGCCGGGCAGCCCCAGGGCCGTCCGCTCGCCCAGGCCGAACTTGCGCAGGTAGTCGTACCGCACGGCCCACGGGATCTCCTGGCCCATCATCACCGTGCCGGTGTTGGAGGACTGCGCCAGGATCCCTGCCAGCGTCCACCGCTCGACCGGGTGCGGGTGCGAGTCGCTGAAGGTCTCGCCGTCGACGGTGTAGGTGTCCGGCACCTCGAACTGGTCGGTGGGCTCCCAGTAGTCGCCCTCGAGCGCCGCGGCCATCGCGATCACCTTGCCGGTCGAACCTGGCTCGAAGACCACGTTCACGGCGCGGGAGCCGTCGGCGACGGCGTCGGTCGTGCGGTCGTTCGGGTCGACGTCGCCCGAGTCGGCCATCGCGACGACCTCGCCCGTGCGCAGGTCGTGGACGATCGCCATGGCGTACGCCGCGCCGGTGTCGCGGACGGCGTCGTCGAGGAGCTCCTCCGCCTTCCACTGCACGTCCGCGTCGATCGTCAGGCACACGTCCTGGCCGGGCACCGCCACCACGGACTCGATCTCCGAGGCGGGGATCGGCACACCGTCGCGCCCCCGCTCGTACGTGCGCGTGCCGTCGGTCCCGGCCAGCACGTCGTCCAACGCCGCCTCGACCCCGCCCTGGCCGTCCATCTCGGAGTTCACGTACCCCAGGATCGGCCCGGCGACCGCGCCCGACGGGTAGGTCCGCTTCGAGCTCAGCTCGGTGCGGATATACGCCCGCAGGTCCAGCTCGGTGACGGCGCGCTGCACCTCGGGCACGACGCCCTCCTTGAGCTTCACGTACCGGTCCTCGCCGTTGAGCCTGGCGGCGAGCGTCTCCTCCGTCTCGCCCAGCACGGGCCCCAGGAGCTGGGCGATGCCCAGGGCGCCGTCCTGGACCGGGTCTCCCTCGGCGTCGTGCCGGGAGTTGCCCCGGAAGTTCTGGATCGACTCCTGGTCCGCGATGATCGAGTACCGGTCGACCGACGTGGCCAGGACCGTGCCGTCCCGGTCGAGGATGTCCCCGCGGTGCGCCGGCGTCACCTGCGTGGCGAGCCGGTCCTGCTGGGCGTCGGAGGCGAGCGCCGCCCCCTGCACCACCTGGACCTGCACGAGCCTGCCGACGAACACCGTCAGGACGATCGCGGCGAGGACGATGAGCCACCGCTGCCGGCGTGCGGGGTCCCCCGGCTCGCGCCGGCGAGGGGTCCGCCCCTTCGCCGGTGGCGACGGTGGTGGCCGCCGTCGGCTCGTGGCGGCCTTCCGGCCGGCCGCACCGGCGCTCCGCGTCGCGCGGCTCCGGCCGGCGGGTTGTCTCGTCACCCCTCGATCTTGCGTCCGGGTCGGGCCGGATCGTCGGGGCCGCGCCGGGCGTGTCGCGCTCACGGTCCCTCCGGGGCCCCCGCGAGGATCTCGCCCTCGAGCACGGAGAGCATCGTCATGTCCTCGGCCGGGACCATGCCCAGCCGATTGGCCTGCTGGGGCAGCGACGACTCGGCCTCCCGCAGCTCCGCCTGGACCTCCTGGACGTCCTGGGCCACGAGACCGACCTCACGCTGCAGGCGCGACATCTCGTAGGATCCGCGCGCCATCGAGGTGTTGAGCAGCAGGGCGGAGAGCAGTGCCCCGACCAGCACGACGGCGCACAGGACCATGAACGGCAGCCCCGACGCCGCCTGCAGCGGCGCCCGGACGGCGTCGAGCCGGCGCCCGGCCCCGCCCTCGACGGCGGTGAGCGGTGCCCGGCGCGGCGTCGGCTCGCCGCGGCGTTCCGGGAACGTGGCGGGTGCTCGCAGGGCGCTCATCGCGGCTCCTTCCGGGTCGGGCTGGTGATCAGGTGGTCGGGTGTGGGACGCACCCGGCGCGCGGCCCGCAGGCGGACCGACGCCGACCGTGGGTTGCGCTCGAGCTCGACGGCGTCGGCCACCTCGGCGCCCCGGGTCAGGGCCTCCAGGTAGGGCCGGTGCGTCTCCGGCTCGACGGGCAGCCCCGACGGCGCACTCGAGGTGGTGCCGCGGGCGATGGCCCGCTTGACGATCCGGTCCTCCAGCGAGTGGTACGACTCCACGACGATCCGGCCACCGACGGCGAGCGTCTCGATCGCGGCGGGCACTGCACGCTCGAGCACCTCGATCTCGCCGTTCACCTCGATGCGCAGCGCCTGGAACGTCCGCTTCGACGGGTTGCCGCCCGTCTTGCGTGCCGCCGCCGGGATGGCGGCACGCACGGCGTCGGCCAGCTCCGCCGTCCGCTCCCACGGCCGTTCCTCGCGCCGGCGGACCAGTGCCCGGGCGACGCGGGGCGCGAACCGCTCCTCGCCGTACACCCGCAGGATCCGCGCGAGGTCGCGCTCGTCGTAGGTGTTGAGCACGTCCGCCGCCGTCATCCCGCGCGACTGGTCCATCCGCATGTCCAGGGGCGCGTCCTGGGCGTAGGCGAAGCCCCGCCCGGCCTCGTCGAGCTGGAGCGACGACACCCCGAGATCCATCAGCACGCCCTGGACGAGCCCGTCGGACGTGCCGGCGTGGTCGGCCGCGACGTCGCCGACCTCGTCGTACACGGCGTGCACGGGCACGAAGCGCTCGCCGAACCGCGCCAGCCGCGCGGACGCGAGCTCGAGGGCCTGGCTGTCGCGGTCGACGCCCAGCACGCGGACCCCGGGGAGCTGCTCGAGGACGGCCTCGGTGTGCCCGCCCATCCCGAGGGTGCAGTCCACGAGCACGCTGCCCGGCTCGGCGAGCGCCGGCGCGAGCAGGTCCACGCAGCGCTGCAGCAGCACGGGCACGTGCCGGTCCTGCGCGGGCCGTGCTCCGTCGTCGTCCGTGCTCATGCTGCCCCCTCTCCGAGGTCGTGCCGGTTCGCTGCGGCCCGCCCGACCAGGTCTCCCTCCGCGTCGTTCTGGCGCCGGGGAAGTGCGCCAGACCCTCGCGGGAGGAGGCCTCGTCGTGCGGGCCGATGGTGCCTGTGCTGTTGTCCGGTGCCGTCAGAACTGCAGGTCGGGGAAGATCTCCTCGGCCACGTCGGAGTACGACGACTCCTGCTCGGCCAGGTAGGACTCCCACGCCTGCGCGTCCCAGACCTCGACACGGGTACCGGCGCCGATCACGGCGACGTCCCGGCCGAGGCCGGCGTACTCGCGCAGCGCCGCGGGTATCACCACGCGGCCCTGCTTGTCCGGCACCTCGTCGCTCGCCCCCGACAGGAACACGCGCAGGTAGTCGCGTGCCTGCCGGCTGGTGACCGGCGCCTGCCGGACCTGCTCGTACATGCGGGAGAACTCGTCCATCGGCAGCAGGAACAGACAACGCTCCTGACCTCGCGTCATGACGAGCCCTGCGGCGAGCCGGGCGCGGAACTTCGCCGGGAGGATCAACCGGCCCTTCTCGTCGAGCCGAGGGGTGTACGTGCCGAGGAGCAGCCCCGTACCCGGGAACTGGTCCCCCAGTGCTGCTGCCACGGTCCGCACCTCCCCTCGGGCTCCCGCTCCCTCCACGCTACTCCACTTTCCTCCACCAGGCGCGGTCTGACATGGGTGGAACTACCCATCCGCGGGACTTGACGAACGTCCACGCAGGTCAGCGGATCGGTGCTGCGGTGGAGCGTGGTGGAGGGCCTCGGCGTCCACCACGTGATCGACATCACGTGCAGGTCACGGACCGACTAGGCTGCTCGCAGCACCATGACGGACGACCGGAGGCCCTCCCTGTGCAGACCGACCACGCCACCAGCGCCGTCAGCGGCGGTCCTGTCCCGGTCCAGCAGACCAACACCGGCCCCGATGCGCTGCGCGCCGGGCTCGGTGAGCTGGTCGCCGCCACCGCACGGGTCCGTGCGTCCGTCGAGTCCGTGGTGCCGGGCCGGCCCGACCTCGCCCGGCTGACCGTCGCCGTCCTCCTGGCCGAGGGTCACCTGCTCGTCGAGGACGTCCCGGGCGTCGGCAAGACCACCCTCGCGAAGGCGCTCGCCCGGACCATCGACTGCCGCGTCGGCCGGGTGCAGTTCACCCCGGACCTCCTGCCGAGCGACCTCACCGGGGTCAACATCTACCGCTCGTCGAGCGGAGAGTTCGAGTTCCGGCCGGGCCCGGTGTTCAACAACGTGGTCATCGGCGACGAGATCAACCGTGCGTCGCCCAAGACGCAGTCCGCCCTCCTCGAGTGCATGGAGGAGGGCCAGACCACCGTCGACGGGACCACGTACACCCTGCCGCGGCCGTTCCTCGTGCTGGCCACGCAGAACCCGGTCGAGATGGAGGGCACCTACCCGCTGCCGGAGGCCCAGCGCGACCGCTTCATGGCCCGGCTCGCGATCGGCTACCCCGACAACGACGCCGAGATGCGCATGCTCGACTCCCAGCAGGCCACCGACCCGTTCGCGCACCTGGAGCCCGTCACGACGGCGGAAGCCATGATCCGCTACGCGGCCTGGGCCCGCGCAGTGCACGCCGCCCCCGCGGTCAAGCAGTACGTCATCGACCTCGTCGTGGCCACCCGTGAGCACGACGGGCTGCGGCTCGGCGCCTCACCGCGAGCGTCCCTCCAGCTCCTCCGGGTCGCCAAGGCCCACGCGGCCATGGTGGGCCGCCAGCACGTGCTGCCCGACGACGTCCAGGCGCTCGCCGTACCGGTCCTGGCGCACCGGCTGATCCTGTCCACGGAGTCACGGCTGGCCGGCGTCAGCGCGGTGGAGATCGTGCGCGACGTGGTCGACCGCACCGTGGTCCCGGCCGGGGTCACCTCACCCGCGGCGGCGCAGCGTCGCGCGACGCTCGGCAGGGCCGCGAACCCGAGCCACTGACATGACAGGACAGGGAGGTGGGTCGGCGTTCCGACGCCTGGCCCGGGTACGACCGACCGGGCGTGGCGGCGCGCTGCTGGTGGCAGGGGCGGTGCTCGTGGCGACCGGCATCGTCCTCGATCTGCCCGACGTCGTCGGGCTCGGTGCCGCCGCGGTCCTGGCGGTCACGGCCGCGTGCGCCACGCTCGGGTGGCAGCGGCTCGACGCAGGGCGTGGCGCGCTCGACGTCGAGCGCGCCATCGAGCCGGACCCCGTGGTCGCCGGTCGTCCCGCCACCACCCGCCTGACCGTCCGGGCCCGCGCGCGCACCGGCGCGGCCTACGAGAGACTCGCCCGGCTGCGGCTGTCCGAGCAGGCCGCCCACGAGCTCGCCGGACCGTCCGGGATCCACGCGCGCGTGCGCGCCCGCCCCGACCGCATCGACGTGCAGTACTCCCTCGCACCCGTGCGCCGCGGCCGCTGGCCGCTGGGCCCGGTGCTCACCACCCGCACCGACGTCTTCGGCCTGGCGCGGACCACCCAGCCCCTCGGCAGGGCGACGCGCGTCTCGGTCTGGCCGCGGACCACCGCCCTGCCAGCGCGGGCCGCGGCGCTCGGAGACGTCGACCGCGCGGCAGTCGGCGCCCGCCTCGCCTCCAGCGACGACTCCGTGCTGCGCGAGTACGTCCCCGGCGACGACCCCCGCCGAGTCCACTGGGCCGGCTCGGCGCGCCAGGGCCGGCTGATGGTCCGCGCCGACGAGAGCGCCGGGCTGCGTCCCGTCACGGTGCTGCTCGACCGCGAGCTGCTGGCCCCACCGCCCGACGACCGCCCCGGAGCGCGTCCGCCCGCCCGGGACGTCGTCGACGACGGAGAATGGGCCGTCGAGCTCGCCGCCTCGGTGGCGACGTCGTTCCTCGAGGCCGGGCACCCGACCCGCCTGGTCGCCACGACGACCACCCCGGGACGCACCGAGCACGCCGCCGGCCGCCGCAGCGGCCGCGCACAGTTGCTCGACGCGACCGTGGACCTCACGGGCCTGCGCGGCAGCGAGGCCGACCGGGCCCTCACCACCACCGTCCGGTCGCTGCGCGCCGACCGGACGGGGTCCGAGGTCACCGTCGCCGTGATCGGGCCGAGGAGCGGCGGACCGCAGCGCCACGCCCTCGCGTCCCTCGGTGCCGACGGCGTCGGCTGGGCCTTCCTCGTGGTCCCCCGTGCCGCCGGGATGCGTCACGACGTCGGCCCGACCGCCGACGGCCTGCGGGCCGCCGGGTGGCGCGTCGCGCCGTGCACCCCCGGCACCCCCGTGGAGCGGGCGTGGTCGACGCTGACGGAGAGCGTCGCATGATCCCGTCGTACGCCGGCCCGACGGCCCGGCTGATCGCCACGACCGTCCTGGTGGCGGTAGCCGTCGGCGCCTCCATGCTCGCGCTCACCGCCCTCGTGCTGCCGGGCGACTGGGTACGCACCGGACTCGTCGGCATCGCGCTGGTCGCAGCCACCACCGGGATCACGCGGGCCCTGCTCGAACGGCGTGCACGCGGACGCGGACGCGGCGAGACCGCGGGAGGTTCCGTCGTCCCGACGCTCTGCGGCGCGGCCGTCGCCGCGTGGTACGTGCTGGCCACCTACGGTGCTCCGACCTCCCAGCCGCAGCTCTTCATCGGGTCCGACGCCGTGGGCCGGGTGGTGGATCGCCTGGGGGACGCCGGCGAGATCATCCGGTCCGAGGTCGCCCCCGTACCGGGAACGCTGCCGATCACGTTGCTGACGGTTGGCGGCACCCTCGCCGTGCTGCTCCTCGGCGACGCCCTCGCGGGAGGTCTGCGCTGGCCGGCGGCAGTCGGGATCCCGCTGCTCGCCCTGTGGTGCCCTCCGCTCGTCCTCGTCGGGTCGGTCCCTCCCGCCGTCTTCGTCGTCGTCGTCGCGGCGCTGCTCCTGCTGCTCTCGGTCGCGGCCGGCGAACGTCGGCGGCCGCGTACCGAACGTCCGCCGGCCGCGGTGCGGCGGGCCGAGAGCGCGCGGAGCGTCGTCACCACCGCCGTCGCCCTCGTCGTCGCGGTGGCGGCCGGCCTCGTGGCCGCGGCGTCGAGCAGCCTGCCCGGGTACGCGGGGGCCTGGTACCAGAACTTCACGACCACGGGTGACACCATCCAGCTCTCCGAGGACCTCGACGTGCTGAGCAGCCTCACCGAACGGTCGGGCGAGGTGGTGCTCACCTACACGGGCGTCGAGGAGGACGTGGGGCCGCTGCGCACCTACACGGCCACCGCCTTCGACGGCCGGCGGTGGCAGCGCGGGGAGGAGCGCGACGGCCGGCCGTTCGCCGGCGACGAGCTGCTGTGGCCGGACGACCTCGCCACCGGCGGGCTGCAGGAGCGGCAGGACCTGTCGGTGACCGTGGGCTCGCTGAGGGACGACCAGCTGCCCGTCGCCATCGAGCCCCGGCGGGTCGACGCCGGCGGCACCTGGGGCTACGACCCGCTGCGTGACGAGGTGGTCGGCGACCGGACCGACGTGGGCGACGTCTACACGATGGGCGTGCGTCCCCGTGACCTGGACCCGCAGCTCCTGCGCGACGCGGGCGCCGGCGTCACCGAGGACGCCTACCTCACGGTTCCGCAGACGGAGCACTCGCAGGAGGTGGCAGCCCTTGCGGTGGAGGTCGTCGGCGAGACCGACAACGCCTACGAGCAGGCCGTCGCCCTCCAGCAGTGGTTGCGCGACCCCGCCACGTTCACCTACTCCACGCAGCTGCCCCGGGGCGGCACCGGGGACCCGGTCTGGGACTTCCTGCAGCACCGCACCGGGTACTGCGTGCAGTTCGCGACAACGATGTCGGTGATGGCTCGCACGTTGGGCATCCCCACGCGGCTCGGGGTCGGCTTCCTCCCCGGCGAGGCCGTCGACGACGCAGCGAGCGACGGCTCCCGCTGGCAGGTGACCGGGAAGGACTCCCACGCCTGGCCGGAGCTCTACTTCGAGGGTGCCGGCTGGGTGCGCTTCGAACCGACGCCCGCGACGCAGACCGGGACCGCCCCCGCCTACACCACCGCCGAGATCGACGCCCCGGCCGACCCGGCCCCTCAGCGGGAGGTGCCACCACCGGCCGCCGAGCAGCCTGAACTGAGCGAGCCGACGGAGCCGGTGCCGACCGAGCCGCCGGTAGCGGTCGAGCCGGAGCCCGCGGACACCCTGCCCGCGTGGGCCTGGGTGGCGCTGGCCGCGGGCCTGCTCGCGGGAGCGGGGACGACGGCGCTCCTGCTGCTACGGCGACGGCGGCACACAGGCCCGGTCGACGCCGAGCAGGCGTGGCAGCAGGTGGTCGCGGCGCTGGCTCGCGAGGGGGTGTCGCTGCCCCCGCCCACGACACCGCGACAGGCCCCCGGGGCCGTGGTCGACGCGGTCACCAGGGCGCGCGGCAGGGCGCCGGTGCCGGAGGTGCACGACGACCTCACCACGCTCGCGGAGGCCGTCGAACGGGCGCGCTACGCCGGGCCGGCAGACCAGAGCGGCGACATGACCGGCGGCGCGTCCGACGACGTCGAGCCGGGCCGGCCGGACGTCACCGAGCCGGACCTCGCCGAGGTGGCGGCGCGGGTGACCCAGCGCCTGACCGACAGGTCGTGAGCAAACCGGTCCGGCGGACCTCGTAGGTCGCGCCGAGCCGAGCCCGTCGGCCTGGTCGTCGGCCTGGTCGTCGGCCTGGTGCGTCAGCCCAGCGCCTCGCGGCCCTGTCTAACGACCCTGGTCTCGCCGGCGGTCCCAGCGCTCTTCGAGGCGAGCCAGGAAGCCCGGGCCCTTGCTCGGTGCCGCAGCCCGGTTCCGGCGCTCGCCCGAACCCGCGTGAGCGGCAGAGGAGGGGTCCACGGTGCCGTCCGCAGCGACGACCCCCTGCGGCCCCTTCTTGCGCGGCGCCGAGAACGCGTAGACGACGCCCGCGAACATCAGGACGAATCCTGCGACACCCAGCAGGGTCAACGACGATGCGACCCCGATCACCAGGAGCACCAGGCCCAGCACCACGCACAGCCCTGCGAGGACGTACCGCAGCGGTGAACGATGGCGCGAACGCTGGAGCGTCGTGGCCAGCCGGGGGTCATCGCTCTCGAGCGCGCGCTCCATCTGCTCCAGGACGCGCTGCTCGTACTCTGACAGAGGCATCGGGCCCCCCGATCTCGCTGTAGTTTCGTGGCCTGCCCCTAGGATATGCCTGCCGGGCGCTGGACGGTAGTCGGCGACGCCCCGAGGGCGATGGCGGCCGAGCCGAACCTCTCTCGCACGGCGTCCACCGCCAGCTCCGCGTCGCGTCGCGCCCCGAGCTGCGAGTCGTCGTCGAACAGCGACGGCTGAGACGTGAGCTCTGCCCGGGCGCGGAGATTCTCACCCCGCACCCCGACGAGACGGACCGGCAGCCCTTCGAGGTCGACCGCCGCGAGCAGCCCGCGAGCCACCGTGTACACGTCCTGCGCCACGTCCGTCGGTACCTCGAGCGTGCGGGACCGTGACATGGTCCGGAAGTCGCTGGTGCGCACCTTGAGGGCGACGGTCCGCGCCACCACTCCCTGGTGGCGCATCCGGCCCGCCACCCGGTCGCTGAGCTCGCGGAGCCGCCGCGCCACCTCGGCGAGGTCGTGCAGGTCCCGGCCGAACGTGGACTCGGCACCGATGCTCCGTTCGGCGCGTCCCGCGACCACGGGGCGCGGGTCCCGCCCCCAGGCGAGGTCGTGCAGGTGCGCCCCCGAGACCCGGCCGACGGCGGCCTGCAGCACCGCGACGTCGGTGTCGGCGAGCTGGGCGACCGTGCTGATGCCCCAGCGGGCCAGGACCTGCTCCGTCTTCTCCCCCACGCCCCACAGCGCGCCGACCGGGAGCTCGCGCAGGAACCGCTCGGTCGCGGCCGCGGGCACCAGGAGCAGGCCGTCGGGCTTGGCGTGCGTCGAGGCCAGCTTGGCGACGAGCTTGTTGCGGCCGATGCCGACCGAGCAGGTGATGCCGTGCTCCGCGCGCACCTGCTCGCGCAGCGCCGCGCCGATGGCGGTGGGCCTGCCGAGACGACGCCGTGCGCCGGCCACGTCGAGGAACGCCTCGTCGACCGAGACCTGCTCGACGACCGCCGTCACGTCGCCCAGCATCGCCATCACCGAGCGGGACACGTCCCGGTAGCGGCGATGGTCCGGCGGCACCACGACGGCCTGCGGGCACCGACGCAGCGCGTGGGCCATCGACATCGCCGACCGGATGCCGTAGGCACGCGCCTCGTAGGTGGCCGCGAGCACGACGCCCCGCTCCCGGCCGCCGACGATGACGGGCAGCCCCCGCAGCTCCGGCCGCCGCGCGAGCTCGACCGATGCGAAGAACGCGTCCATGTCGACGTGCAGGATCGACGAGCCCTCCTCGTCGTCCCCCCAGTCGCGCCGCACGTCCGTGGAGCGCGGACCGCGGCTCACGATGCCGCCGTCACGGCACCGCGTGCAGCCCGCAGGGAGAAGCCGGCGTCCGGGTCGAGCCGGAGACCCACCTCGTCCCGGAAGTCCTCGGCGCACGCGAGCAGCTCGTCCGCGCGGGCCGGCGTGACGTCCTCGCCGTGCCCGGCGTCCACAGCTGCCCGCAGACGCGCACCGGACGCGAAGTACACGCTCCACGCCGCCAGCTCGGGCTCCACCCGGGTCAGCAGGTCCCACACCGCCCTCGCGCGCCCCCGGGGCGCGTCCCCGTGGAGCGCCACGACCGCGGCGGCAGAGCGCAAGGCCGCCAGGTGGGCGTGGACGAAGCGCTCCGCGGCTGCGGTGGCAGCGACCGCGGCGGCCAGCTCCGCGTCGGCGCGCGCCAGGAGCCTGTCCACCCGGTCGGGCACGGGTGCACCGCCTCGTGCTGTCATCGCACACCTCCTGACCCCTCGGCGGGACCGCCCCGCCCTCGCATCTTCGAACGTCTGTTCGATCCTGTCAAGGCGTGTCGCACGAGAGACTGTCCCCATGGCTCGACGCTCCCGCACCACCCGTCCGGACCGATCATCGCGCGAGGCACCGACACTCCCCTCGGGCCCGGTGCCGATCGACACCGGGACGGCGCACCTCGAACCCGACCCCGACCACGCCGGGCGGGTGACGTTGCACGTCAACGGCGTGCCGAGCTCCTGCCTCGACCTCGACGACCCGGGCTTCCTCGCCTTCGAGTACCTCCAGCAGATGGCCGCCGTCGTCGACCTGCTCGACCCGGGGCCCGTGCGCGCCCTCCACCTCGGCGCCGCAGGGTGCGCCCTCCCCCGGCAGATCGAGCACGTCCGGCCCGACTCCCGCCAGCTCGGCGTCGACGTCGACGCCCGCCTGCTGACGCTCGTGCGCGAGTGGTTCTCGCTGCCCCGGTCGCCCCGGCTGCGGCTCCGGGCCGACGACGCCGGGCACGCCTTGTCGACCCTGCCGGCCGCGTCGTTCGACGTCGTCGTGCGTGACGCGTTCGACGGCGACGCGACGCCCGAACATCTCGCGGGCCGCGGCTTCGCCGACGCGGCGCTGCGGGTCCTGCGGCCTGGCGGGCTGCTCCTGGTGAACTGTGCCGACCGGCCACCGCTGGAGCTGACGCGGCGCGAGCTGGCGTCGTTCGCGGCGTCCCTCGACCCGGGCGCCGCCGAGCACGGACGCCTCGCCCTGATCGCCGAGCCGGCCGTGCTCAAGGGCCGTCGATACGGCAACGTCGTGATCGCCGCCGTCGCTCCGCAGACCGACGGCTCGGCGCCCGACGGACTCGACCTCGCCGACACCCGGCTGGCGCGCGCCCTGCGATCCCTGGCCGTGCCCGCGCAGACCGTCACGGGTGGCGACCTGGCTCGCCTCGTCGGGTCGGCCGCGCCGCTGCCCTGAGACGCCGCAGGCCGCTCCCCGAGACCCGAGGGGCGGCCTGCGGCGGGACGTGCCGCCTCAGAGCGGGACGACCTGCTCCGCCTGCGGACCCTTCGGTCCCTGCGTGATCTGGAACTCGACCCGCTGGGCCTCGTCGAGCGTTCGGTACCCCTGCGTCTCGATCGCGGAGTAGTGGACGAAGACGTCGGCCCCGCCGCCGTCCTGGGCGATGAACCCGTAGCCCTTCTCGGAGTTGAACCACTTCACAGAACCCTGCGCCATGCTGATCCTTCGACCTTCCGTCCGGTGCACGGGTGCACCGGACGGGCACCCGCCGTCGCACCGCGCCGGAACCGGTCCGTGGGCCGGTGAGCAGGTGCGACGCCCGACAGTGTGGCATGGACCACTACGTTCCGCACGGGATGCGCGCGGTACCGGTCCCGGCGTCGCGACCCTCCGGTCAGCCGTCGTCGCGCTGGGCGAGAAACCTCTCGAACTCGGCACCGAGCTCGTCGGCCGTCGGGAGCGCGGCGTCCTCGGCGAGGAGGTTCGTCCGGCCCACCGACCGGGTGAAGGCGTCGTACTGCTCCTCGAGCTGGTGCACGACGGCGGCGACCTCCTCGTTCTCGGCCACGAGCTCGGCGACCTCGACCTGCGTCTCGGCCGCTGCCTCCGCGAGCCGGTCCGTCCCGAGCGCCAGCCCGGTCGCCTTCTCCAGGTGCTGCAGCGCGACGACGGCGGCGGGTACATAGCGGGACTGCGCCAGGTAGTGCGGTACGTGGACCGTCACTCCCAGCGCGTCG
The DNA here is from genome assembly GCF_056590155.1 of Isoptericola sp. GX10416. Taxonomy (NCBI): domain Bacteria; kingdom Bacillati; phylum Actinomycetota; class Actinomycetes; order Micrococcales; family Promicromonosporaceae; genus Isoptericola; species Isoptericola sp. GX10416. Next base: position 167,156 of record NZ_JBWPVO010000005.1, on the reverse strand, counting down.
TGCTCGGTCTGCCCGAGCCGCAGCTCCAGGAGCGCGCCCAGCGAACCGGGCACCCGCACCTGGCCGAAGAACGAGGTGTAGTCCTCGACCAGCCCCTCGCGGGTGCCGTGCGCCGTCAACGTCAGCGGGCGCGTGTGGGGGACCCCCATCGGGATCCCGTGGACGCCGACGGTCAGGGACACGCCGAACCGCTCCACGATCTCGCGCACCGCGCGGACCACGCGCTCCCACTGCACGTCCGGCTCGACGCCGTGCAGCAGGAGGAATCCCGTGCCCTCGCCGTCCGTCAGATGGTCGACCACGAGCGACGGCTCGTCGTAGTCCGCCCACCGGTTCGCGTCGAAGGTCATCGCCGGACGCCTCGACCTATAGTCCACGAGTCGGTCGACGTCGAAGGTGATCAGTCGCGTGGCCGTGAACCGTTCGAGCAGGTGCCCGACGGTGATCTCACCGGCGGACCCCGCATCGACGAAGCCGCGCAGAGCGTGCACCAGGACCGGCGCACCGCTCGCCGCCGGCTCGTCGCCGAACGTGCGCTCGATCGCCTCGTCGTCCACCTCGTAGATCCCCTGCGGGTCCAGCACCCGTTCCTCCTCGTCTCGACCACCACGACGCAACAGCGTCCCTCGGGACAACCAGCGTGCCCCCCGAGATCTTCCCGACCTCAGCGACGCGGGAGCCGGACCACGGAGACGAAGAACTCGTCGATCTGCTGCACGACGTCGATGAACCGCTCGAAGTCGACCGGCTTGGTCACGTACGCGTTGGCGTGCAGCGCGTAGGAGCGCAGCACGTCCTCCTCCGCCTCCGACGTGGTGAGGACGACGACCGGGATGTGCTTCAGCACCGGGTCCTCCTTCACCAGCCCGAGGACCTCCCGGCCGTCCATGCGCGGCAGGTTGAGGTCGAGCAGGATGAGGTCCGGCCGCGGGGCCTGCGCGTACTCGCCCTCACGCCGCAGGAACTCCATCGCGCTCACGCCGTCGGACACCACCGACAGCTGGTTGGCGACCTTGTGCTCGGCGAAGGCCTCGCGCGTCATGAGGACGTCGCCGGGATCGTCCTCCACCAGAAGGACCTCGATACCGACCTGCTGCTCCGTCATCCCGCCACCCTAAGCGGACCCGGCAAGGGTCCACCGGATGGTCGTGCCCAGCGTGGCGTCGGGATCGATCCAGACCCGCCCGCCGTGATGCTCGACCACCCGCTTGACGAGGGCCAGCCCGATGCCGGTCCCGCTGTACACCTCCTTGGGATGCAGCCGCTGGAAGATGACGAACACCCGCTCGGCGTACTGGGAGTCGATGCCGATCCCGTTGTCGCGGCACGCCAGCTCCCAGCCCTCTCCGTCCTCGCCGCGAGCGGCGGTCAGGTGCACCCGGGGCGGGCGGTCGGGGTGGCGGAACTTCAGCGCGTTGCCGACGACGTTGCGCAGGAGCATCGTCAACAGGCTCTTCTCGCCCCGCACCACCGGCAGCGGGTCGTGGGTGACCTCCGCTCCCTCGTCCTCGATCCGGTGGGAGAGGTCGGCCAGCACCTGCCGCAGGACCGCTTCGAGGTCCACGTCCTCCGGGGCCTCCCCCGTCCTGCCGACCCGGGAGAAGCTCAGCAGGTCCTGGATGAGGCGTTGCATGCGGTGGGCGCCGTCCACGGCGAACGCGATGTACTGGTCCGCCCGGTCGTCCAGCTGGTCGCCGTAGCGCTTCTGCAACAGCTGCGTGAAGCTCGCGACCTTGCGCAGCGGCTCCTGCAGGTCGTGCGAGGCGACGTAGGCGAACTGCTCGAGGTCGCGGTTCGAGCGCTCCAGCTCCCCGGCCTGCTCCTGCAGCCGGTCCTGGGCGTCCCTGGCCTCGACGTGCGCCTCGCGGGCCTCGGCGACCTGGCGCACCAGCTCGCGGCGCATGTGCTCGACGTCCTGGCTCAGGGCCGCGACCTCACCGGTACCCACCCGCGGGATCTCGTGGTCGTGCTCACCGGTGCTGGCCTTGCGCACCTCGGCGGCAAGGGTCCCGATGGGCGCGGTCACCCCACGCTGGACCGCCTGCCAGACCACCCAGCCGAGGACCACCGCCACGATGCCCAGCACGCCGACGACGACCAGCACGACCTCGTTCCACACCCGGGCGAGCTCGATGGCCTCGGCATCGGCGCCGTCCGCCAGCAGCCGCAGCGACACGAGGACGGCGACGAACGCCACCACCAGGACCAGCAGGAGCACCACGCCCGCCCCGCGCAGGAGCCGCCGCAGGCCCGTCAGCACCGAAGAACGCTCGCTCACCAGCGCGCCCATTCCGCCGAGTCCGCCAGCGTCGACGAACGCTCGCCGATCACTTCGCGCGTGCCGGTCCACCCGACGACGAGCATGGCCGCGTCGTCGACGAGCGGACCACCGTGGATCGCCCGCACCCGACGCAGGACACGTTCGACGACGCCCACGAACCCTGACCCGTCGAGCTCCTGCTGCACGAGCCGGTGCAGCCCGTCGACGCCGACCCGCTCAGGCCCACGGCGACCCCGCCGCTCCGGGCCGGCCGCGGAGTCCGCGACGGAGGCCTCGACCAGCCCGTCGGTGTACATGAGCACGGCGAACGGACCGTCGACCTCCAGCCGCTGCGGGCGCCAGCCACCGTCGATCGGGATGCCGAGCGCGCGACCGCGCGACGTCGGCTCGACCACGTCGCAGCGGACGGCCCCGACGGGACCGGTCAGGAGCATCGGGGCGGGGTGCCCGGCGAGGTAGACGTCGATCGAGCCGCGGTCGGCCGCGACGGCCACCTGGCAGAGCGTCACGAAGATCTCCGGCTGGGACCGCTCCGTCACCAGGACGCGCTCCAGGTGACCGAGCACGTCGGCAGGCGGCGTCCCGGTCAGGACCAGCGTGCGCCAGGCCGTGCGCAGGGTCGCGCCGAGCGCGGCCTCGTCCGGCCCGTGCCCCGCCACGTCCCCGATCATCGACAGCACCGTGCCGTCGGCCATCTCGACGGAGTCGAAGAAGTCGCCACCCAGCAGCCCGTTACCCCCGGGCAGGTACCCGACCATCACCGACACGGCGACGTCCTCGACCAGCGGCTTCGGCAGCAGCGCACGTTCGAGCCGTGCCGTCTCCGCGGCGCGTACCTCGCTGCGGTACAGGGCCCGCTGCTGCGCGGCCGACCGCCGGCGCTGGAGCGCGTACCGCAACGAGCGCGCCAGGAGGTCGGGGCCGGTCTCGCCCTTGACGAGGTAGTCGTCCGCGCCCGCCGCGACGGCTCGCACGCCCTGGTCGATGCCGGCGTGCCCCGTCAGCACGACGAGGGCCGGCGGCACCGAGTGACGTTCGGTCGAGCGACGCAGACGTTCGACCGCGGCGAGACCGACCGCGTCCGGCAGCCCCAGGTCCACGACCAGGCAGTCCACGGCGGTCTGGGCGAGCTCTTCGGCCGCCTGGGCCACCGACGTCGCACGGCGCACCTCGATCGCGATCTCGGCGTCGGCGAGCAGCTCGGTCACCAGCAGTGCGTCGCCGTCGTCGTCCTCGACGAGCAGCACCACGGCCGGCTCCGCCGACTCTCCGTCCTCGGACCCGGCGCGTCCCCCGTCGCCGCTGATCATGACCGCGATCCTATGCCGTCGCACCCGCCGCGTCATCGCCCACGACCCGGCGCGTCGTCGGCGCCCGGCAGCGGGCGGCGCGCTCGTGCCGCGACGCATGGAATGATGGTCGGCCGCAGATCGAGCAGCATCGGGAGGACGTGTGGCGGGCAGGCACGAGGAGCTGGCGCGCGAGCAGGCGGTCGTGACCCGCCTGTACGACCGCCTGGACGCGCTGCGCGCCACCACGCGCGAGCGGCTGGCGGACGTCCGCCGGGTGGGGCCGTCGGGCTCGCCCCAGAACCGGAGCGAGCGCGACGCGTTCGCGACGCTGTACGCCGACCGTGCGGCCCAGCTCGACGCCGTCGAGGACCGGCTCGCCTTCGGGCGGCTCGACCTCGACGACGACGAGGTGCGCTACGTGGGACGGCTGGGCCTCACCGACGAGGAGCACCGGACGCTGCTCACCGACTGGCGCGCACCCGCCGCCCAGGCCTTCTACCGGGCGACGGCGATGCACCCCGACGGGGTGCGCCGTCGTCGTCACGTGGTCACCGCGGGCCGGACCGTCACGGGGTACGAGGACGAGGTGCTCGACCTCGACGCCGTCGCGGACGGCCTCGACGTGTCCTCGCTCTCCGGGGAGGGCGCGCTGCTGGCGTCGCTCGCCAGCCGACGGACCGGTCGCATGGCGGACATCGTCGCCACGATCCAGGGTGAGCAGGACCGCATCGTCCGCGACGACCTCGGCGGCGCCCTCGTCGTCCAGGGCGGGCCCGGCACCGGCAAGACGGCCGTGGCGCTGCACCGCGCCGCGTACCTGCTCTACGCGCACCGGCGGGTCCTGGAGCGCTCGGGCGTGCTCCTGGTCGGCCCGAGCCGCGCCTTCCTGCGCTACATCGACCAGGTGCTCCCTTCGCTGGGCGAGACCGGCGTCGTCTCGACGACCATCGCCGAGCTCCTGCCCGGGCTGCGTGCCGACGCCGTCGACGAGGGCCGGGTCGCCGAGGTCAAGGGCCGGCTCCTGTGGCGCGCGGCGATCCGGCGTGCCGTGCGAGCCCGCGAACGGATCCCGGCCCGGGACGTGCCGGTGCGGGTCGACGGCGTCGACCTCGAGGTCAGGCGGCGCGACGTCCGCGACGCGATCGGCCGCGCCCGCCGGACCCACAAGCCGCACAACGAGGCGCGGGCCACGTTCGTGCGCGAGATGCTCGCGCGGCTCGTCGACCAGTACCGCGTGCGCACCGACTCCGAGCTGTCCGACCACGACGTCGCGGTGCTGAACGAGGACCTCCGGGCGGACCGCGACGTGCGGGTCGCCCTCAACCTCGCCTGGTTCCCGCTCACGCCCGAGAAGCTCGTCGCCGACCTGTGGTCCAAGCCCCACCGGCTGGCCGAGGCCGCCCCCGAGCTCAGCGCTCCCGAGCGCGGGCTGCTGCGCCGATCGCCCGACGCGCCGTGGACGGAGTCCGACGTCCCGCTCCTGGACGAGGCGGCCGAGCTCCTCGGGGTCGACGACTCGCTGGCCAGGGCCGAGGCCCGCGCCGCCGAGGCGCAGCGCGCCTCCGAGCTGGAGTATGCACGCTCGGTGCTCGAGTCCACCGGGGCCGGCGGCGGGCTCGTCGACGCCGAGACCCTGGCTGCCCGGTTCACCGAGACCGGTCCGGTGCTGACCACCGCCGAGCGCGCCGCGGCGGACCGCTCCTGGACCTACGGCCACGTCGTGGTCGACGAGGCGCAGGAGCTGAGCCCGATGGCGTGGCACGCGATCGTGCGCCGGGTCCCGTCCCGGTCGTTGACGATCGTCGGTGACGTCGCCCAGACGTCGTCCGCGGCCGGCGCGGACTCCTGGCCCGCGGCGCTCGATCCCGTGCTGCGTGACGGCTGGCGGCTGAGCGAGCTGACCGTCAGCTACCGGACCCCCGCGGCCGTGGCCGACGCCGCCCAGCGCATGGCGACGGCGGCCGGGCTCCCGGTCTCGCCGCTGACCGCTGCCCGCGACGTGCCCGGTGCCCTCCAGGTCGACCGGGTCGGCGACCCGGTCGCGGCCGCCGCCGCCCGGGCGGCCGACCTCGCCCGCGAGCACGTCGCCGCCGACGGGTCGGGACGGGTGGCGATCATCGCCGGGCAGCACGCCGTCGGAGACCTGGACGAGCGGGTGGCGGCGGCGCTCACCGACGCGCTCGGGGCCACCGAGGCCGCACGGCTCGCCGCCCAGCGCCCCGAGGACGCCCAGGTGGTCGTCACCTCGCCCCGCGAGGCGAAGGGCCTGGAGTACGACGCCGTCGTGCTGGTCGAGCCGGCCGACGTCGCGTCCGGCCCGGGTCGCTGGGGCGACCTGTACGTGGCCATGACGCGGACGACGCAGCAGCTCGTCGTGCTGCACGCCCGAGACCTTCCCGACGGCCTGGTGGACGAAGGGTGAGACGGGTTTGTGGGTCGCGTCGCGGAGGCGCACCATAGGTCCGTGCTGCGCGCCCTACTCCTTGAGAACGTCCATCCCGCTGCTGTCGAGATCCTCCGCGATGCGGGGATCGAGGTCGAGACGCGCTCCGGCGCGCTCGACGAGGCCGAGCTGATCGAGACGCTCGCCGACTTCCAGATTCTCGGCATCCGCTCCAAGACCCAGGTCACCCGTCGCGTCCTGGAGTCCGTGCCCGGCCTGCTGGCCGTCGGCACGTTCTCCATCGGGACGAATCAGATCGACCTCGAGGCGGCGTCGTCGCACGGCGTCGCCGTGTTCAACGCACCGTTCTCGAACACCCGCTCGGTCGTCGAGCTGGCGGTCTCGGAGATCATCGCCCTGACCCGGCGGCTCACCGTGCGGGACAAGGCGCTGCACGACGGCGTCTGGGACAAGACGGCCGAGGGCTCGCACGAGGTGCGCGGCCGCACGCTCGGCATCATCGGGTACGGGAACATCGGCTCCCAGCTCTCGGTGCTGGCCGAGAACCTGGGCATGAAGGTCGTCTTCTACGACGCTGCCGAGAAGCTCGCGCTCGGCAACGCCCACCGCGTGGAGACGCTGGGCGAGCTCCTGGAGGTCGCCGACGCGGTGACGATCCACGTGGACGGGCGCCCCGGGAACGCCGGGATGTTCACCGGTGACATGTTCGCGCGGATGAAGCCGGGGGCGATCTTCCTCAACCTCTCGCGCGGCTTCGTCGTCGACGTCGAGTCCCTGCGTGAGCACATCCTCTCGGGCCACCTCTCCGGTGCGGCCGTCGACGTCTTCCCGACCGAGCCGAAGAAGCGCGGCGACCACTTCGAGTCGCCGTTGCGCGGCCTCGACAACGTCATCCTCACCCCGCACGTCGGCGGCTCGACCCTCGAGGCGCAGGAGTCGATCGGTCACTTCGTCGCGAAGAAGCTGCGCGAGTACTTCTTGACCGCCTCGACGACGCTCTCGGTGAACCTGCCGAACCTGCAGCTCGAGCACACCGGGGTCGGGCGGATCGCACTGCTCCACCGCAACGTGCCGGGCGTGCTCGCTGCCGTCAACCAGGTCTTCGCCGACCACGGTGCCAACATCGAGGCCCAGATGCTCGCCACGCGGGGGGACCTCGGCTACGTGGTCACCGACATCTCCGACGTCACGCAGCGTGGGGCCTCGAAGAAGCTCATGGCGATGGACACCACGGTGCGGCTGCGGATCCGCGACGCGTTCGAGCGCCCGGAGTTCCCGCCGGGGCCCGCCGCCGGCTGACCACTCACGCCGCACCGGAGCACGAAGGGCTCGCACCATGGTGCGGGCCCTTCGTCGTCAGGTCCGTCAGCCCGACTTGCGCCGGAACATCGGCTGCACGGGACCGGCGGTCTCCGAGCCGTGCACGGATCCGGTGTTCCGCTCGGAGTCGGACGTGCGGTGGCGCGCGGCGTTCTTCTTGTCGAGGGCCTCCTTGAACCGTGCCTTGGCCTCGTCGCCGGGGGCGGTCGTCCTCTTGTCGTCTGTCATAGGCCCAGCATGCGCCCCTCGGCCCGCGGGCGCGAGGGCTTTTCCGATCACGTGGACGCGGTGGGAGCCTCCTCCACCGAGCCGCCGGGCGCCGTACCCGCGGCCGTCTCGCGCTCGGCCCGTTCCGCGCGCAGGGATGTGATCGCTGCGTCGAAGTCGTCGAGCGAGTCGAACGCCTGGTAGACCGAGGCGAAACGCAGGTAGGCGACCTCGTCGAGCTCCCGGAGGGGACCCAGGATGGCCAGGCCGATCTCGTAGGCGTCGATCTCCGCGCTACCCGAGCCACGCAGCGTCTCCTCGACCCGCTGCGCCAGGAGCGCCAGGTCGTCGGCGCTCACCGGCCGACCCTGGCACGCCTTGCGCACCCCGGCGACGACCTTGTCACGGCTGAACGGTTCGGTCGCGCCCGAACGTTTGACGACGGAGAGGCTCGCGGTCTCGATCGTGGTGAAACGGCGCTGGCAGTTCGGGCACTGGCGGCGGCGTCGGATCGACGATCCGTCGTCGGCGGTACGAGAGTCGACCACGCGCGAGTCGGCGTGTCGGCAGAACGGGCAGTGCATCCGGAGTCTCCTGCGGTCGGGCCGGGCCCGTGCCCAGCTGCCCGACGAAAGTATGCGCCAGCCAGCCCTCGGTGCAACACCACGTGCCGCTAGTCGAGCGGCAGCACCAGGACCTGCCCCGCCCTGAGCTCCGCGCCGCCCAGCCCGTTCAGCTCTTGCAGCGCGGCGACGACGTCCCGCAGGTCCTCGCCCGGGGTCGCCACCGACCGCGCGTACTCCCACAACGTCTCGCCCGGCGCCACGGTCTCGAGCCGCACCTCCTGCGCACGGTCCGGCGCGTCCGCGACGGCACTGGCACCCCAGGCGACGGCCGGCACGGCCAGGAGAAGCACCGCCAGGGCGACGAGCACACGGCGCCCGCGAACCGTGAGGCGTAGGCCACCGAGGCCCAGGAAGCCCGCGGCCTGCGAGACCACTGCGATCGATGCCATTGCTTCGCCCTCCCGGAGCCGCACGGGCCTCTCGAACACCTGTCCGTCAAACGTATGTTCGTCGAACGCTTGTACACATTGGTATCACGGCGACCCGACACGCGTCGAGAGATCTCGAACAGATGTTTGATGTCGGTGCGGATCTGCCCTACTCTGACGGGAGCGATGACAGGTTTGTCTGGTTCTTGACGGGAGAGACACATGACGACGACACGCGAGACCGAAGGCGCCGGGTCCGGTACGCACGACGGCACGCTCGCGTCCGTCTCCGAGATCTCCACCGGTCCGGACCGGCTGACCCCGCGCCAGCGAAGGGTCCTCGAGACGATCCGCGCCTCGGTCGAGAGCCGCGGTTATCCACCGACGATGCGGGAGATCGGCGAGGCCGTCGGCCTGGCCAGCCCGTCGTCGGTCAAGCATCAGCTCACCACGCTCGAGCGCAAGGGATACCTGCGCCGCGACCCTAACCGTCCGCGGGCGATGGAGGTCGTGGACCCCTCGGCGGGCAACGGAGCGGCCTCCACCGCGGGCTCACCGGTCGCGTCGTCGAGCCTGCCGACCCCGGACGGGTCCGAGAGCGAGGTCGCGACGCCGTCCTACGTGCCGCTCGTCGGTCGTATCGCCGCCGGTGGGCCGATCCTGGCCGAGCAGGTCGTCGAGGACGTCTTCCCGCTCCCCCGCCAGGTCGTGGGTGACGGTGAGCTCTTCCTGCTCAAGGTCGCGGGCGACTCGATGATCGACGCGGCCATCTGCGACGGGGACTGGGTGGTGGTCCGTCGCCAGAACGTCGCAGAGCAGGGTGAGATCGTCGCCGCGATGCTGGACGGCGAGGCCACGGTCAAGACGTTCAAGCAGACCGGCGGTCACACCTGGCTGATGCCCCAGAACTCCGCGTACGACCCGATCTCCGGGGACGAGGCACAGGTCCTCGGCCGGGTGGTCGCCGTCCTGCGCAGCCTGTGACCTCGACGCGCTGCGGCTAGAGCCCGAATCGCTGCTGCACCGACCGCACGCTCGCGGCCGACGATCGGAGGCCGGCCACCTCCTGCTCGGACAGCGGGGTGTCGACGACGGTCGTCGCGCCCCGGGCATCCACCAGCGTCGGCAGGGACAGGCACACGTCCCTGATCCCGTGGAAGTCCTCGATCCGGGTGGAGACGGGCATCACACGGTGCTCGTCGTTGAGCACCGCCTCCACGATCCGCGTCGCGGCGAGCCCGACCGCGTAGTTGGTCGCCCCCTTGCCGGCGATCACGCGGTACGCGGACTCGACCACGTCGCGCGCGATCACCTTCCGGGTGGCGTCGTCGAGCGGCGGGCGGCCCGGGAGCGCCTCCCACTCCAGGAGCGGCACCCCGGCGATGCGGGCGGAGCTCCACAGCGCGATCTCGGAGTCGCCGTGCTCGCCGGCGATGTAGGCGTGCACGTTCGCCGTCGCCACCCCGCAGTGCTGTGCGAGCGCCCCGCGCAGGCGTGACGAGTCGAGCACCGTGCCCGAGCCGAAGACCCGCTCGGGCGGCAGCCCGGAGATCTGCTGTGCCGCGTACGTCACGACGTCGACCGGGTTGGTCACCATCAGGAAGATGGCGTGGGGCGCGACCTCGAGGAGGCCCGGGAGGATCTTGCGGGTCAGCGAGATGGTCGCTTCCGCGAGGTCCAGTCGAGACTGTCCCGGCCGCTGCTTCGCTCCAGCGGTGACGATCACGACGTCGGCGCCGCGGCACACCTCGACGTCGTCCGAGCCGATCACCTCGGCCTGGGGGACGAACATCCCGCCGTGCTGCAGGTCGAGCACCTCGGCCTCGACCTTGGCCCGGTTGACGTCCAGGAGGGCGACCGTCCTGGCGGTACCACGCGCCAGCGCCGTGAAGGCGAGGGTGGCCCCCACCGCACCGGCACCGACGACGGCGATCTTGGTCCTGCTGCGAGGTGCTGTCACCCGGTCAGCCTAGGTCGCGCCCGTGCGGGGCGCTACGCGAGCCGCCGGAGCGCGGAGCGCACCAGCTCGGTGTCGGTCGTGCGCCAGAAGTCCGGCATCGACCGTGTCAGGAACGTGCCGTAGCGTGCGGTGACGAGCCGGGGGTCGAGCACGGCCACCACGCCGCGGTCGTCAGTCGACCGGATGAGGCGGCCCGCGCCCTGGGCGAGCAGGAGCGCCGCGTGGGTCGCGGCCACCTGCATGAACCCGTTGCCACCGGCCTGCTCGACGGCTCGGGCACGTGCCGCCTTCACGGGGTCGTCCGGTCGCGGGAACGGTACCCGGTCGATGATCACGAGCCGACAGGCGTCACCCGGCACGTCCACCCCCTGCCACAGCGACAGCGTGCCGAACAGGCAGGTCGCCGGGTCGGCCGCGAACTGCTGCACCAGGGTGGGCAGCTGGTCGTCCCCCTGGCAGAGCACCGGGACGTCCAGCCGTTCGCGCATCGCCTCGGCGGCGGCCGTGGCCGCCCGCCGGGACGAGAACAGCCCGAGCGTCCGACCCCCGGCCGCCTCGACGAGTCCCGCGATCTCGTCCAGCTGGGCCTCGGTCGTCGGCTCGCGCCCCGGGGCGGGCAGATGCTTGGCCACGTAGCAGATGCCCTGCTTGCGGTAGTCGAACGGGCTGCCCACGTCCAGCCCACGCCAGACGGCGTCGTCCTCGCCCGTCGAGGCCGCGAGGCCGAGGGACCGGGCGACCGGGTCGAACGTGCCGCCGAGGGCCAGCGTCGCCGACGTGAGCACACCGGTCCGCTCGCCCAGGAGCTGGGTGCTGATCAGTCCCGCGACCGCGAGCGGCGCGGCGTGCAGCCGGCCCACCCCGTCGCCCCACGGCGCGTCGGCCGGGGGGCGCGAGCACCACAGCACGTCGGCGCTCGTGTCTTCCGCCGCCATGCGCTCGGCGACCTCGAACAGCTGTGTGAGGGCCGACTGCGCCATCTTCAGGCCGGCGTCCGGCTCAGCCCCCCGATCCGGCTTGACGTCGCTCAGGAGCGTCCGGGCGGCGTCGCGGACCGCTTCGACCGCGGTCTGCAGCTCGCCGGGCAGGCCCTGCGAGTAACGCTCCGCCGGGACCCGCGCGAGGACCTCTGCCAGCGACCGTGCGGCGGCGTCGAGGTCGTCGGTCAGCGTCCCGCCGTGCTGGCGCACGAGCCGGGCGGCGTGCTCCACCGTGCCTCCGGACAGGTCCACGGTCGCCGCCGCCGTGATCCGGTCGGCCAGCTCGTGCGCCTCGTCTACCACGAGCACGTCGTGCTCCGGCAGCACGTTGGTGTTGCCGGACGCCGCGATCCCGAGCATCGCATGGTTGGTCACCACGACGTCGGCCTCGCGCGCGGTGTTCCGCGCCTGCTCCCCGAAGCACTCGTCGATCAGGGGGCAGCGCTGCCCGAGACATTCCAGCGACGTCACGGACACCTGCCGCCAGGCCCGGTCCGGCACGCCCGGGACCAGGTCGTCCCGGTCACCGGTGTCGGTCTCCTGGGCCCACTCGTGCAGCCGCCGGACGTGGTCGGCCAGCCGCGCGCCGTCGTCGGACCGGCCCCGTGGCGCCGCCGCGGGGTGCTGCTCGGCCGACGAACCCTCGCCAGGGCCGGGGTCGGCCGGGAGGTCGAACAGCGTGGCGCCGTCGACGGGATAGCCGCCGGTGACCTTGTGCCGGCAGAGGTAGTTGTGCCAGCCCTTGAGCAGCGCGACGCGCGGCGGCCGTGCCAGCCGCGGCGCGACGGCGTCGGCGACCAGGGGGAGGTCACGGGTGATCACCTGACGCTGCAGCGCGAGGGTCGCGGTGGAGACCACGACGCGCTCGCCGGCCGTGACGGCGTGCCGGACGGCGGGTACCAGGTACCCGAGAGACTTGCCCGTGCCGGTGCCCGCCTGGACGAGGAGGTGCCGACCGGACTCCACGGCGTCGGTGACCGCCTCGGCCATCCGGTCCTGGCCCTCGCGCCGCGACCCGCCGAGGGCCGCCACGGCGAGGTCGAGGAGCTCGGTGACCTCGGGCGGCTGCTCGGCGGGTTCTGCGGACGAGGCGGACGAGTTCACCGGACGATCCTACGGGCGCGGGAGGCGCCGCGGGTGCCCGGTCCACAGCACACGGACGACGGCGGCCGCCCGGCTCAGAGCGCCACGCCCTCCAGCTCCGCGGCGAGCGCCGCGTCGACCCGGCCGCGCAGGCGCGTGCCGTCGGCGAGGTGCTCCTCCCCGGCGAGCTCGCCGTTCTCGTGGACCCGGTGGACGAGGTCGCCGCGCGAGTACGGCACCACGAGGTCGATCTCGACCGCGGGGCGCGGCAGCGTGTCGGCGATCAGCGCGCGGAGCTCGGCGATGCCCTCGCCCGAGTGCGCCGAGACCACCGCCGTGCGGCGTTCCCTGCGCTGGATGCGGCCCACGACCGTCGGGTCGGCCACGTCGGCCTTGTTGAGCACCACGACCTCGGGCACGTCGTCCATGCCGGGGATCTCCGCGAGCACCTCCCGGACGGCGTCGATCTGGCCCTCCGGGTCCGGGTGGGAGGCATCGACGACGTGCAGCAGCAGGGCGGCGTCGCCGACCTCCTCGAGCGTGGACCGGAACGCCTCGACGAGCTGGTGCGGCAGGTGCCGGACGAACCCGACGGTGTCGGCGTAGGTGAAGACGCGGCCGTCCTCGGTCCGGGACCGGCGAACGGTCGGGTCGAGGGTGGCGAACAGCGCGTTCTCCACGAGCACCCCGGCGCCCGTCAGCGCGTTGAGCAGCGACGACTTGCCGGCGTTGGTGTAGCCCGCGATCGCCACGTTCGGGATCGCGTGCCGCTTGCGGTCGTGCCGCTTGGTCTCCCGGGCGGGTGCCATCGCCGCGATCTCCCGGCGCAGCTTGGCCATGCGGTTGCGGATGCGGCGGCGGTCGAGCTCGATCTTGGTCTCACCGGGTCCGCGCGAGCCCATGCCGGCTCCCGCCCCGCCGACCTGGCCACCGGCCTGCCGGGACATCGACTCGCCCCAGCCGCGCAGACGCGGCAGGAGGTACTCGAGCTGGGCGAGCTCGACCTGCGCCTTGCCCTCCCGGGACTTGGCGTGCTGGGCGAAGATGTCGAGGATCAGGGCGGTGCGGTCGACCACCTTGACCTTGACGATGTCCTCCAGCGCACGCCGCTGGGACGGCGCGAGCTCGGTGTCGACCACGACGGTGTCCGCGCCGGACGCCGCCACGATCTCGGCAAGCTCAGCGGCCTTGCCGGAGCCGAGGAACGTGCCGGGGTCGGGCTTGGCGCGCTTCTGCAGCAGTCCGTCGAGCACCTGGGAACCGGCCGTCTCGGCGAGCGCCGCGAGCTCGCGCAGGGAGACGTCGGCCTCGCGTGCCGCGGCCTCGCCACCCGGGAAGAGCCCCACGAGCACGACCTTCTCGAGGCGCAGCTGGCGGTACTCGACCTCGGTGACGTCGTCGAGCTCGGTCGAGAGGCCGGCGACGCGCCGCAGCGCGGCCCGCTCGGCGAGGTCGAGCTGGTCCCCGTCGTGGGCGGCGTGGACCGTCGTGCCCTCGGCCCGAGCGGTCCCGGCCCGCGCCAGCACCCGCGCGACGACGTCGTTCGCGATCGACTGCGCGTCACGGGACGCGCTCGGTCCGGTGGCGGCGGTGGTCTGTTCGGGATCGGTCGGGATGTGGGTCAAGACGGTCCTCTCCATGGGGTACGTGGGTGCAACAAGGATCCCACGCGGATTCGTCCCGGCCGAAGGGATTTACGATGCGTGCGTGAGCGACCACTACTTCACGGCCGAGCCGGCCTCCGACGCCGAGCGACGGCTGGTCGCCGTCGACCTGGCGGGCACCGCCACGCAGGTCGAGGTGGCGGGCGGCATCTTCTCTCCCGGCGGCCTCGACAAGGGCACCCGGGTGCTGCTCGGCGAGGTCCCGGCGCCGCCGGCGGGCGACCTGCTGGACCTCGGCTGCGGCTGGGGCCCCATCGCCCTCACGATGGCGCTGCGGGCCCCCGGCGCGACGGTGTGGGCGGTGGACGTCAACCTCCGTGCGCTCGACCTGGTGCGCCGCAACGCGGAGCGGCTCGGGGTCGCCGGGCGGGTCCGTGCCGTCACGCCGGACGAGGTGCCCCACGACGTCCGGTTCGCCGCCCTCTGGTCGAACCCGCCGATCCGGGTCGGCAAGCAGGTGCTGCACGACATGCTGCGCAGGTGGCTCCCGCGCCTGGTCCCGGGTGGTGCGCCGGGCGGGGCCTGGCTGGTGGTCCAGAAGAACCTCGGTTCCGACTCCCTGGCCCGCTGGATCGAGGCGGAGCTCGACCTGCCGACCGAACGGGTCACGTCGTCCAAGGGGTTCCGCGTCCTGCACTCCACCCGCTGACGAGCGCCCGGGTCCGGCCCGGAGCGGCGCAGGCTACAGCTCGACGTCTCCGCTGAAGACCAGCTCGGCCGGACCGGCGAGCTCGACGTGCCCGCCGTCGAGCAGCCGCACCCGGACCTCCCCGCCGGGGACCTCGACGAACCACGTGGTCGGGACCTCGTCGGGGTCGGCGGCCCCGTGCGCGGCCCAGGCACGGACCGCGAGCGCCGCAGCGCAGGCACCCGTGCCGCACGAGCGCGTCTCCCCCACGCCCCGCTCGTGCACGCGCATGCGCACCCGGCCGGCGGTGACGCCGTCGGGCATGGTCTCCTCGCCGAGCGGCACGACGAGCTCGACGTTGGTGCCGTGCGGCGGCAGGGGGTCGACGGCGGGTGTGCGGGTGAGGTCCAGCGCGTCGAGCTCCGCCGGCCGGGACAGGGCGACGACGGTGTGCGGGTTGCCGAGGTCCACGCTGAGCGCGGGGCGCGGGGCGTCCCATCCGGCGGTCATGACTGCTGCGTCGGCTCCGGACTCCACGGCCTCCTGGCCGCCGGGGTACGTCCACGGCCCCATGTCGACCGCGTACCAGCCGTTCGGCTCCCTGCGCACGCGCTTGACGCCACCGCGGGTGCCGAGAGCGAGCTCGTCGCCGCCGGACAGGTCGACCAGCCCGAGGCTCTCGGCGAAGGCGGCGAACACCCGCACCCCGTTGCCGCACATCTCGGCCGCCGTGCCGTCGGAGTTGCGGTAGTCCATGAACCAGATCGCGCCCGGCTCCTCACCGAGCACGGCGTCGGCCGTCGCCTCGCCGGCGCGGGCGAGCGCCGCCGTCGGAGCGAGGCGGATGACGCCGTCCGCGCCGATGCCCGCGCGGCGGTCCGCCAGGCGCCGCACCTGGTCCGGGGTGAGGTCGAGGTCTCCTCGGGTGTCGGCGACCAGGACGAAGTCGTTCTGCGTCCCGTGGCCCTTGGTGAAGCGCAAGGTCATGAGCCCAGACTACGGCGTACCGGTCCCTCGCCCGGCGGAGACAGCTCGCCGGCGTCGGCGGCCCGCACGACGGCGAGAGCCTCGTCGAGCAGGCTCCGCGAGCCCGCGTCGAGCCACCGGACGCGGGGGTCGCGGCCGAACCAGCCCATCTGCTTGCGGGCCAGCCGGCGTGTGTTGGCCACGACGTCCGCCCGCGCCTCGTCCTCGGTCCGCTCCCCGGCGAACCAGCGCAGCACCTCGGCGTAGCCGACCGCACGGGCGGCCGTGGCGCCGAGGCCGGGGCCGGTCCCGCCCTGGTGCGGCGCGGCGAGCGCACGCACCTCGTCGACCAGCCCCGCCTCCCACATGCGGTCCACGCGTCCCGCCACCCGGGTGTCGAGCGTCTCGCGGTCGCAGTCGAGGCCGATCTGGACGGCGGGTCGGACGTACTCCTGCCGGGGCAGGTTCGCGGTGTACGGCTGCCCGGTGATCTCGATGACCTCCAGCGCCCGGACGACGCGCCGCGTGTTCGCCGGGCCGATCGAGTCCGCGGCCGCCGGGTCGAGCCGGGCGAGCTCGGCGTGCAGGACGCGCCCACCCTCGGACTCGGCCCGTTCCTCGAACCTGGCCCGCACCACGGGGTCCGTGCCGGGAAAGTCCAGGTGGTCCAGCAGCGCACGCACGTAGAGACCCGACCCGCCCACGACGACGGCCCGTGCTCCTCGGCCGGCGACGGCGTCGAGGTCCGCCCGGGCGTCGGCCTGGTAGCGCGCCACCGAGGCGTCCTCGTCGGGGTCGAGGACGTCGACCTGGTGGTGCACGATCCCCCGGCGCTCGGCGAGCGGCACCTTCGCGGTCCCGATGTCCATGCCCCGGTAGAGCTGGAAGGCGTCCGCGTTCACGATCTCGGCGGCGACGGGCCGAGCGCCGCGGACGCCGTCGGACAACGCCTGCGCCAGGTCCAGCGCGAGGTCCGACTTCCCGGTGGCGGTTGGTCCTACGACGGCGACGATCACGGGTCCACGCTAGCCGCAGCAGCCCTTGACCTTGACCCTGGGGCAGGGGATCTGCTGGCCGTGGCCCGCGGGCGTTCGACGCCGTGCGCGCCGCCGCCACGCGAGACGCACGCCACCCGTCCGGCTCTCCCCGGGAGATCTACCTCGGCGGCGACCCGTTCCGCTGCCAGGTCGCCCCACGCTACGGCACCTGATCCCCCGGCCCGGGTTACGCTCCGCGGGTGCTGCTGCTGACCACCTTCGCCGTGAGCCTGCTGTCCGGGCTGGTGCCGGTCGTCAGCATCGAGGTCTACCTGGGCGGGCTGGCCGCAGCCACCGACGCCGCCTCCTCCCCCGGCCTCGTGGCCGGCCTCGCCGTGGCGGCCGGTGTCGGCCAGACCCTCGCGAAGGTGGCCTGGTACCTCGCCGCCGCGCGTTCGATGGAGTCTCCCCGGCTGCAGCGCAAGCTCGCCCAGGACAAGTGGCGTCGCGGGTTCGAGCGCTGGCGGCAGCGGGTCACCGGGCGCCCGGTCCTCACCGCGGCGGTGCTGCTCGCCTCCGCGGGCGTAGGCTTCCCGCCGCTGATGATCATCGCCGTCGTCGCCGGGTCGTTGCGGGTGCCGATGGCCGTCTACGTCCCGACGGTCCTCGTGGGGCGCACCGTGCGGTTCTGGCTGCTGCTCGCGGGCGTCGGCTGGTTCGCCGCGTCCGCGACCTGATCAGTCGGTGCCACCCCGCTCCAGGTGACCACGTCGTACCGGCCGGGCAGGTGGGGTCCGGCCGCGGTGACGGATCGTGTCGTCGCCGTCCAGCCACCGGCCCGGGCGAGCCGGTCCAGGACGGTCGCCACGGCCGGCGTGCAGGACGACGCTCCCTCGCCGCGCGGGTCGCCGCTCGCCACCAGCAGCACGTCGCAGGCGCTCAGCGCATCTGCCGCCCCGGCGAGCGACGCGTCGTCCGCGTCCGCCGCCAGCTCGACGACGAGCGCCTCCGCGGCGGCGTCCGCGCCGACGGCGTCGCCCAGGACGAGCTGCACGACCGAGGCGGGTACGCCACCCCGGCCGGCCACGGACCTTGCGGGCCACCGGTCGAGGCCCGGGACCCACCGGTCGGCGATCCCGGCGGCCCCCAGCGAGGGCCGGCGGCGCCCGACGGCGGTCCGGGTGGCGGGCGCGAGCACGCCCCACCGGGCCGGCCACGCCCCGTCCGGACCGACGGCCCTGACGAGCTCGTCCCGCACCGCCCGGCGCAACCGGTCGACGGGCCGCGCGAGACCGGCGGCGCCCGGTACGAGGAGGACGGTGGCGGGAAGGACCACGGCGTGGACGGGCACCGTCCCACGGTACCGGGCCGTGTAGCGTGGGCATGTGAGGTTCTTCGGATCACGTCGGGCCGCGAGGTCGTCCGCGCCATCGGTCTCCGAGGGCGGTGAGCCGGACCAGTTCCGCGCCGACGTCCGGAACGTCCTGCTCGCCGGACCGGTCGGCGACGCCGTGGGAGCCGTGCCCGGGCCGGTCTCCCGCGAACGCATCAGCGCATGGCTGGACCAGTCGGGGTTCACCTACTTCGTCGACACCGACGGCGACCTCGGCGGGCTGTGGCACGGCAGGCTCTTCTACTTCCTGCCGCTGGGCCCGGACGGCGAGGTGCTCCAGGTCCGCGGCCAGTGGCACCGCGAGGCGACCATCGAGCGGCTCGGCGAGGTGCTCGAGATCTGCAACGAGTGGAACGCCGAGCGCATCTGGCCCAAGACGTACGCGCGCGTGCGCGACGACGGCGCGATCGTCGTCTGCGCGGAGGTCACCGTCAGCGTCGAGCACGGCGCGAACGACGACCAGCTCGCCCAGCACCTGCAGTGCGGCCTGTCCACGTCGGCCATGTTCTTCGAGCACCTCGACGAGGTCTTCGGCGACCCGCTGCGGAGCGCACCGTGAGCGGCCCCCTGCGACGTGCCACGGACGCCGTCCTCCAGGCCGCCCGCCTGCGGGGCCGGGGCGGCCAGGGCGGCGCTCGCCCCTCGCTCCCGACACCTGTCTCCCTGGCCCGTGTGGGCAACGACCTGGCCCGGCGCGGCTACCGGTTCCGCACCGACGACGACGGCGACATCACCGGCACGTGGGACGGCAACCGCTTCTGGTTCCTCCTGCTGGGCGAGGAGTCCGAGATCCTCCAGGTGCGCGGCCGCTGGGCCGGCACGGTGCCGGAGTCCGCCCGCCCGGCCGTCCTCCAGGCGTGCAACGACTGGAACCGCGAGCGCATCTGGCCGAAGGTCTACACCCGCCCGGAAGGCGGCGGCCTGGCCCTCTACACCGAGGTCTCGGTCGACCTGGAGCACGGCGCGACGGACTCCCAGCTCGCGGAGACCGTGTCCTGCGGCCTGGTCACGGCCGCCCAGTTCTTCTCCAGCGTCGGTCCGCTGACGGACCCGTCCGCGCCCTCCTGACAGCTCGGGACGCTCAGCCGCGCAGCGTCGGCATGCCCAGCACCACGGGTCCGTCCGGCGCCGGGGCGCCGTGCGAGTGCTCGTCCCCGCCGCCACCGAGGCGCGCCCGCTCACGCCGCACCCACGCGTCACCGGACCGCGTGCGGCGCACGGCGTAGGTGCCGCCGTCGACGGCGGAGTCCGCGATGAGGTGGTGCGGCGCGGCACGCGTGACCTCGACCGTCACCATGTCGCCAGGACGCGGCAGCTGCGGGTCGAGCTCGGCCGGGTCGGCGAGGCGGGGGTCGTCGAGGCCGGCGGGCTGGTCGGCCGGGGTGTCGCCGTCGGCCACGGTTCCCGCCGGCAGCGCGAGGTGGACCAGCCGGTTGTCACGGGCCCGGCCGCTCAGGCGGTGCGTGGCGCCGTCCTTCTTGCCCGAACCCTCCGCGACCAGCACCTCGAGGGTGCGGCCCACCTGGCGGGCCGACTCCTCGCCGCTGATGCGCTCCTGCAGGGCGAGGAGCCGTTCGAACCGCTCCTGGACGACCTCCTTGGGGAGCTGGTCGTCCATCGTCGCGGCCGGGGTGCCCGGGCGGGGCGAGTACTGGAACATGTAGGCCGAGCCGAAGCGCGAGGCCTCGACGACCCGTAGCGTCTGGGCGAAGTCCTCCTCCGACTCGCCCGGGAAGCCCACGATGATGTCGGTGGTGATCGCGGCGTCGGGCATCGCGGCACGGACCCGGTCGAGGATGCCGAGGAACTTCTCCGACCGGTAGCTGCGACGCATCGCCCGCAGGACCCGGTCGGAGCCGGACTGCAACGGCATGTGGAGCTGCGGCATGACGTTCGGCGTCTCGGCCATCGCCTCGATCACGTCGTCGGTGAACGCCGCCGGGTGCGGGGAGGTGAACCGCACCCGCTCCAGGCCGTCGATCTCGCCGCAGGCGCGCAGCAGCTTGGCGAACGCGCCCCGGTCGCCGAACTCGACGCCGTAGCTGTTGACGTTCTGGCCGAGCAGGGTCACCTCGACGGCACCCGCGTCGACGAGCGCCTGGACCTCGGCCAGGACCTCGCCCGGGCGGCGGTCGCGCTCCTTGCCGCGCAGGTGCGGCACGATGCAGAAGGTGCACGTGTTGTTGCAGCCCACGGAGATCGAGACCCAGCCCGCGTACACGGACTCGCGCCGGGTCGGCAGCGTCGACGGGAAGACCTGCAGGGACTCGGCGATCTCGACCTGGGCGGACTCGTTGTGCCGGGCGCGCTCCAGCAGCACCGGCAGCGCGTCGAGGTTGTGGGTGCCGAAGACGACGTCCACCCAGGGCGCCTTCGTCACGATCTCGCCACGATCCTTCTGGGCGAGACAGCCTCCGACGGCGATCTGCATGCCGGGCCGGGCAGCCTTGAGGCTCGCGAGCTGGCCGAGGTTCCCGTACAGGCGGGTCGCGGCGTTCTCGCGCACCGCGCACGTGTTGATCACGACGACGTCGGCGTTGCTCGCGGCGTCGTCGGCGGCTGTCGCCCGGGAATATCCGGCCTGCTCGAGCATGCCGGCCATGTGCTCCGAGTCGTGCACGTTCATCTGGCACCCGAGGGTGCGGACCACGTATGTTCGGGCGCCGGGGTCCGGGAGCACGGGCGAGCCGGTGTGGTGCGGTGTAGGCATGGTGGTGGACATCGCCACCCAGGATACGGCGCCCGGACGTCGTTACCGATTCGTTGCCGACGCAGGACTCCCGATGCTGGTGAACGAAACTTCGACTGGTTAGGTTCATGGGATGGATAGCAGCGGATCGGCTCGCGCAGCGGGTGAGCACCTGGGTGCTCCGCTCGTCGAGCTCGAGCGAGTCAACAAGCACTTCGGTGACCTGCACGTGCTGCAGGACATCAACCTGACCGTGCGCAAGGGTGAGGTGCTCGTCGTCATCGGCCCGTCGGGTTCGGGCAAGTCCACCCTGTGCCGCGCGATCAACCGGTTGGAGACGATCGACGACGGCGACATCCGCATCGACGGAGAGCCGCTGCCCGCCGAGGGTCGCGACCTCGCCCGCCTCCGTGCCGACGTCGGCATGGTGTTCCAGGCGTTCAACCTGTTCGCCCACAAGTCGGTGCTCGAGAACGTCACCCTCGGGCCGCGCAAGGTACGCCGGGTCCCCAAGGCCAAGGCCGACGAGGAGGGTCTCGCGCTCCTCGACCGCGTCGGGGTCAAGAACCAGGCCGACAAGCTGCCGGCCCAGCTCTCCGGCGGTCAGCAGCAGCGCGTCGCCATCGCCCGCTCGCTCGCGATGCACCCCAAGGTCATGCTCTTCGACGAGCCCACCTCGGCCCTGGACCCCGAGATGATCAACGAGGTGCTCGACGCGATGGTCCAGCTCGCGCACGAGGGCATGACGATGATCGTCGTGACCCACGAGATGGGGTTCGCCCGCAAGGCCGCTGACCGCGTCGTCTTCATGGCCGACGGGCAGATCGTCGAAGAGGCCACGCCCGAGGAGTTCTTCACGAACCCGCGCAGCGACCGCGCCAAGGACTTCCTGTCCAAGATCCTCACCCACTGACTTCCCCACCCTGCACAACCGACGAAGGGAACACCATGCGCACACGCACCACGGGGGCGATCGCGCTCGCGGCCACCGCCGCGCTGACGCTCGCCGCCTGCTCCGACGACGGAGGCTCGAGCGGCGGCGAGGCCGAGGGCGGCGGCGAATCGGTCACCATCGGCATCAAGTTCGACCAGCCGGGCCTCGGGTTCATGGAGGGTGACACGCCCTCCGGCTTCGACGTCGAGGTCGCCAAGTACGTGGCCGGCGAGCTCGGCTACTCCGAGGACCAGATCACCTGGACGGAGGCGCCGTCCGCCCAGCGGGAGACGCTGCTGTCCACCGGCCAGGTCGACATGATCTTCGCGACCTACTCGATCACCGACGAGCGGCGCGAGCAGGTCTCCTTCGCCGGACCGTACTTCGTGGCCGGCCAGGACCTCCTGGTCGCCGCCGACAACACGGACATCACCGGCCCGGACACCCTCGACGGCAAGAACCTGTGCTCCGTCACCGGTTCGACCTCCGCCCAGCGGATCAAGGACGAGTACTCCGAGGGCGTCAACCTGCTCGAGCAGCCGGGCTACGCCGAGTGCGTGACCGCCCTCGTCGCAGGCCAGGTCGACGCGGTCACCACCGACGACGTCATCCTGGCGGGCCTGGGCGCGCAGCCGTCCAACGCCGGCCAGGTGAAGGTCGTCGGCAACACCTTCTCCGAGGAGCTGTACGGCGTCGGCATCCCGCAGGGGTCCGACCAGTGCGAGGCCATCAACGAGGCCATCACCAAGATGGTCGACGACGGCGCCTGGCAGGAGGCGCTCGACGCCGCGACCGAGGGCACCGGGTACGTCCCGAACGCCGACCTCAACCCGCCGGAGTACGAGCCCTGCGACGCGTGACGCAGCGCTGACCGGGGCCCGGGCCCGCCACGCTCAGCGTGGCGGGCCCGGGCCACCCGGCAGGCGACGCCGTACCGACTGCCCTCGACCGACCTACCCTCCGAAGGAGCGACTGCCGCGTGCAGGAGTACCTCGACATCGTCCGCGAGTACGACGTGCTCGGCGCGTTCTGGGTGAACATCCAGCTCGCGTTCTGGGCCGCTCTGCTGGCCCTCGCCCTGGGGTCCGTGCTGGCGTTGTTCCGCATCTCGCCGATCGGCAGCCTCCAGTGGGCCGGCACCACCTACGTCACGGTGTTCCGGAACATGCCCCTGACGATCATCATGGTCTTCATGGTGCTCGGCGCCTGGGGTCAGCTCGACCTGTCGCTCTCGACCGACTTCAACACGAACTTCTTCTGGCTCGCCGTCATCGGGCTGTCCGTCTACCACGCGGCCTTCGTGTGCGAGGCGATCCGCTCGGGGGTGAACACGGTGCCGGTGGGCCAGGCCGAGGCGGCGCGCTCCATCGGGTTGTCGTTCCTCCCCGCGGCCTGGCTCGTCATCCTCCCGCAGGCCTTCCGCGGCGCCATCGCGCCGCTGGGCAACGTCCTCATCGCGCTGATCAAGAACACGACGGTGGCGGCGGCAGCCTCGGTCGCCACGGAGACGTCATCGGTGATGAAAACGATGATCGAGTTCCGGTCCGACTACATCTACGCGATCTTCTTCACCTTCGCGATCGGGTACGTGATCCTCGTGACGCCGGTGGGGCTGTTGACCACATCTCTCTCGAGGAGCCTGGCGGTGTCCCGATGAACGCCCAGTCCGTCCTGTTCGACGCACCGGGCCCGCGAGCCCGTCGGCGCATCCTGCTCGGCAACCTCGTCGGCGCCGTGATCGTCGCCGGCGTCATCGCCCTCGTCCTGCTCCGGCTCGCCGAGAAGGGCCAGCTCGACCCGACACTGTGGCTGCACGCCGTCGACGCCGACGCGTGGGCGTACTACTACTGGCCCGGGTTCCTGGCGACCCTGCGCGCCGCTGCGCTGGCGATCGTCGGTGCGATGGTCTTCGGCCTCCTCTTCGGAGTGGGCCGCCTGTCGTCACACCTCCTGGTCCGCACGGTGTGCGGCACGATCGTGGAGTTCTTCCGCGCGGTGCCGGTGCTGCTCATGATGGTGTTCTTCTGGCTGCTGCTCGCCAACGGAGGCGTGGAGAACTCCTCGTTCTGGGGCGTGGTCATCGCGCTCGTCCTCTACAACGGGTCGGTCGTCGCCGAGCTGGTGCGCTCCGGCGTCCACGGTCTGCCGAGCGGGCAGCGGGAGGCAGCGCTCTCCGTGGGCCTGACCCGAGGTCAGTCGCTGCGCTCGGTCGAGGTGCCGCAGGCGCTGGTGGCGATGCTGCCTGCGCTCGTCTCGCAGCTGGTCGTGGTGCTCAAGGACTCAGCGCTCGGCGCGATCATCTCCTACAGCGAGCTCCTGCAGCACGCACGTCGCCTCGGTTCCGGCCAGGGCAACATCCTGCAGGCGCTCACGGTGGCGGCCGTCCTCTTCATCGTCGTCAACTACAGCCTGTCGAAGCTGGCGGAGCGGCTCAGCCGTACGCTGCGGCGGACGTCGGGCAAGACGGGGACGATGGCCGCCGGGCTGGACGCCGGTGTGGGAGCGGGAGCTACCGCGGTCGCCACCGGCCCTGCTGCGCGCCTCGACGAGGGCCCCGGTGCCCCCGGTACAGGCCCCGGCGACCGGGACCACCCGACACGCTGGTCCTAGGCGTCCGCGCGTCCGCTGCCGTCAGTCGCCGAGGAAGACGTCGTCGAGCTCGTCGAGCTCATCCCCCTCGGCGGCGAGAGCCTCCTTCACCGCGGCGAACGCCACCGACGGGTTGTGGCCCTTGCGGCTGAGCGATCCGACGGCCCGACGGACCCGCTTGTCGCGGTCGAGCCCGCGCGTCCGCGCCACGTGCTTGCGGGCGAGCTCGGCGGCAGCTGCGCGCTCGTCGTCGGCGTCGATCTGCTCGAGGGCCACGGCGGCGGTCTCGGTGTCGACGCCGCGGCGGTGCAGCTCCGCCGAGATCGCCCGCCGCGCCTGGCCCTTCTCGGTGTGACGGGTCCGGACGATCATCTCGGCGTACTCGACGTCGTCGATGAGACGGACCTCCTCGAACCGGTCGAGCACCGGGTCCACGACATGTTCGGGGAACCCTTTGCGCGTCAGCGACCGTTCGAGCTCGGCACGGCTCTTGGGTGCTGCCGTGAGGGACCGCAGCACGGCCTCGCGGGCCAGCTCCACCGCCTCCTCGACAGAGAGCTCCCCCGTGTCGAGACGTTCCGCGACGTTCGGGCGGCCGCGACGCTTCCCCTCGCCGCGACCGCCCTGGCGCTGGTCCCAGGCCATCAGCGCGCGCCCGTCAGAACGGCGCCTTCTTCGCCTTGGCCGCGGCCGACCGGGTCGCCGCCTTGGCCTTCGCCGGCGTCTTGCCGTCGTCCGGGCTCGCCACCGAGGCCGTCGACGCCGCAGCGTCGGTCACCGGCTCCGTGCCGTCACCCTCGGCGGGGGCGTCGACCGCAGCACCGACGCCGAGCTTCTCCTTGATCCGCTTCTCGAGCTCGTTGGCCAGGTCGGGGTTGTCGCGCAGGAAGGCGCGGGCGTTCTCCTTGCCCTGCCCGAGCTGGTCCCCGTCGTAGGTGAACCAGGACCCGGACTTGCGCACGAACCCGTGCTCCACGCCCATGTCGATCAGGCCACCCTCGCGGGAGATCCCGACGCCGTAGAGGATGTCGAACTCGGCCTGCTTGAACGGCGGCGCCATCTTGTTCTTGACGACCTTGACCCGCGTGCGGTTGCCGACCGCGTCGGTCCCCTCCTTGAGGGTCTCGATCCGGCGGATGTCCATGCGCACCGAGGCGTAGAACTTCAGCGCCTTGCCACCCGTGGTCGTCTCAGGGGAGCCGAAGAAGACTCCGATCTTCTCGCGGAGCTGGTTGATGAAGATCGCCGTGGTGCCCGAGGAGCTCAGGGCGCCGGAGATCTTGCGCAGCGCCTGCGACATGAGCCGCGCCTGCAGGCCCACGTGACTGTCGCCCATCTCGCCCTCGATCTCCGCCTTGGGCACGAGGGCCGCGACGGAGTCGATCACGATGATGTCGATGGCGCCCGACCGGATGAGCATGTCCGTGATCTCCAGGGCCTGCTCACCGGTGTCCGGCTGCGAGACGAGCAGCGCGTCGGTGTCGACGCCGAGCTTCTTCGCATAGTCCGGGTCCAGGGCGTGCTCGGCGTCCACGAACGCCGCGATGCCGCCGTTCCGCTGGGCGTTGGCCACCGCGTGCAGCGCGATGGTCGTCTTGCCGGAGGACTCCGGGCCGTAGACCTCGACGACACGCCCGCGGGGCAGTCCTCCGATGCCGAGCGCGACGTCGAGCGCGATCGACCCGGTCGGGATGACCTCGACCGGGGCGCGCCCCTCCTGGCCCAGGCGCATGACGGAGCCCTTGCCGAAGCTGCGGTCGATCTGGGCGAGCGCGGCTTCGAGAGCCTTCTCGCGGTCTTCCGATGCTGGCATGTTGGTCACCTTCGGGTTCTGGGCGCGGCCGCGCGCCTTCGGCTTGCTGTTCATGTTGCGACGACCGTACTCGGGGCCACCGACAACGATCCGCACCACCCGCCGGCCTGTGGACGACGGGCCGCAGACGTCCTGCTGTGGTCACACTCTACCCGAACGCGTGTTCGATCCCCGGGGTCGGAGACCGGCGTGTCGGCGGGGCACCTCAGCGCGGCGGCGGCGCCTGCCGGTTCCGGTCGGTGCCCCAGCGCCGGTCCGCGGGCACGTCGAGCGCGTCGCAGAGCGCGTGCCACACGTCCCGGGGCTCGACGCCGGCGGCGAGCGCCTCGGCCGGCGTCCGGTCGCCGAGGCGTGGCAGCACCTGCTCCCGGACGAGCGTGCGGCCGAGGGCCCGGCCGAAGACCTCGTCGACGAGCTGGGAGAAGTCTGAGTAGCGCACTCCCCCAGGGTGCCACGTCGGCAGCGCGCGGCTGTCGGTGTCGCGGTGCACGATGGGGCGGTGGCCACGACCTCCGACGACCCGCTCACCCGGTTCGCGCCCCCCACCCGGGCCTGGTTCGGCGGCGCGTTCGCGAGGCCGACGGCGGCGCAGACGGGCGCCTGGGACGCCATCGGCGACGACCACCACGCCCTGGTGGTCGCACCGACCGGCTCCGGGAAGACGCTGGCGGCGTTCCTCTGGGCGATCGATCGGTTGGCGTCCGCTCCCCCGCCGCGCGACCCGGCCCGTCGCTGCCGGGTGCTCTACGTCTCCCCGCTCAAGGCTCTCGCGGCGGACGTCCAGCGCAACCTGCGCGCTCCGCTCGCCGGCATCCGCCATGCCGCCGCGCGCGACGGCGGGGTCGCCCACGAGGTGACGGTCGGCATGCGCACGGGTGACACCCCGGCGTCCGAGCGCCGGGCGTTCGCCACCCGCCCCCCGGACGTCCTCGTGACCACCCCCGAGTCGCTGTTCCTCGTGCTGACCTCGGCGGCACGGACAGGGCTGGCCGGTGTCGGGACGGTGATCGTCGACGAGATCCACGCCGTCGCCGGGACCAAGCGCGGTGCGCACCTCGCTCTCACGCTGGAGCGGCTCGACGAGCTGCTGGACCGACCGGCCCAGCGCATCGGGCTCTCCGCCACCGTCCGCCCGGTGGACGAGGTCGCCGGGTTCCTGGGTGGCGGCCGCGCCCGGGCGGACGGCGGGCGCGAGGTCGTCGTGGTGCAACCACCGGCCGACAAGCGCTGGGACCTCCAGGTCGCCGTCCCCGTCCCCGACCTGACGGACCTCGGCGGGACGGACGAGCCGGACCTGACCGGTGCAGCGGCGGGACCGCAGCGCCAGGCCTCGGTCTGGCCGCACGTCACCGACCGGGTGGTCGACCTCGTCGCGGCGCACCGGTCGACCCTCGTGTTCACCAACTCGCGGCGCGGGGCCGAACGGCTCACGGCGCGGATCAACGAGACGTGGGCCGAACGGCAGGGGCTCACCCTCCCCGACCCCGGCGCGGAGCAGGCCGCGCTGACGCCCGGGCAGTCGGGCACGGCCTCGTCCCGCCCCGACGACGCGCCCGTGCTGGCGCGTGCCCACCACGGGTCCATGAGCCGGGCCGAGCGCACGCGCACCGAGTCCGACCTCAAGGCAGGGGTGCTGCCCGCCGTCGTCGCGACGTCGTCCCTCGAGCTCGGCATCGACATGGGCGCCGTCGACCTCGTGGTCCAGGTCGGTGCGCCGCCGTCGGTCGCCAGCGGGCTGCAGCGCATCGGCCGCGCCGGCCACCAGGTGGGCGCCGTGTCACGGGGTGTCGTGCTGCCCACCTTCCGCGGTGACCTCGTCCCGGCCACCGTCGTCGCGCAGCGCATGCAGGACGGGGACATCGAGCCGCTGCACGTGGTGACCAACCCGTTGGACGTCCTCGCCCAGCAGGTGGTGGCCGCCCTGGCCGTCGACGACTGGCCCGTCGACGACCTCCTGGCGCTCGTGCGCCGGTCCGCACCGTTCACGGGGCTCGGGGACGCCACCTGGCACGCCGTCCTGGACATGCTCGCCGGACGCTACCCGAGCGAGGAGTTCGGCGAGCTGCGCGCCCGGATCGTCTGGGACCGGATCACCGGCGGCCTCTCCGCGCGCCCCGGGGCCCAGCGCCTGGCGGTCACGAGCGGCGGGACCATCCCCGACCGCGGGCTCTACGGTGTCTTCCTGGCAGGGGACGACGGCGGTCGCGGCGGCAAGCGGGTCGGCGAGCTGGACGAGGAGATGGTCTACGAGTCCCGGGCGGGCGACACGTTCACGCTCGGGTCCTCGACGTGGCGCATCGAGGACATCACGCCGGACCGCGTGGTCGTCACGCCGGCACCCGGCCTGCCCGGGCGGCTGCCGTTCTGGAAGGGCGACGCCCCCGGGCGCCCCGCGCCGTTGGGCCGCGCCGTCGGAGCGTTCGTCCGCGAGGCCGACGAGGCGCTGGCCGCCGACCCTCAGGCCGGCCGTGCGCACCTGCGGGACGCCGGGCTGGACGCCTGGGCCGCGGACAACCTGGCGGGCTACCTCACCGAGCAGCGCGCCGCCACGGGGCGATTGCCGGACGACCGGACGGTCGTGGTGGAGCGGTTCCGGGACGAGCTCGGCGACTGGCGGGTGGTGGTGCACTCGCCGCTCGGCGCCCGGGTGCACGCGCCGTGGGCGCTCGCCGTCGCCGCCCGGCTGCGGGATCGCCTGGGTGCCGACGTCGCCGCGATGCCGGGTGACGACGGCATCGTGCTGCGCCTGCCCGGTGACTCGCCCTGGGACGTGGAGGCCGGCGACGCCGGTGCGGAGCCCGTCGTCACTACCGAGGACCTCCTCCTCGACCCCGAGGAGGTGACCGACACCGTGCGCACCGAGCTCGGCTCCTCGGTGCTCTTCGCCGCGCGCTTCCGGGAGGCGGCGGCCCGCGCCCTGCTGCTGCCCCGCCGTCGGCCCGACCGGAGGTCCCCGCTGTGGCAGCAGCGCCAGCGCGCCGCCCAGCTGCTGCAGGTCGCCTCCGCCCACCCCGACTTCCCGATCATGCTCGAGGCTGCCCGGGAGTGCCTCCAGGACGACTTCGACGTCGCGGCCCTGCGCACGCTCATGACCGACCTGGCCGCCGGCCGCGTCCGTCTGGTCGAGGTGACCACGCCCGAACCGTCGCCCTTCGCCCGGTCCCTGCTGTTCGGCTACACAGCACAGTTCCTGTACGACGGCGATGCGCCGCTCGCCGAGCGACGTGCGGCCGCGCTGTCCCTCGACCCGGCGCTGCTGGCCGAGCTCCTCGGCGAACAAGGGGCGACCGACCTCGCCGATCTCCTCGACCCCGCCGCCGTCGAACGCACCGAGGCGGAGCTGCAGGGCCTGGACCCCGCACGGCAGGCCAAGGACGCCGAGGGTGTGTGGGACCTGCTGCGCCGGACCGGCCCGCACCCCGTGGCCGCGCTGCGCGAGCGCACCCGTGAGGACGCACGCGACGACGTGGGCGCCTGGCTCGACGAACTGGCCCGGGCGCGACGGATCTTCCCCGTCCGGTTGGCCGGGGGCGAGCAGTGGGCCGTCGTCGAGGACGCGGCGCGGCTGCGCGACGCCCTCGGCGCAGCCCTGCCCGCCGGTCTGGCCGAGGCCCACACCACGCCGGTGCCCGATCCCCTGGGTGACCTCGTGCGCCGGCACGCCCGGACGCACGGTCCGTTCACCGTCACCGACGTCGCGCGCCGGTTCGGCCTCGGGGTCGCGGTCGTCGCCACCGTGGTCGCGAGGCTCGAGGCGGACGGGCTCCTGGTCCGGGGCGCCCTGCGGCCGGAGGTCCTCGGCGGCACCGGCGACGACCTGTGCGACCCGCGTGTCCTGCGCACCCTGCGCCGCCGTTCCCTGGCCGCCCTGCGGGCCGAGGTGGAACCGGTCGAGCCCGAGGCGCTCGGCGTCTTCCTGCCTCGCTGGCAAGGGGTCACGTCCTCGCCGCTACGAGGCACCGACGGCGTCCTGCGGGTCGTGGAGCAGCTGGCCGGTTCCGCCGTGCCCGCCTCCGCCCTGGAGACCCTCGTGCTGCCTGCGCGCGTGGCCGACTACTCCCCCGCACTCCTCGACGAGCTGACCACCACCGGTGAGGTGCTGTGGGCCGGGCACGCCTCGTTGGCCGGCGGAGGCGGGGACGGGATGGTGAGCCTGCACCTGAGCGACGACGCGCCGCTCACGCTCGCCGCGCCGTCCGACCTCGCGCCCGACGGCCCGCTGGACACCGACCTGCACCGGGTGGTGCTCGACCTGCTCTCCGGTTCCGGCGGACACTTCCTGCCGCGGCTGGCCGAGCTGGCGGACGCCGCGCCGCAGGACACCCTGGAGGTCCTGTGGGACCTGGTGTGGGCCGGGCACGTCACGAACGACGGGCTGGCGGTGCTCCGCGAGCGGGTCGGCCCCCGCGGGGGCGTGCACCGAGCACCGCGCACGCCGGCGCGCGCCCGCCCCGTCCGCCGGTCACGGTTCGCCCTCGCCCGACCGGTGGCACCACGCGGCGGTGGTGGTCGATGGTCGGCGCTGCCGGTGCGCGAGGCAGACCCGACCCTGCGCACTCACGCGCTGACGCAGGTGCTGCTGGATCGGCACGGCGTGCTCACACGTGCCGTGGCGCCCTCCGAGGGAGTGACGGGGCAGTTCCGAGAGGTCTACCGCGTGCTGTCCGGCCTCGAGGAGCGGGGCGCGGTGCGCCGTGGCTACTTCGTCGAACGCCTCGGCGGATCCCAGTTCGCGCTCCCCGGAGCCGTCGACCAGCTGCGGGTCGACGCCGCGGAGCGCGACCGTCTGCGCGCCGACCCGGACGCGACGCGTCGTGCCGTGCTGCTCGCGGCCACGGACCCGGCCAACCCCTACGGCGCCGCCCTGGCCTGGCCACGGCCATCGACCGGGTCGAGCGACTCCCCCGTGCACCGCCCGGGCCGCAAGGCGGGAGCCGTCGTCGTGCTCACGGGCGGGTCGCTCACGCTCTACGTGGAACGGGGTGGGCGCACCCTGCTGTCCTTCACCGACGACGCCGCCGAGCTCGCCCCGGCTGCCGCCGTCCTCGCCGAGGCGGCCGGCACGGGGCGGCTGGGCAAGGTGCTGGTCCAGCGCATCGACGGCACGCCCGCACTGACCGCCGCCCGGGATCGTGGACCGGCCGCCGCAGCCCTGCTCGACCACGGCTTCGGGATCACGCCACAAGGTCTACGGGTCGCGGCTCGCTGACAGGCGCCGCGACGGCGGTCGGCAGCGCGGCGTCGGAGGTGTCCGGCGGCTCCCGGTCGACGATGTCGGCGAGGAGGAACAGATACCCGATCATGAGGACGAAACCCACGCGCTCGAGCAGGCCGAAGGCCACGATCCCCGAACCGACCGCGGCGAGCGGCAGGTGGACGGCCAGGAACGTCGCGACCAGCATCGCCAACGCGGTCGTCGCACGCTGCAGCCGCCGCGGCGCGGCCGAGCGGGGCGCACCGACCTGCCGCGCCACGCAGTGGCCCACCACCGGCAGCACCACGAACGCCGCTGCCGCGCTCGTGCGGTGCACCGCGGCGGACAAGGTCGTCTCCACCCCCGGCGGGTCCGTCGGGAACACTCCCACCAGCACCATCGCGACGGCGAAGACGACCATCGCGGCACCCGGCAGCGGGCCGACCGCCAACCCCGACCGGTATGCCCGTGCCACCACCACGAGCCCGACGAGCGCGAGCACCGTCCCACCGAGCAGGATCGCCTCGCCACCGCCGGAGACGAACGCGTAGAAGCTCACGGGATCGACCACGGGATCCACGACGCCGGCACCGAGGACGTGTGCGGCGACCATCGCGCCGAGCGCCACCGCACCGAACCATCCGACGGTGCGCACGCTGCCACGAGCCACCTGGGCAGGGCGAGATTCTGGTGCAAGGGGAGACATGGACCCAAGGATGTCCGAAAAGTCCGCGCCGATCCATCGGGTACCTCCCTGGTCCGTCCCTGACGGGTGACCGTGGCACCCTGAGTCCACCAGGAAGGGAGGGTCAGGTGCCCGAAGGTGACGTCCTGCGGCTGACCGCGGACCGGCTCGACCAGGCGCTGCGCGGCTCGCCGCTCGTGCGCGCGGAGCTTCGCTGGCCCAGCGCTGCGGGAGCAGATCTCGTCGGCCGCACCGTGACGTCGTGCACGGCCTACGGCAAGCACGTCCTGACCCGGCTGGACGACGGCCGGACGCTGCACACGCATCTGCGGATGGACGGCTCGTGGCGGGTCGAGCGCACGGGCGGGCGCGCCGCGGCGGCACGACGGCCTGAGATACGCGCCGTCCTGGCCACGACGCGCTGGACCTGCGTGGGGTGGCGTCTCGGCATGCTCGACCTGCTGCGGACCCGTGACGAGCCGCACCTGCTCGCCCACCTGGGACCGGACGTGCTGGCGGACGACTTCCCCGGCGACGGCCTGGACGAAGCCGTGCGCCGGATGCGTGAGCAGGGCCCTCGGCCACTGTGCGACGTGCTGCTCGACCAGGGCGTCGTCGCCGGCCTGGGCACGATCTGGATGGCCGAGTCGCTGTACGCCTCGCG
The DNA here is from genome assembly GCF_056590155.1 of Isoptericola sp. GX10416. Lineage (NCBI taxonomy): Bacteria > Bacillati > Actinomycetota > Actinomycetes > Micrococcales > Promicromonosporaceae > Isoptericola > Isoptericola sp. GX10416. The sequence goes on along the minus strand of NZ_JBWPVO010000005.1, from coordinate 134,439 downwards.
CCTGTGGCCCTGGACCCCGGCGGAAGCGTTGGACGACGCGGCGCACCGTCGGCTGCTGGCCACGGCTCGACGGCTCATGGGACGCAGCGTCGACATCGGTCGCTCTCGCGGGCTGCAGGAGGTGCCCCGCGCGGTGCACGGACAGCTCGGCAGGCCGTGCCGCCGATGCCGGACGTCCGTCGCCGTCGGGCAGGCCAACGAGCCTCCGTACGAACGTCCGGTCTTCTGGTGCCCGACGTGCCAGGCGAGCGACGCTCCGGCCCGTTGAGCCGGTCGCGCCTCAGCCGACCGGCGTCAGGTCCTCGCGCGAGGCGGTGCCGCGGGAGTACATCCCCGCGAGCACGTCGGCCGGGATGGTGTCCGGCACGTGCAGGCCCTCGGCGACGGCGATCTTGTCGCTGACCTCGCGCAGCACGAGCGACAGCGGCACGTCCAGGGCCTCGCAGATCGAGGCGAGCAGCTCCGAGGAGGCTTCCTTCTGGCCGCGCTCGACCTCGCTGAGATAGCCCAGCGAGACCCGTGCCGCCGAGGACACCTCACGCAGGGTGCGCCCCTGACGCTGCCGCGCGTCGCGCAGCACGTCACCGATCTCTCGTCGTAGGACGATCATGTCGCGCCCCCTTCCTTCGTCCGCCACCCCGTATCGAGGGGTGGCACTACCGTACCCCGAGCGGTGTGGCGCGCGTCGACCGGGACGCGCATCGATACGGGTTCGTGGCCTGTCTGCGATCACACCTGCCCAACGCCCGGCCCCCCTCCGGTGTTCCCGGCGCCCGGGCGCACCTCGGATCACCGCCCGGCCGACACGGATCCTTCACCATCGACCAGCTCCTCGGCGAGCGTCAGAACCGCGTCCACGGCCCCGCGGCGGACGGCGGCACGGTCGCCGCCGAGCTCGAACCGGCGCACCGCCGACGCCACGGGGGTCACCACCGCGACGAACACCAGGCCGGGCGGTCTGCCGTCCTGCGGGTCGGGCCCGGCCACCCCCGTCGTCGCGAGACCGACGTCGGCGCCGGTCGCCTGCCGCACGCCGCGCGCCATCGCCTCGGCCACGTCCGGGTCGACGGCGCCACGCTCGTCGAGCAGGCCGGCGTCCACCCCCAGCAGCGTTGCCTTGAGCTCGGTCGCATAGGCGACGACACCGCCGCGGACCACCGTCGACGCGCCGGGCACCTCGACCAGCGACGCCGTGACGAGCCCGCCGGTCAGCGACTCCGCGACGCCGATCGTCCAGCCCTGCGCCGCGGCGTACGAGAGCAGCGTCCGAGCCCTCACCCGGCGGGCTCCGAACGCTGCGCGTCACGGCGGATGCGCCACCCCTGGACGAGGTAGTCGAGCCCCGTGACGACGGTGACGGCGACGGCGGCGCCCATCACCACCCATGCGAGGACCAGGACCGACGCGTGGAGGTGGTCCAGCGGGAGCAGGAAGAGCAGGATCGCCGCGATCTGCAGCACCGTCTTGATCTTGCCGCCGCGCGAGGCCGGCATCACCGCGTATCGCAGCATCCCCATGCGCATCACGGTGATCCCCAGCTCACGCACCAGGATGACGGCGGGCACCCACCAGGGCAGCTCGTCGAGCGGCCACCAGAGCAGCACGAGCGCCGCGCCCACGAGGGCCTTGTCGGCGATCGGGTCGAGGATCTTGCCCAGGTCGGTGACCAGGCCCCGGGAACGGGCGAGATGACCGTCGACCTGGTCGCTCACGGCGGCCACGGCGAAGATGACGGTCGCCACGAGGCGCCAGGTCACGGACTGACCGTCGTCGACGAGCAGCGCCCACGCGAAGACCGGCACGAGGGCGATGCGCACCATGGTCACGAGGTTCGCGATGTTCCACGGTGAGGGTGTGGCGTCCATCCGTCCAGCCTACTGGGGCGGGTGACGGCCGGATCCCGCCGGTCGCTTCACCCGGTGCGCCCCTGCCGGCCCGCGACCCGCGCGGCCGGAGGCCCGGTACTCTCGCGGGGTGCAGCACACGAGGCTCCGTGGACCGGCGCACGCGCGCGACCGAGGCGCGCCCGCCGCGGCCCTGGTCCGCGTCGCCGTGGTCGCGACCATCGCGCTCGGCGTCGTCACGTCGTGCCAGATCGTCGCCGACGACCCGGCCGGCCCGGGGACCGTCACGGCGTCGCCGGACCCTGCCGTCGCGAAGGAGTCGCCGCCGGAACCCGTGCCGCCGGCGACGTTCACGGTCCTCGCGGCGGGCGACCTGCTCCCGCACGGGCCGGTGGTCCGGTCCGCCGGGGGCGGAAGCGACTTCGCCGGGCTGCTGGCCGGCCTCGACCCGTGGGTGGCGGGGGCCGACCTCGCGCTGTGCCACATGGAGGTCCCGGTCGCCCCGCCCGGCACGGCCCCGAGCGGCTACCCGATGTTCGGCGCGCCCGCAGGCCTCGTGGACGCGGTCGCCGCCCAGGGCTGGGACGGGTGCTCGACCGCCTCCAACCACTCGGTCGACCGCGCCTACGACGGTGTGGTCGCCACTCTCGACGCCTTCGACGACGCCGGCCTCGGGCACGTGGGCACGGCCCGCTCGGAGACCGAGCAGTCCGCGCCGCAGCGGTACGAGCTGGATCGGTCGGGCCGCACGCTGACCGTGGCCCATCTCTCGGCGACGTACGGCCTCAACGGTCTGCCGATGCCGCCCGCGGCACGGTGGGCGGTCGATCTCATCGACGCCGAGCGGCTCGTCGACGACGCACGGCGCGCCCGCGAGGAGGGTGCTGACGTCGTGCTGGTCAGCCTGCACGCAGGCGTCGAGTACACGGAGGACCTCACCGACGAGCAGGTGGACGTGGTCGCCGAGCTCGGCACCTCCGGCGCGGTGGACCTGGTGATCGGCCACCACGCGCACGTGCCGCAGCGCGTCGAGCGCGTCGACGGCGGTCCCGACGGCAGCGGGATGTGGGTGGCCTACGGTCTGGGGAACCTGCTGTCGAACCAGAGCGCGGCGTGCTGCGACGCCCGCACGAGCAACGGCGTGCTGCTGTCCGCGACCTTCGCCCAGGAACGCCCGTCCGGACCCACCCTGGTCAGCAAGGTGAGATGGACCGGGACCACCGTCGACATCGCGGCCGGGCACCGGGTGCACGCGCTGCCCGACGTGCTGGAGGACCCGGGCAGCACGACCCTCTCGTCGGCGGAGCTGGCCGACCGCCAGGATCGTGTCGAGGACGCCGTCCGCGACACGGCCCGGGAACGCACCCGGCCGTCCGACCCGACCGGCGACGAACCGGTGGTGCTCCCCCGCGAGGACGCGGCGGACGCCGACGACGACCAGCACTCGCCCCGGCCCGAGCGGTAGGGCTCAGCGCACCGGGTCCTGCGCGTCGGTGTCCGCACCGTCGTGGTAGTCGGTGGCGACCGGGGGCCGGTGCGAGTCCGTGCCCTCGGCGTACGGGTCCGCCGTCCCGTCGTCGGACTCCTGGTCGTAGGCCGGCGCCGGGGCTGATTCCCCACGGATCAGGGCGAGCGCGGCGGGTAGATCGTCGGGCTGCACCAGTACCTCGCGAGCCTTCGAGCCCTCCGACGGCCCCACGATCTCGCGGGACTCGAGGAGGTCCATGAGCCGCCCCGCCTTCGCGAAGCCGACCCGCAGCTTGCGCTGCAGCATCGACGTGGAGCCGAACTGCGTGGAGACCACCAGCTCCGCCGCCTGGAGGAGCAGGTCGAGGTCGTCGCCGATGTCGTCGTCGATCTGCTTCTTCGCGGCGGCCGGCGCCGTGACGTCCTGGCGGTAGACCGGCTTGAGCTGCGACTTCACGTGCTCGACGACGGCGTGCACCTCGGACTCGGTGACCCAGGCCCCCTGCACACGCATCGGCTTGGCGGCCCCCATCGGCAGGAACAGGGCGTCACCCTGGCCGATGAGCTTCTCGGCCCCCGGCTGGTCCAGCACGACGCGCGAGTCGGTGACCGAGGACGTCGCGAACGCGAGCCGCGATGGCACGTTGGCCTTGATCAGCCCCGTGACGACGTCGACGGACGGCCGCTGCGTCGCCAGGACCAGGTGGATCCCGGCCGCACGTGCCAGCTGGGTGATGCGCTGGATCGAGGCCTCGACGTCCCGGGGGGCGACCATCATCAGGTCCGCCAGCTCGTCGACGACGACCAGCAGGTACGGGTACGGAGCGATCTTGCGCTCCGAGCCCGGCAAGGGCTTGACCTTGCCGGAGCGGACCCCGGCGTTGAAGTCGTCGATGTGCTTGAAGCCGAACGTCGCGAGGTCGTCGTACCGGGCGTCCATCTCGCGCACGACCCACTCGAGCGCCTCGGCCGCCTTCTTGGGGCTCGTGATGATGGGGGTGATGAGGTGCGGGATGCCCTCGTAGATCGTCAGCTCGACACGCTTGGGGTCCACCAGGACCAGTCGCACCTGCTCCGGCGTCGCCCGCATGAGGATCGAGGTGATCATCGAGTTGATGAAGCTCGACTTGCCGGCGCCGGTCGCACCCGCAACGAGGATGTGCGGCATCTTCGCCAGGTTGGCGACCACGAACCCGCCCTCGACGTCCTTGCCGACGCCCATGACCATCGCGTGCTCGGTGCGGCGTGCCGCCGACGAGCGCAGGACGTCGCCGAGGACCACCGTCTCGCGGTCCGAGTTGGGGATCTCGATGCCGATCGCCGACTTGCCCGGGATGGGCGACAGGATCCGCACGTCGGCGCTCGCCACCGCGTAGGCGATGTTGTTGGACAACGAGGTGATGCGCTCGACCTTCGTCTTCGCGCCGACCTCGACCTCGTACCGGGTCACCGTGGGGCCGCGGGTGAAGTTCGTGACCTCGGCGTCCACGCCGAAGTCGGCGAAGACCTTGGTCAGCGACTCGACGACCCGGTCGTTCACCGCGGAGCGCGTCTTGTGGGGCGCGCCCTCGACCAGGGCCTCCTCGCTCGGCAGCAGGTAGACCGTGTCGCCTGAGAGCATCGGTTGCTCCGCGCGACCTGCCGGGGCGGGCGACGGCTCGGGTGCGCTGCGCGGGGCGTCCGCCGCGGCGGCCGGGACGATGGTGCCGGAAGGCTTTGTCCCGGACGGCACCCGCTGCGTGGCGGCCGTGCCGTCACCCTTGCGGCGCCCGGCCGAGCTCGGGCTCCCGGCCGGGTCGAGCGTGGCGGCCTTCTCGAAGGCCTCGTCGCCGGCGTACTGGTCCAGCTCGGCCGCGGCGGCGTCCGCCGCACGCTCGGCCTTGGTGCGGCGCTTGCGCCGCTTGCGCGGCGTGGCCGCGTCGTCCGACCCGTCGTGCGCCGAGACGCCGTCGGCGAGCCGCAGCCGGTCGTCGGACGCCTCGTCCTCGTGGTGGTTCCCGGTCAGGCGGTCGTACAGGCCGCGCACCCGTTCGGGGATGCGGTGGACGGGCGTCGCGGTGACGACGAGCAGCCCGAAGAAGCCGAGCAGGAGGAAGAGCGGGACCGCCACCCAGGTGGTGACCCCGATGACGACGGGGGTCGCGGCGAGGTAGCCGATGATGCCGCCGGCCTCCTGCACCTGCGCGAAGCCGTCACGCGGCGACGGGGTCCCCTCGGCGATCGCCACCAGCGAGCAGACAGAGACGACGAGGAGGCTCAGCCCGATGGCGACGCGAGAGTTCGCGCGGCCGCGCTCGGGGTGCCGCATCACCCGGACCCCTAGCCAGATCAGCAGCACCGGGACGGCCACGCCGGCCAGGCCCACGGTGCCCGCCACGACGGCATGGACGACCAGACCGAACGTCCCGGGGATCCCCCACCACTCGCGCGCGGCCACGACGAGCGCGACGGCGATGAGGAAGAAGGCGACGCCGTCCCGACGGTGCTCCGGTTCCAGGTCTCTCGCTCCCTTGGTGATCGTGCGTGTCACGGTGCCCAGGCCGTGCGCGACGCCCAGGTAGGCACCACGCACCATCCGGACCGGCCACGGCGGACCGCTGCGGGCCGGTCGCCGCCCGGACGCCCGCGCACCGCGCGAGGCTCCTGAGCGGGCCGACGACGACCGTGCGGACGCGCCACGTCCCGAGGCGGACGACGAGGCGCGCCGCCCCGTCCGTGCCCCGCCCCGCGCAGCCCCGGAGTTCTTCCGGGCGGTCGTCCGGGTCGCCATGATCCTCTCACCGTACCCGGGCGCCTCCGCCCGGCGCCGCAGGTCGCGGGCGCGTGTCACACCCGCCGGGCGTGAGCACGGTCACGTGCGTCAGCCGCCGGGCGGCCCCGGCCCCCGTCAGCCGGCCGGGAGTGACCGCTGCGCGGCCGTGACCTCGCGGACGACGCGGATCCACAGCACCAGGGCGACGGCGACCGCGGCGGTCGCGACGCCGTCCAGCACGGGAAGCAGCCCGGGGTCGGACCGGCTGAACCCGGAGGTGATGAACGCCGCCCTGTTCGACGCCCACAGCATGACGAGCCAGCTCACCCACCACAGCCCGAGCCCCGGCATCCGCCGCAGGCCGGTGGTCCCCTGACGCACGTCCCGCACGACCTGGTACGGGAACCACAACGACACCACCGGCACCAACCAGCCCAGCCAGATCCACACGACGCCCCGGACGTGCCGTTCCTGCGGCCGCGCGGCGACGGCGATCTGACGGCTGCGGTGGAGCCAGAGGCACGTGACGACGAACGCTGCGAGCTGCACGGGCTGCAGCAGGGTGGCGAAGCTGTCGTAGGTGGTCCAGACGTCGCCGGGGCTCGCCCCCGCGTCGACGGCACGGCTGAACTCCTGGGCCGCGCCGGACGACGACGCGAACATCAGCACCTGGACCAGCCCCCAGGCGGACGCCAGCGCGACGGACCATGTCGCCAGCCCCGTCGGAGCGACCCGGGTCGGCGCCGGCTGGCCCCACGGGTCCGAAGGGCCGGACGTCCTGCCACCCGACGGCGACACCGGAGCGTAGGCCCCGTACGTGGGCTCCACGGGACGGGCCGGAGGGGTCGCGCGCGCTGGCGTGACCGACGGCGGAGCGAAAGGGTCAGGATCGGACATCTGTTCCTCCACAAGACGGACAAGTCGCGCGAGGATAGCGCAAACTGGCGCATGCAGGTCGCCGCGGGTCGATCGAGGGTCGACCGAAGGTCCCTCGTCGGCTCAGGCCTCGACGACGACCGGGACGATCATCGGACGACGGCGCAGCCGCCGGTTGACCCACTGGCCGATGACGCGCCGCATCACCTGCTGCAGCTGGTGGGTGTCGGTCGCGCCCCCGGCGATCGCGTCCTCGAGCGCCTTGACGACGTCCGGCTGGATCTCGTCGAAGACCGCCGCGCCCTCGGCCATGCCGCGCGCGAGGATCTGCGGGCCCGCGAGCACCTTGCCGGTGGCCGAGTCCACGACGGCGAAGACGGACACGAAGCCCTCCTCGCTGAGCACCCGGCGGTCCTTGAGCTCGTTCTCGGTGACCTCGCCGACCGACGACCCGTCGACGAACACGTACCCGCAGGGCACGGCACCGACCACGGTGGCGCGCCCGTCGACCAGGTCCACGACGACGCCGTCCTCCGCCAGCACGACGCGGTCGGCGGGGATGCCGGTCTTCACCGCGAGCGCCGCGTTGGCCACGAGGTGCCGCACCTCGCCGTGCACGGGCATGACGTTCTGGGGCTTGATGATGTTGTAGCAGTAGAGCAGCTCGCCCGCGCTGGCGTGGCCCGAGACGTGGACCTTCGCGTTGCCCGAGTGCACGACGCGTGCGCCGAGCCGCGTGAGGCCGTTGATGACTCGGAACACGGAGTTCTCGTTGCCGGGGATCAAGGAGCTGGCGAGGATCACCGTGTCGCCGTGCCCGATCTTGACGCGGTGGTCGCCGTTCGCCATCCGGCTCAGCGCCGCCATCGGCTCGCCCTGCGAGCCGGTGCACATGTACACCAGCTCGTCGTCCGGGATGTCGCCGGTCCGCTTGAGGTCGACGAGCACTCCGGGCGGCACGTCGAGATAGCCGAGCTCGGCCGCGATGCCCATGTTGCGGATCATCGAGCGACCCGCGAGCGCGACCTTGCGCCCGTGCGTGTGGGCGGCGTTGAGGACCTGCTGGACGCGGTGGACGTGCGAGGAGAACGAGGCAACGACGATGCGCTTCTCCGCCTGGGCGAACACGCTGTCCAGGACGGGCCCGATCTCGACCTCGTGGGTGACGAAGCCCGGGACCTCGGCGTTGGTGGAGTCCACCATGAAGAGGTCGACACCCTGCTCACCCAGGCGCGCGAAAGCCCGCAGGTCCGTGACACGGCCGTCCAGCGGGAGCTGGTCCATCTTGAAGTCGCCGGTGTGCAGGACCGTGCCCGCACCCGTGGTGACGGCCACGGCGAGCGCGTCGGGGATGGAGTGGTTGACGGCGACGAACTCGAGGCCGAAGACGCCGAGCCGCACCGTGTCGTTCTCGGCGACGACCCGCGTCACCGGCTTGATGCGGTGCTCCTTCAGCTTCGCCTCGAGGAACGCGAGCGTGAGCTGCGAGCCGTAGATCGGGATGTCGCGACGGCGCCGCAGCAGGTAGGGCACGGCGCCGATGTGGTCCTCGTGGCCGTGGGTGAGGACGATCGCCTCGATGTCGTCGAGCCGGCCGGAGAGGTACTCGAAGTCCGGCAGGATCAGGTCGACGCCGGGCTGGTGGTCCTCGGGGAACAGGACGCCGCAGTCGATGATCAGCAGCCGGCCGTCGTACTCGAGGACGGCCATGTTCCGGCCGACCTCGCCGAGCCCGCCGAGCGCCACGATGCGCAGCCCGCCGGCGGGCAGCTCGGGAGGAAGAGGGAGTTCGGGGTGAGGGTGGCTCACGTGGCCTCCTGGCCTGTGGGGTTACGGGACGGTGGTGGCGGCGTCCAGGACACCGCCGGCGATGAGGGCGGCGCGCATCATGGCGACGTCGGCGTCGGTGGCGGCGACGTTCGGCAGGCGCAGCTCGCGGTTGCCCACGGCACCGAGCAGCTCGAGGGCGGCCTTGGTCATGCCGGCCTGGGCACCGGCACCGTTGATGGCGGCGATGACGGGCAGCGTCGTGCAGAAGGTCTCGAGCGCGCCGGCGTGGTCTCCGGCGTCGAAGCGCCGCACGACCTCGGCGAACTGCCCGGCCACCACGTGGGCGGAGACGGAGACGATCCCGGCACCACCGTGGGAGAGGAAGGGCAGCAGCAGCGTGTCGTCGCCCGAGTACCAGGCGAGACCCGTGGCGGCACGCAGCGCGGGGACGCCGGTCAGGTCGCCGGTGGCATCCTTGGTCGCGACCACCCGCGGGTGCGCGGCGATGCGCTCGTACGTCGCCGGCGCGATGCGCACGCCCGCACGGCCCGGGATGTCGTACAGCATGACGGGCAGCTCGGTCGCGTCCGCGACCGCTGCGAAGTGGCGGTAGAGGCCCTCCTGCGTCGGGCGGGAGTAGTACGGCGAGACGACGAGCAGGCCGTCCGCGCCGGCCTCCGCAGCCTGCTCGGCCATGCGCACGGCGTGCGCCGTGTCGTTCGACCCGGCCCCGGAGAGCACCGCCGCACGGTCGCCGACGGCGTCGACGACGGCGCGCACGAGCGCCGCCTTCTCGGGGGTGTGGGTCGCGGGCGCCTCGCCCGTGGTCCCCGACAGCACGAGGCCGTCGTTCCCCTCGTCGACCAGGCGCCGCGCCAGCGACGCCGCGGCCTTCAGATCGATCTCCCCGGTGCTCGTCATGGGCGTGACCATCGCGGTGAGAACCGCGCCGAAAGGGCGCGCAGGGGTGCCGGGCAGCGTCATGGGGACACCGTACCGTTCGGTACCCCTTCCTGGTGCCCCTGTCCACGGGTTCGCGACCGGCGGGATGAGACGTCGTGCCAGGGTGCCGTGCGCCGCCTGCCAGGGCTGTTGCGGCGACCCGGTGCCCGCACATACTGGATGGTATGACTGCGACGACGACCCTCTCCTCCGTGCGTGACGCCCCGACCCAGGTCCTCGTCGGCGGCGAGTGGCGACCGGCATCGGGCGGCTCCACCTTCGAGGTCGTGGACCCCGCCACCGAAGAGGTCCTGACGAGCGTGGCGGACGGCACGGGCGACGACGGCATCGCCGCCCTGGCGGCCGCGCACGACGCCGCGCCGGCCTGGGCCGCGGTACCGCCCCGAGACCGCTCGGAGCTGCTGCGGGCCTGCTTCGAGGCGATCGTGGAGCGCACCGACGAGCTCGCCGCACTCATCACCGCGGAGGGCGGCAAGCCGCTCGCCGAGTCCCGGGCCGAGGTCGCGTACGGTGCCGAGTTCTTCCGCTGGTTCGCGGAGGAGGCGGTGCGGGCGCCAGGGATGATGCGCACCGCGCCGGCCGGGAGCAACCACCAGCTCGTGCACCGCCGGCCCGTCGGCCCGTCGCTGCTGATCACGCCGTGGAACTTCCCGATCGCCATGGCCACGCGCAAGATCGGACCCGCCCTCGCCGCGGGGTGCCCGGTGGTGATCAAGCCCGCGCAGCTCACGCCGCTGACCACCATGGCGGTCGCCGAGATCCTCCGTGCGGAGCTCGCCGCACGGGACCTGCCCACCGGCGTGGTGAACGTGGTGCCCACGTCGTCGGCGAAGACGGTGACCGAGCCGGTGATCGCCGACGGCCGCCTGCGCAAGCTCTCGTTCACAGGGTCGACGGGCGTCGGGCGGGTCCTGCTCGGGCAGGCCGCCGAGCAGGTGCTCAACTGCTCCATGGAGCTGGGCGGCAACGCGCCGTTCGTCGTCTTCGCCGACGCCGACCTCGACGCAGCCGTGGAGGGCGCGATGGTCGCCAAGCTGCGCAACGGCGGACAGTCCTGCGTCGCGGCCAACCGCTTCCTGGTGCACGGCTCGCTCGCGGACGAGTTCGCCGAACGGCTCGCCGAGCGGTTCGCCGGGCTGAGCGTGGGTCCGGGTGCTGAGGGACACGACGTCGGCCCTCTGATCGGCGCGAGCGCCGTCGACAAGGTCGACGAGCTCGTGACCGACGCGACCGATCGCGGTGCGCGTGCGGTCGCGGGTGGCGCGCGGCCGGACCGCAAGGGCTACTTCTACTCCCCCACCGTGCTCGCGGGCACCCCTGCCGACGCCCGCTGCGTCACCGAGGAGATCTTCGGCCCCGTCGCGCCCGTCGTCGCCTTCGACGACGTCGACGAGGGGATCGCCCTGGCCAACGGGACCGAGTACGGCCTCGCCGCCTACGCCTACACCCGCGACGTGGACCTCGCGATGCGGGCCGCGCACGAGATCGACGCGGGCATGATCGGCATCAACCGCGGCATGGTCTCGGACGCGAGCGCACCGTTCGGCGGGGTCAAGCTGTCCGGTCTGGGTCGCGAGGGCGGGGCAGCCGGACTGGAGGAGTACCTGGAGACGGTGTACGTCGCGTTGTGACGAGCCCCCCGGACCATGGTTTCCTGTGGCCGTGAGCCGTCCATCCTCTCCCGAGGTCTCCGCCGCCGTCCGGCAGGGCGTCAGCGTGGCCGTGGCCACGGGCCTGTACGGGATCTCGTTCGGCGCCCTGGCCGTGGTCGCCGGCCTGACCGTGGCGCAGACCGCCGTCCTGAGCCTCCTGCTGTTCACGGGCGGCTCCCAGTTCGCCCTCATCGGCGTCGTCGCCGCCGGCGGGTCGCCCGTCGCGGCGGTGGCGACGTCGACGCTGCTCGGTGCGCGCAACATGCTCTACGGCGCCGTCGTCTCCCCTCTGCTGTCCCTGCGGGGCTGGCGCCGGGCGGCAGCCGCCCATCTGACGATCGACGAGTCGACGGCGGTCGCCGTCGGGCAGCGCACGCCCGCGGCGGTCCGCGCCGGGTTCTGGACGGCCGGCGTCGGGGTCTTCGTGCTGTGGAACGCCTTCACGCTGGCGGGTGCGCTGGCCGGTGACGCCCTCGGCGACCCGCGGGCGTGGGGCCTCGACGCTGCCGCGGGGGCGGCGTTCCTCGCGCTGGTGTGGCCCCGCCTCGCCGAGCGCCGGGCGCAGGTCGTGGCAGGGCTGGCCGTCGTGGTCACGCTGGCGCTGGTCCCGGTCGCGCCGGCCGGGGTCCCGGTGCTCGCCGCGGCGGCCGTCGCCGTCGTGGCCGGAGCCGTCGCCCCTGCCGCACCGCGCCGCACGACCAGCGAGGACGACCGATGACCACGACCATGCTGTGGATCACCGTGCTCCTCGCCTCGCTCGCCAGCTTCGGCCTGAAGCTCGCCGGCCACCTGATACCGGAGCACTGGCTGGCCACCCAGCGGGTGCAGCGCACGTCGACGCTCGTGACCGTGGCACTGCTCGTCTCGTTGGTCGTCGTGCAGACGTTCGCCGACGGCTCGTTGGTCGTCGTCGACGCCCGCGTCCCGGCCCTCGCGGTCGCAGCCGTCGCCCTGGCCCTGCGGGCGCCGTTCATCGTGGTGGTCGTGCTCGCGGCGGCCGCCGCCGCCGGCCTGCGGGCGCTCGGGTGGGGCTGAGGCCGGGCGCACGACCCACCTCCCCGCGCCCCGAGGTGGCTCTCGCCCGCTGGTCGCTCATGGCGCAGTTCGCGCTGTTCGGTGTGCTGGGCACGTCCTGGATGAGCCGCCTGCCCTCGATCCGGTCCGAGCTGGGGCTCAGCGCGGGCCAGCTCGGCTCGCTCCTGGTCGTCGGCGGAGCCGGCTCGCTCCTCGCGGTGCTCGTCGCCGGGGCCGTCGTCGCGCGGTTCGGCAGCCGGCGCACGCTCGTCGCGGCCACGGCGGGCAACGCGGTGGGCTTCGGGCTCCTCGCGCTCGCGACGACCACCGCCAACATCCCGCTGTTCGCCGTCGGGGCGTGCCTGAACGGGATGTGCGGAGCCCTGACCAACATCCCCATCAACATCAGTGCCGCCGGCGTGGAACGTGCCGTCGGGCGGGCCATCCTCCCCCACTTCCACGCGGCGTTCTCCGTCGGGGCCGCCCTCGGTGCGCTCGTCGGCGCCGCCTTCGCCTGGTCGGGAGCGCACGTCGCCGTCCAGCTCGTCGTGGTGGTCGCCGTCGTGACCGTCGTGCGTGCCCTGCTCGTCGTCCCCTCGACGAGGTTGGCCCCGCCCCGCGACCAGGCGCCCGCCGACGGAGCACCAGCGCGTCGCGGCGGCGGGGTGCGAGCCGCCATGGCCGCCTGGCGCGAGCCCCGCACGCTGCTGGTGGGTCTGGTGCTCCTCGCCGCGTCCCTCTCGGAAGGGTCCGCCGGGACCTGGCTGTCCCTCGCCGTCGTCGACGGGTTCGCCGCCCGCGAGGCGGTCGGCGCCGTCGCCTACGGGACGTTCGTCGCGTCGATGACCGTCGTCCGGTTCGCGGGCACAGGCCTGATCGACCGCTACGGGAGGGTGACCGTGCTCCGCGTGTCGGGGGCGTCCGCGCTGCTCGGGCTGCTCCTCTTCGGGCTCTCGCCCACCCTCGCCCTGGCCTGGGCCGGGATCGTGCTCTGGGGCTGCGGCGCCGCGCTCGCGAACCCGATCGCCATCTCCGCGGCCTCCGACGAACCTACCCACGCCGCGCCCCGCGTCGCGGTCGCGACCTCGTTCTCGACCGTGGCGATGCTTGCCGCCCCACCCCTGCTCGGCCTGCTGGCCGACCAGGTGGGCGTGCGCTCGGCCCTGCTCGTCATCTGCGGCGCCGTGGTGCTCAGCCTCGCGGTGGCGGGCCAGGTCCGGCCCCCGCAACACCGGGCCGCGGCGCCCGCCGACGACTGACGAGCACCTAGGGTGGTGCCCATGGCACTGTTCCGCGAGACCGCCGACGTCTCCGTCCGCCCCGCAGTCCCCGGCGACGAGGAAGCGGTGACGCGGGTCCAGGTCGAGGCCTGGCGGGCGACCCACGCCGACACGCTCGGTGACGCCGTCGACGCCCTCGACGAGCAGACCATGGTGGAGCGGTGGACGGACGCGATCTCGCGGCCGCCCGGGCCGGGCTTCGCCGTGCTCGTCGCGCTGGACGGACCGCGGGTCGTCGGTTTCGCCGCCGTCGGCCCAGGACAGGTCATGGCCCTGGAGGTCGCCCCGGACCACCGGCTCGCCGGGCACGGGTCCCGACTGCTCGCCGCCGCCGTCGACCGGCTGCGCACCGACGGCTCGCAGGAGGTCGTCACCTGGGTGCTCGACGGCGACGAGGGCCGCGAACGCTTCCTGTCCTCGTCCGGCCTCGGTCCCGACGGCGTCGACCGTGCGCTCGCCACCGGCGCGCGGGACGTCGTCGAGCGCCGCTGGTCGGCGGTCATCTGACCCTGCCGGCACCTCCGGGCGTCTCCCGCGGCTCGTCGCCCCCGGTCGTGTCGTCCACGGGGGTCGAGACGGACGGCGGACCGTCCGTGGTCCCCCGCGACGCCGGCCCGGCCACCGCCGCCGGGGCGGCCTGCGGGTTCGCGGAGCCCAGCACCGAGCCGCCCGTCACGACGGCGCCGACCCGCTCCGCCTGCTCTCGCAGCCCCCACAGCTCGCGGGAGACCGAGCGGACCGCGAACCCGGACACCAGGTGGATCGAGCCCGCCACGAAGGCGAACAGCGCGAACACGATGGTCACCAGCCGCAGCACGTCCAGCAGGTCGAGCGGGCGGGTGACGAGCAGCAGACCGAAGAGACCCGCCGTGAGGCCGAACGTGATCATCCACGGCCAGCCGAGGTCACGGTTGCGGGCCAGGGCGGCGCCCCCGACGACGGTGACGATCCCGAGCACGATCGCCCAGCTGGCCAGGACGTAGTACAGCGGCGTCGGCTCCAGGTCGGGCCAGAACGCGACGGCCACGCCGAAGAGGACGTTGACGCCCGCCTGCGCCAGCCACCACGCCGAGCCGACCTGACGGCGGTGCACGAACCACTGCACCACCACCAGCACCGCGTCGAGCACGAGGAACGCGCCGACGAGCAACCGCAGCACCTCGAGCTCACCGAGCGGCTCGATCATCAGCAGCAGCCCGAGCACCACGAAGGCGATCCCGCGGACCACGGGCAGCCACCAGACCCGTCGGAACGGGTTGCGGAACGTGCCGCCGGCGCCGTCCTGCGTCCCGGCCTCCCCGTCGTCGGGCGCCATGCGCGATCCTCTCGTCGTCGACTGCTGACCTGCGCTCAGGCTACGAGCGCTCCCGCGTCCGTGCACGGCAGCGCGTGCGCGGGAGCGGCGGCCGGTGAGGATGACACGATGAGTCGGTGCCGCCGTCAGCCTCCTCCACCCGCACCGTCCGCGACGCCGCCGGCGGGATCACGGTCCTGGCGGTGGCGAACTTCGTCGCCATCACCACCGAGGTGCTGCCCGTCGGCCTGCTGCCGCAGCTCGCCCGCGGCGTCGGCGTCTCCGAGTCGACGGCCGGGCTCCTCGTCACCGTCTACGCCCTCGTCGTCGCGGTCTGTGCCGTCCCGCTGACCCTGGCCACGCAACGGTTCCCGCGCAAGCCGCTGCTCCTGGTCACGCTCGCCACCTACGTGGCCGGCAACCTGCTCGTCGCCGTCGCCCCGACCTACGCCGTCATGGCGGCCGGACGCACCATCGGCGGGATCGGCCACGCCGTCTTCTTCTCGGTGTCGATCGCGTACGCCGCCCGCCTCGTGGGTCCGCTGTACACCGGCCGGGCACTGACGCTCGTCACCGCCGGCGGCACGATGGGATTCGTCCTGGGCGTGCCGCTCTCGACGTCGCTGGGCACGGCGGTCGGCTGGCGCTGGTCGTTCGCGCTGCTCGGTGGCGTCTGCGCCCTCACGGCGGTGCTGGTGGCACGCCTGCTGCCCGCGGTCGACGTCGGCCCGCCGCCGGCTCGCGACCGCTCGGCCGCCCGCCAGGGACGCCGGCGGCTGGGCGTCGTCGTCGGCACCAACACGGTGCTGTTCGGCGGGCACTACACCGTGTACACCTACGTCTCGGTGCTGCTGCTGGCGACCGGGCTGTCCGAGGCGGCGGTCGGTCCCGTGCTCCTGCTCTTCGGCGCACTGGGGCTCGTCGGGCTGTGGGCGGCGGCCCGCTACCTGGACCGCACGCCCCGCGCCCTGACCATCACGGCGATGGCCACGATCGTCGGCTCGCTGACCGTCCTCGCCCTGGTCCTGCCCCAGCCGGTGGGCGTCCTCGTGGCCGGCGGCGTGTGGCTCGCCGCGTTCGGGGCGATCCCCGCGACCTTCCAGGCGGCGGCGTTGCGCACGCAGGGCGCGACGGCGGACGTCGCCGGGGCGTTCGTCAACGGGACCTCGAACCTCGGCATCGGCCTCGGGGCCGCCCTCGGGGCCGGCGTCGTGGCCGGTCCTGGCGGCAGCGTGCTGGCACTGACGGGTGCGGGCGTGGTCGCCGTGGCGTGCGTCGTCGTGCTCGTGGCGCGCGGCGCGTTCCCGCAGGACCCGGCGGCGGTCGGGACCGACCCGGGGCGGTAGCCCGCCGGGCACAGGAGGGCTGCCGGCGTCAGTCGCGCGGCCTGAAGAGCGCCGAGGCCTGCCGCAGGGCGGCGCGCGCACGACGGCGGTCCCCCGCAGCGTCGTAGGCGAAGGCCAGGCGATACCAGGTGCGCCAGTCCTTCGGCGCGGCGTCCACCGCGTCCCGGAACTGCGCGAACGCCGCGTCCGCGGCCGCCCGGTCGATCCTGCCGCCCGCAGAGCGCGGAAGATCGTCCACCGGGAGCTGGCCGTCCGCCGCCAGCTCGTCAGCCATGCGCTGCACGCGTGCGGCCAGCCAGAACTCACGGGCGACGAGCCCGATCACCAGCAGCGGGATGACCAGCACGGCGAGGCCGATGCCGATCAGCAGCGGCTCGCCGCTGCCCAGCATGGCTGCGCCGCGCTCCGCGATCGCCACCACGTACAGCGCCAGGAGGGCGGTGACGGCGAGCGCGCCGACCAGCCCGCGAGGCAGCCTGCGCCGGACGCCCTCCGGAGCGCCGCCGTCGGTCACGACAGGTCCAGCACGTTCTCGAGGCCCACGGTCAGGCCGGGCCGAGAGGTGATCTCGCGAACGGCCACCAGGACGCCCGGCATGAAGCTGGCCCGGTCGAAGGAGTCCTGGCGGATCGTCAGCTGCTCACCGGCGTTGCCGAAGAGGATCTCCTCGTGTGCCACCAGCCCGCGCAGCCGCACCGCGTGCACCCGGACGCCGTCGACGTCCGCACCCCGTGCGTCCCAGCCGTCCTGGGTCGCGTCGGGCGACGGGCCGAGCCCGGCGTCGGCCCGGGCGGAAGCGATCGCCGCGGCGGTGTGGCGGGCCGTGCCGGAGGGCGCGTCGACCTTGTCCGGGTGGTGCAGCTCGACGACCTCGGCCGACTCGAAGTAGCGCGCCGCCTTGGCCGCGAACGTCATCGCGAGCACCGCGGAGAGCCCGAAGTTGGGTGCGATGAGCACCCCGAGCCCCCCACCGGTGCCCTCGGCGTCCAGCCGCTCGAGGTGCTCCACCACCCGGCCTCGGGACGCGTCGTCCCACCCGGTGGTACCGACCACCACGTGGGCCCCGGCGTCCAGGGCGGCATGGACGTTGGCCTCCGTCACCGCCGGGACCGTGAAGTCCACCGCGACGTCCGCGCCGGCGTCCCGGACCCCGACCTCGACGTCGTCCCCCGCGTCCAGGCGGGCGACGAGCTCGAGGCCGTCCGCCTCCTCGACGGCGGCACACGTCTGGGCGCCCATGCGCCCGGCGGCGCCGATGACCGCCACACGGACGGTGCTGCTGGTGCTCACGATGGTCTCCTCATTCTCCGAAGGGGCCGACACGCACCACCGAGCGCGGGCGCGACGCGAGATCGGCGGCCAGCTCCCGCACGTCGGTGGCGGTGACGGCACGGATGCGTGCCAACGACTCGTCGACCGTCACGAGCTCGCCGAGCACGAGCTCCGCGCGGCCCAGCCGGCTCATGCGCGACCCGGAGTCCTCCAGGCCGAGGACCATGCCGCCGGAGAGCTGACCGACGGAACGCTCGAGCTCGGCGTCCGTGATGCCGTCGGCCGCGAGACGCTCCAGCTCGGCCACCATCAGCGTGGTGACCTGGTCGACCTTGCCGGGGGCGCATCCGGCGTAGAGACCGAACAGCCCCAGCCCGCCGTGCCCCTGCCCGAACGAGTAGGTGGCGTACGCCAGGCCGCGCTTCTCCCGGATCTCCTGGAACAACCGGGACGACATCCCGCCACCGAGTGCGGCGTGCATCACCGTGGAGGCGAACCGCCGGTCGTCGGAGGCGCTGAGCCCGGTGCCGCCGACGATCACGTTGGCCTGCTCGACTTGCCGGCGGATCGTCAGCTCGACGCCGGCGGCGGGCACGCCGACGGCGTCCGGGGCGCTCGACCGACGCCCACGAGGCAGGCCCGCCGGATCGAGGTCCCACCCGCCGGCCACGAGCGCGTCACCGACCTGCTGCACGATCGTGTCGTGGTCCACGCCGCCGGCCGCGGCGACCACGAGGGTCTCCGGGCGGTAGTGCCACCGGTAGTGCTCCAGCACCGCGTCGCGAGGCACGGCGCGGATCGTGTCGGGGGTCCCGCCGATCGGGCGGCCGAGCGGGTGCGTGCCGAGGGCCGCCGCGGCGAACTCCTCGTGGACGACCTCGCCCGGGTCGTCGTCCGTCATCGCGATCTCTTCGAGGATGACGCCACGCTCGGTCTCGAGCTCGTCGGCGTCGAGGCGCGCGGAGGTGACCATGTCGGCGATCACCTCGATCGCCATGGGGACGTCGTCGTCGAGCACCCGCGCGTAGTAGCAGGTGTACTCCTTGCCGGTGGCGGCGTTCGCCTCGCCGCCGACGGCGTCGAACGCCTCGGCGATGTCGAGCGCGGAGCGGGTGCGGGTGCCCTTGAAGAGCAGGTGCTCGAGGAAGTGCGTGGAACCGTGGTGGCCGTCGGTCTCGTCGCGCGAACCGACCCCGACCCAGGCCCCGACGGTGGCCGAACGGAGCCCTGGCATGTGCTCGGTGAGCACACGCACACCGCCGGGCAGGACGCTGCGACGGATCGTCGCGCCGTCCTGCCCGGCGGTCAGCTCGGCACCGGGCTGGCCCGCTCCGACGAGCGGGAGGTGCTGGCTCATACGGTCGATCAGGCCTCGCCCTGCGGCTCGGACTGCTCGTCGGCCCCTGTCGCGGCCTCGGCCTTCTCGTCGTCCTCGGTGACGGCGACGAGCGAGAGCTTGCCCCGCGGGTCGATCTCACCGATCTCGACCTGGATCTTCTGGCCGATGGACAGCACGTCGTCGACGTTCTCGACCCGCTTGCCGCCCACGAGCTTGCGGAGCTGGCTGATGTGCAGCAGCCCGTCCTTGCCCGGGGAGAGCGAGATGAACGCACCGAACGACGTCGTCTTGACGACCGTGCCGACGAAGCGCTCGCCGACCTCCGGCACGTGCGGGTTGGCGATCGCGTTGATCGCCGCGCGCGCGGCCTCGGCCGACGGGCCGTCGGTCGCGCCGATGTAGACCGTGCCGTCGTCCTCGATGGAGATGTCGGCGCCGGTCTCCTCCTGGATCTGGTTGATCATCTTGCCCTTGGGCCCGATGACCTCGCCGATCTTGTCCACGGGGACCTTGACGGCGATGACGCGCGGTGCGTTCGGCGACATCTCGTCCGGCACGTCGATCGCCTCGGCGAGGACGTCCAGGATCGTCAGGCGCGCGTCGCGCGCCTGACCCAGCGCGGCCGTCAGGACCGACGCCGGGATGCCGTCCAGCTTGGTGTCGAGCTGGATCGCCGTGACGAACTCGCGGGTACCGGCGACCTTGAAGTCCATGTCGCCGAACGCGTCCTCGGCACCCAGGATGTCGGTCATCGCCGCATAACGGACCTCCTCGCCGTCGCCCGACGGCACCGTGTCGGAGACGAGTCCCATCGCGATGCCCGCCACAGGGGCCTTCAGGGGCACACCGGCGTTGAGCAGCGAGAGCGTCGAGGCGCAGACCGAGCCCATCGATGTCGACCCGTTGGAGCCGAGTGCCTCGGAGACCTGGCGGATCGCGTAGGGGAACTCCTCGCGGCTCGGCAGGACCGGTACCAGGGCACGCTCGGCGAGCGCGCCGTGGCCGATCTCGCGACGCTTCGGGCTGCCGACGCGACCCGTCTCGCCCGTCGAGTACGGCGGGAAGTTGTAGTTGTGCATGTAGCGCTTGCGCGTGACCGGCCCGAGCGAGTCGATCTGCTGCTCCATGCGCAGCATGTTCAGCGTGGTGACGCCCATGATCTGCGTCTCGCCGCGCTCGAACAGCGCCGAGCCGTGCACCCGGGGCAGCACCTCGACCTCGGCCGACAGCGTGCGGATGTCCGCCAGCCCACGACCGTCGATGCGCACGCCCTCGGTGAGGACGCGCTGACGCACCAGCTGCTTCTGCAGCGAGCGGTAGGCGGCCGACAGCTCCTTCTCGCGGCCGTCGAAGCCCGCCTGCAGCTCGCCGAGCATCTGCGACTTGATCTCGTCGAGACGCCCCTCGCGCTCCTGCTTGTCGGCGATCGACAGCGCGTCGCGCAGCGTGCCCGACACGGCCGACTCGACCGCTGAGTACGCGTCGTCGGCGTACTCCGGGAACAGCGGGAACTCCTGGACGTCCTTCGCGGCCTGCTGCGCCAGGGAGATCTGGGCGTCGCACAGCGCGGCGATGAACGGCTTGGAGGCCTCGATACCCTCGGCCACGACCTGCTCGGTGGGCGCCGTGGCGCCCTCGGAACGGATGAGGTTCCAGGCGTCGTCGGTGGCCTCGGCCTCGATCATCGCGATGGCCACGTCGTCGCTGCCGTCGGCCGTGGTGACCTTGCGGCCCGCCACGACCATCTCGAAGACGGCGCGCTCCTTGTCGGAGTGCTTCGGGAACGCGACCCACTGGTCGTCGACGAGCGCGATGCGCACGGCGCCGGCCGGGCCCGAGAACGGCAGACCGGAGATCTGCGTGGACGCGGACGCGGCGTTCATCGCCAGGACGTCGTAGGCGTCGTCCGGGTGCTGAGCCATGACCGTGATGACGATCTGGACCTCGTTGCGCAGCCCCTTGACGAACAGCGGGCGCAGCGGGCGGTCCGTGAGGCGGCACGTGAGGATCGCCTCGGTGGACGGACGTCCCTCGCGACGGAAGAACGACCCGGGGATGCGACCGGCGGCGTACATCCGCTCCTCGACGTCCACCGTCAGCGGGAAGAAGTCGAAGTGGTCCTTGGGGTGCTTACCGACGGCGGTGGTCGACAGCAGCATCGTGTCGCCGTCGAGGTAGGCCGCGACGGCGCCGGCGGCCTGACGGGCCAGCCGGCCCGTCTCGAAACGGATGGTGCGGGTGCCGAAGCGGCCGTTGTCGATGACGGCCTCGGCGGAAGTGATCTCGGGACCCTCCACGGGTGCCCTCCTGATTCTCGAAGGCGCCGCCATCCGAGCGACGGTCTTCGATCGAGGCCCACGGAACCCGCACACCGGACGTACCGGGCGGTTCGGGGGGCCACTACCGAGGACCGGACGACGGCCCGGCGGCGCGGTGTGGGTGTCTTACCAGGACATCACACCAGACCAGCCCGGCCCCTGCGAGAGGGCCGGGCCGGCGAGGTGATGTCAGCGGCGCAGGCCGAGGCGCTCGATGAGCGCGCGGTAGCGCACGATGTCGATCTTCTGCAGGTAGCCCTGCAGGCGGCGGCGCTGGCCGACGAGCAGCAGGAGGCCACGACGCGAGTGGTGGTCGTGCTTGTGCTCCTTGAGGTGCTCGTTCAGGTCGTTGATGCGCTGCGTCAGCAGCGCGATCTGCACCTCGGGCGAGCCGGTGTCGCCCTCGTGAGTCGCGTACTCGGTGATGATGGACTGCTTGGTGGCAGCGTCGAGCGGCATGGCTCTCCCTCTGGTGTCGTTGCGCGGTGCTCCGGGACTTCTTCACCGGGGCGCTCTGGATCCGCGGCCGAACTACGGCACCGCTCATCGTAGCAGCGCGGGGCCCGCTCGCCGGGCCGGGTGACCGGCGTCACCGCCTCAGGCGACGAGGACCGACCGGGCTCGCGCGACGTCGTCGTGCATCTGCTTCACGAGCGGCTCGATCCCGTCGAACCGCAGGGTGGGCCGCAGGTGCTCGACGAGCTCGAGGACGACCTCCTCGTCGTACAGGTCCAGGTCCGTGCGGTCGAGCACGTACGCCTCGACGCGTCGCTCGACCCCGTCGAACGTCGGGTTGGTCCCGATCGAGATCGCCGCCGGCAGCCGGACGTCGGGGTGGCCGGGCTCCTCCGCGGCGAGCGAGGGGCGCCGCAGCCAGCCCGCGTACACGCCGTCCGCGGGCACCATCCCGGCGATCCCGCCGAGGTTCGCGGTCGGGAAGCCGAGCTCGCGTCCGCGCGCGTCGCCGTGGACGACGGTCCCCCGCACCCGGTGCGGGCGGCCGAGCACGTCGGCGGCCTGGGCGGCGTCACCCTCGGCGAGCAGGGCACGCGCCGCCGAGCTCGACCAGCGCTGCCGTGCGCCGGCCGACTCCGGGAGGCACTCGCCCACGTCGTCGACCGCCACGACCTCGAACCCGTGCTCACCGCCGAGCTCGACCATCGTCGCCAGCGTGCCGGCGTTGTCGCGACCGAACCGGACGTCGTGGCCGACGACCACGCTGCGGGCGCCGAGACCTTCGGTGAGGTACCGCGTGACGAACTCCTGCGGGCCCTGCGCCGCGAACCCGAGCGAATACCGGATGACCAGCACGGCGTCGAGCCCCGTCGCCGCCAGGAGGTCCAGCCGGTCGGCGAGCCCGGTGAGGAGCTCCGGAGCGGCCTGCGGACGGTGCACGACGGCGGGGTGCGGGTCGAACGTCACGGCGACGGCAGCGAGGCCGTCGGCGTGCGCGAGCCGCACCAGCCGCCCGAGGACCGCCTGGTGGCCGCGGTGGACGCCGTCGAAGTTGCCGATCGTGACGGCCGACGGTCCGAAGCCGTCGGGGACCTGGTCCAGGTCCGTGAACACTTGCACGCCGATCGTGCTCCTCGCTCGGGATCTCGTGGGGGCGCCGCGGGTGACACCGACGGACCAGGATAGTCACGTGCCGCAGGGCAGATGGACCGTCAGCCGGCCGGCGCCAGCACCAGGACCGGTCGCGCCAGGCGCTCGCCCCGTCGCGTGGTGTCCTCCAGGAGCGCCACGAGGGTGCCGTCGGGACCGATCCCGGCCTGCGTCCCCTCCGCACCCGAGGGGGCGACCCACTGGCCGTAGCCCAGCGCCGTCGTCTCGGCCGCCGTCAGCTCGCGGACCTCGAACGAGACCCGTGCGGCGTCGGCCGGCGTGAGGGTGGCCAGGACGCCGTCGGCATCGGCCTGCGCCTCCATCTCGGCCAGGGTGCACGCGGCGGCCAGCCCGTAGCCGCCCACCCGTGTGCGGCGCAGCGCGGTGAGGTGCCCGGCCGTGCCGAGGGCTGTGCCCAGGTCGCGGCCGAGGGCGCGCACGTAGGTCCCCGAGGAGACCACGACGCTCACGTCGAGGTCCACCACCGAGGTGCCGTCCGCCGTCACGCCCGGACGCACGGCACGGACGTCGAACGCGCTCACCGTCACCGGACGGGCCGCGAGCTCGACGTCCTCGCCGGCACGGGCGCGGTCGTAGGCGCGCCGACCGTCGACCTTGATCGCGCTGACGGTGGTCGGCACCTGCTGGATGTCCCCGGTCAGGGCCGCGACCTCCCGGTCGAGGTCGGCACCGTCGATCCCGGCACCGACCCCGGGCGTCGAGACCACCTCACCCTCGGCGTCGTCCGTGGTGGTGCCGACGCCCAGCCGGATCGTCGCGTCGTAGGCCTTGTCGGCCCCCACCACGTACGTCAGGAGGCGGGTCGCCCGGCCGACGCCGACGACGAGCACGCCGGTGGCCATCGGGTCGAGCGTCCCGGCATGGCCGACCTTGCGCGTCCCGGCCAGCCGCCGGCACCGGCCGACGACGTCGTGGCTCGTCAGGCCGGCGGGCTTGTCGACGACGAGGAAGCCGTCAGCCGCGGTGGGCCGGCGCGGCGGCCGGGGGCGCTGCTCGGCCACGTCAGTCGTCGTCAGCCGTGCGGTAAGGGTCGGCCTCCCCGGCCGGCTCCTTGCCCTCTCGCAACGCCGCCAGCTCGGCGTCGCGACGCCGTGCCTCGAGCAGGGCGGCGTCGAGGTGCGCGGCCGTCTCCGGCACCGAGTCCAGGTGGAACTCGATGCTCGGCGTCAGGCGCGTCTGCGTCTGCTTGCCGACCTCGGACCGGATCATGCCCTTGGCGCTCTCGAGCGCCGCCGCCGTGCCGAGCCGGTCCTCGTCGTCGCCGTAGACCGTGTAGAACACCGCGGCCTGCTGCAGGTCGCCCGTGACACGGACGTCCGTGACCGTGACGAACCCGAGCCGCGGGTCCTTGATCCGCGTGTCGAGCAGCTGCGCGACGATCTCCTTGATGCGGTCCGCCAGCTTGCGGGCCCGTGGGTTCTCGCTCATCCGTACTCCCTCTCGTGACGCCGACGGCGTCCCGCACGCACCGCCGGGATCAGCGGGACGGGCGGGACGCCGTCGGACGTGCGGACCTCAGTCGCGCGGGATCTCGCGCATCTCGAAGGTCTCGATGATGTCGCCCTCGGTGACGTCGTTGAACGACCCGAGACCGATACCGCACTCGAAGCCCTCGCGGACCTCGGTGACGTCATCCTTCTCGCGACGCAGCGACTCCACGTTCAGGTCGTCACCGACGACCTTGCCGTCGCGCAGGACGCGCGCCTTCGTGTTTCGCCTGATCGTGCCGGACCGGACGATCGAACCGGCGATGTTGCCGAACTTCGAGGAACGGAACACCTGGCGGATCTCGGCGCTGCCGAGCTTCGCCTCCTCGAACTCGGGCTTGAGCATGCCCTTGAGCGCTGCCTCGATCTCGTCGATCGCCTGGTAGATGACCGAGTAGAACTTGACGTCGACGCCCTCGCGCTCCGCCAGGTCCTCGACACGCTCGCCGTAGCGGACGTTGAAGCCGATGATCACGGCGTTGTCCACCGTGGCCAGGTTCACGTCGTTCTGCGTGACGTCGCCGACGCCGCGGTGGATGACGCGCAGGTCCACCTCGTCGCCCACGTCGATCTTGAGCAGCGCGTCCTCCAGGGCCTCGACGGCACCGGAGACATCGCCCTTGAGGACCAGGTTGAGGGTCTCGACCTTGCCCTGCTCGAGCGCCTTGGTGAAGTCCTCGAGGCTGATGCGCTTGCGGCGCTTCGCCAGGAGGGCGGCACGCTCGGCCGCCTCGCGCTTCTCGGCGATCTGACGGGCCGTGCGCTCGTCCGGCGCCACCAGGAAAGTGTCACCGGCGCCCGGCACGGACGCCAGGCCCAGCACCAGGACCGGACGTGCCGGGCCCGCCTGCCGGACGGACTCGCCGTGCTCGTCGAACATCGCGCGCACCCGGCCGTGCGCCGTGCCGGCGACGATCGCGTCGCCGACGTTCAGCGTGCCGGACTGCACGAGCACGGTCGCGACGGAACCGCGACCCTTGTCCAGGTGCGCCTCGATCGCGACACCACGGGCGTCCTTCTCCGGGTTGGCCCGGAGGTCGAGCGCCGCGTCCGCGGTGAGCAGCACGGCCTCGAGCAGGCTGTCGATGCCCTGGCGCTGCAGCGCGGAGACGTCGACGAACATCGTCTCGCCGCCGTACTCCTCGGCCACCAGGTTGTACTCGGTGAGCTGCTGCCGGATCTTGTCCGGGTTCGCGCCCTCCTTGTCCACCTTGTTGACCGCGACCACGATCGGCACGTCGGCCGCCTGGGCGTGGTTCAGCGCCTCGATCGTCTGCGGCATGACGCCGTCGTCCGCGGCCACCACGAGGATCGCGATGTCCGTGACCTTGGCACCACGGGCACGCATGGCGGTGAACGCCTCGTGACCCGGGGTGTCGATGAACGTGACGGCACGGTCGGCACCCTCGTGCTCGGTGTGCACCTGGTACGCACCGATGTGCTGGGTGATCCCGCCCGCTTCACCGGCCACCACATCGGTGGACCGGATGGCGTCGAGGAGCTTCGTCTTACCGTGGTCGACGTGACCCATGACGGTCACGACCGGCGGTCGAGCCATCAGGTCCGCGTCGTCCTCGCCGGCCTCCTCGGCCTCGAGGTCGATGTCGAAGGACCCGAGCAGCTCGCGGTCCTCCTCCTCGGCGGAGACCATCTCGATCCGGTAGCCGAGCTCGACGCCCAGCGTCGCGAATGTGTCCTCGTCGAGGGACTGCGTGGCCGTGGCCATCTCGCCCAGGTGCATCAGCACCGTGACGAGCGAGGCCGGGTTCGCGTCGATCTTGTCGGCGAAGTCGTTGAGCGACGCACCGTGGCGCAGACGCACCGTGGTGCTGCCGTTGCCGCGCGGGACGCTGACGCCGCCGAGCGACGGCGCCTGCATCTGCTCGAACTCCTGGCGCTTCGCCCGCTTCGACTTGCGCCCCCGGACGGGACGACCGCCGGCGCGACCGAACGCACCCTGCGTGCTGCCACGACCGGCACCGCCACGACCGCGGAACCCGCCACCGCCACCGGGGCGGAAGCCTCCGCGCCCGCCGCCGGGTGCACCACCGGGGCCACCGGGACCGCCGCCCTGGCCACCACGGCCACGGCCACCGCCGCCACCGCGGCCACCGGCTGCCGGGCGCTCGCCCGGACGCGGCATGCTGGTCTTGCCGGGCATCATGCCCGGGTTGGGACGAGGCCCGCCCGGACGCGGCGCCGCGGGGCGAGGACCACCCGGACGCGGACCACCCGGGCGCTCACCCTGGGCCGGGGCTGCCTCGCCACGCTGCGGACGCTGCATGCCCTGCTGCGACGCGTAGGGGTTGTTCCCCGGTCGCGGCGAGCCGGAGCGCTGCATGCCTTGCTTCGAGGCGTAGGGGTTGTTGCCGGGGCGCGGCTGACCACCGCGACCGCCGGAACGCTGCTGACCGCCAGGCTTGGAGCCGGGCTTCGGCGCGGCACCCGGCTTGGGTGCGGCACCAGGCTTCGGCGCCGCACCCGGCTTGGGCGCAGCACCGGGCTTCGGCGCGGCGTCGGCCTCGGGCGTCGGCTCCGGGGCGGCGTCGGGCCGCGTCGCACCCGGCTTCGGGGCGGCTTCGGGCCGCGGGGCAGCGTCGGGCTTCGGCGCGGCCTCCTGCTTCGGGGCCGCCTCGGCCGCCGGGGCGGCAGGCTCTGCCGGTGCCGGCTTGGCCGGCGCGTTCCGAGCGCCCGGCTTGGGCGCTCCCGGCTTCTTCGGGGTGGGCTGGGCGCTCTTCGTGCCCTGCTCGCCACCGGCGCCCTGGAACTTGCTGCGCATGGTGCGCTCGACCGGTGCCTCGAGCGTCGAGGACGCCGAACGGACGAACTCACCTGACGCCTTCAGCTCGGCCATCAGGGTCTTGCTTTCCACTCCGAGCTGCTTCGCCAGCTCGTGGACGCGGATCTTCGCCACATCTCTCCTGTCTCGGCCCCACCGAGAACAGGCAGGACCGTCGTTAGTACCGAGTACTCATCGCTGGGGACTCATCGGGTGCCCATCGGCTTCTGACCCGCTTCCTTGTCGATGTACGCGTGGTGCGGCCGGACGATGGCGTCCGGTCGTGTCGTGCGTGGCGGCTTGTGCCACGCAGGGGTGTCAACGGTCCTGCTGCTCCAGAAATGCCCGGACGCCCGCGAGGTCGAGCGGAGCGGCAGCGTGCAGAGCACGCGGCACGGCCCGCCGTCGCACGGCGCTCTCCAGGCAGGCGAGGTCCGGATGGATCCAGGCTCCACGCCCCGGCAGGCTCCCACGCACGTCGACGACCACCCGGGTCGCTTCCCGAGGTGCGCCGTCGGACGCCGCGATCACCAGCCGCAGGAGTTCCGACCGCAGGTCACGGGCCCGGCACCCGACACAGGTACGCACCGGCCCTGCCGTCGACGGCGAGGGATGGTGCGGGCGTGCCGAGCCCAGGGCGCGCGGCCCGGTCCCCGTCAGTCTAACGCGACTGGTCATTGCTCTCGACCAGCTCAGGCGTCCTCGCCCGGGGAGGCGGCCGCTGCGGCCTCGTCAGCCCCCTCGTCCGAGCGGATGTCGATCCGCCAGCCCGTGAGCTTCGCGGCGAGCCTCGCGTTCTGCCCTTCCTTGCCGATCGCCAGCGAGAGCTGGTAGTCCGGCACGACGGCGCGGGCGGCCCGAGCATCGGGGTCGACGACGGTGACCGAGCTCACACGTGCCGGTGACAGCGCGTTCGCCACGAACCGTGCCGGGTCGTCGCTGTGGTCGACGAGGTCGATCTTCTCGCCGTGGAGCTCAGCCATCACCGCCCGGACGCGCGAGCCCATCGGGCCGATGCAGGCGCCCTTCGCGTTGAGGCCGGCCACCTTGGAGCGGACCGCGACCTTGGTGCGGTGCCCTGCCTCCCGGGCCACGGCCGTGATCTCCACGGACCCGTCGGCGACCTCCGGGACCTCCAGCTCGAACAGCTTGCGGACGAGCCCCGGGTGGGTTCGGCTGAGCGTGACCTGGGCGCCCTTCATGCCCCGCGAGACCTCCACCACGTAGCCCCGCAGGCGCTCGCCGTGGGTGTACTCCTCGCCCGGTACCTGCTCGTGCGGCGGCAGCACCGCCTCGGTGCCGCCGACGTCCACGAGGATGACCCGGGGGTCACGCCCCTGCTGGATGACGCCGGCGAGGACCTCGCCCTCCTTGCCCCGGAACATGCCGAGCACCTGGTCGTCCTCGGCGTCGCGCAGACGCTGGACGATCACCTGCCGGGCCGTCGCGGTGGCGATGCGTCCGAAGTTCGCGGGCGTGTGGTCGAACTCGGGCCCCAGCTCCACCAGCTCACGACCCTCCGGGTCCTCGGGGTCCGGGGTGCGGATCGCCTCCTGCGCGTACACGGTGACGTGGCCCGACCGGCGGTCGAGCTCGACCCGGGCCTGCTGGTAGGCGTCCGGCGTGCGGTGGTAGGCCGAGAGCAGCGCCTGCTCGATGGCCTCGACCAGGACGTCCAGGCTGATCTCCCTCTCGCGCTCCAGCAGCCTCAGCGTGCTCATGTCGATGTCCATCGTCAGCCTTCCTCACCGTCGCGGGCCGTGCCCGCGTCCTCGTCCTCGAGCCGTTTCAGCTCGACCTCGACCTTGCCCTTGCGCACGTCCGACAACGGGACGCGAGCACCGCCGTCCAGCACCAGCACCAGGCCGTCGCCGGCCTCGACGACGTCGCGCAGGCGACCCGTCGTCGTACCGCCGTCGGCCAGCGTGAGCCGCACCGTCCGCGTCCGGGCGCGGCGGTAGTGCCGCGGCTCCGTCAGCGGGCGGGAGGCGCCCGGCGTCGAGACCTCCAACGTGTACTGGCCGCGCACCACGTCCGTGTCGTCCAGGGTCGACGAGATCTCCCGCGACACGTCACCGAGCCGGTCCGAGTCCAGGCTCCCGACCTCGTCGTCCGGCAGGTCCACCGTGACCCGCACCATCGACCGGTTCCCGGCCCGCACGACGCGCGCGTCCTCCAGGTGCAGCCCGGCGGCCTCGACGACGGGCGAGACCACCGACCCGATGCGTTCGTCCGAGGTATGGCTCCGCTCTGGTGCCATGGATGCCTCCCGTGGGTTCTCCCGCGCCGGGACGTCCCGCGGCCGGTGTGTCGTTGTACGTCGTGCGTCGTCCAGCCTAACGAACGCGGTGCCGCTCGCGTGCCGAACGACCCGCCCCGGCAGGTGGAGGAACGTCACACCCCGACGTGGCAAGATCAGGCACGATGGAACCGCTTCCCGCACCTGCTCCGGTCCACCGACGACGACGCCGGGCCACCGCCGCCGGCGTGCTCGTCGCCGTGCTCCTGTCGGGCTGCGGGCTGCGGCTCGAGACTCCCCCGCCCGCCGAGCCCGTGCCCGACTCCGTGGAGATCGTGCGCCGTACTGCCGTCTCGGACGCCCTCTACGTCGCCGAGCAGGCCGAGTCGGCGGTGCAGGCGCTCGACGGCAGACGCGCCCGGCTCACCACCGAGCTCGAGCTCGTCGCCACCCAGTCACGCGAGCAGGCCGCAGAGCTCGGGGGCGTGTACGACTCCGGCCTCGAGCCGGAGAACAGCGACGGCACGCCGGTGGCGTCTCCCAGCGAGGCGCCACCGGTCGTGCCGCAGGACGTCGTCGACGCGCTCGTGGACGCCTCGGGCCGCAGCCGCACCGCGGCCGGCACGACGACCGACGGTCCGCTCGCACGGCTGCTCGCCTCGGTCGGCGCGGCGCAGGCCGTCTCCGCCGGCCGGGTCGTGGACTACACCGACGGGCAGGTCCCCTCGCCGGTCGCGCCGGTGGTGCCGGAGCCCGACCCGGTCGCGGCAGACGCCGGTGCCGAGGATGACGACGCCGAGGGCGACGACGGCGCGAGCGACGACGGCGGCGCCTCCGCGCTCTCCCTGCTCGCCGCACCGAGCGAGGAGGACCCGACGCCGTCGCCGTCCGTCGAGGAGGGGGTCTCCAGCACGGTGCCCGACTCCGACGAGCCTGCCGTGGTGCCACGTGGACTCACGGCCGCCGACCTGCGCAGGCTGATCGAGTCGGAGGACTCGGCGGGCTACGCGCTGCGGGTCCGTGCCGCGCGGGCCTCCGGCGACACCCGCGAGCGCCTGGCCGAGCGAGCCGCCGCCCACACGGCCCGTGGCCAGGCGTGGGCGCTGGTCGCCGGGACGAGCCGCACCGACCAGGACCCTCGTCAGGTCGCGTACACCGTGCCGCGGGAGGGCAAGTCCGCAGCGGTGGTGCGGTCCGTCGAGGAGAGCCTCGCCACGGACTACGCCAGCCTCGTCGGCACGACGGCGCCCGACACCCGGGCGGTCCTCGTGGACCTGCTCGTGGAGTCGGCCGTCACGCTCGACGCCTGGGGCGCCGAGCCCGTCACCTTCCCCGGACTGCCGGAGCAGCAGGACGACTGACCGTGCCGCCCCGCCGTCCACGGCTCAGGCGAGCAGCTCCTCGACCCGCGCGGCGACGACGTCGACGACGTCGGCGACCGCCACCTGGTCCGCGTCGCCGGTCCGCGGCCGGACCTCGACGACGCCGTCGGCCAGGCCCTTGCCCACGACGACGACCAGGGGCACGCCGAACAGCTCGGCGTCCTTGAACTTCACGCCGGGCGATACCTTCGGACGGTCGTCGTAGATGACCTCGACGCCGCGTCCCGCCAGCGCCTCGGCGATCTCGGCGGCCTGGTCGAACACCTCGCTGCCCTTGCCCGTCGCGACCACGTGCACGTGGGCCGGCGCCACGTGGGCCGGCCAGGCGAGGCCCTTGTCGTCGTGGTGGGCCTCCGCGAGCGCGGCCAGCACCCGGGTCACGCCGATGCCGTAGGACCCCATGGTGACCGTGGTCTGCTTGCCGTTCGGGTCCAGCACGTTCAGCCCCAGGGACTCCGCGTACTTGCGGCCGAGCTGGAAGATGTGGCCGATCTCGATGCCTCGGGCCAGCTCCAGCGGTCCCGACTCGTCCGGCGCGAGGTCGCCGTCGCGCACCTCGGCCGCCTCGATCGTGCCGTCCGCGGTGAAGTCGCGCTCGGCGACCAGGTCGAAGACGTGCCGACCCGGCGCGTCGGCGCCCGTGATCCACCGCGTCCCGGCGACCACGCGCGGGTCGAGCAGGTACCGGATCGCGGACCGCGTGGTCACGGCGCCGGCGGTGGACTCGTCGGGAACCTGCTGGCCCTGCGGACCGAGCACGCCCGGCCCGATGTATCCCTTGACGAGCTCGGGGTGGGCCGCGAAGTCGGCGTCGGTGGCGGGCTCCGCCTCGGCGGGAGCCAGTCCGGCCTCGAGCCGCTTGACGTCGACCTCACGGTCCCCGGGCACGCCGACCACGAGCAGCTCCCGGACGCCGTCCGGCTGCGTGACGGCGAGCACCACGTTCTTCAGCGTGTCGGCGGCCGTCCAGGGCCGGTCCTCACGCGGGTGGTGGGCGTTCGCGAAGTCCACCAGGGTCGCGATGGTCGGGGTGTCGGGGGTGTCCTCGACGTGCGCGGCCGGGGCGTCGTCGTACGGCAGCGCGGCCGGCACCGGCGTCACGACGGCCTCGACGTTCGCCGCGTAGCCCGACGCCGAGCGCACGAAGGTGTCCTCGCCGATCGGCGACGGCGAGAGGAACTCCTCGGAGCGGGAACCGCCCATGGCGCCCGACGTCGCCGAGACGATGACGTACTCGAGGCCGAGCCGGTCGAAGATCCGTCGGTACGCGCCGCGCTGCCGCTCGTACGACTGCGCCAGGCCCTCGTCGTCGATGTCGAACGAGTAGGCGTCCTTCATGATGAACTCGCGGCCGCGGATCAGCCCGGCCCGCGGGCGGGCCTCGTCGCGGTACTTGGTCTGGACCTGGTAGAGCGCCAGCGGCAGGTCCTTGTAGGACGAGTAGAGGTCCTTGACCAGGAGCGTGAACATCTCCTCGTGCGTGGGGGCCAGCAGGTAGTCGGCCTCCTTGCGGTCCCGCAGGCGGAACAGGTTGGGCCCGTACTCGGTCCAGCGCCCGGTGGTCTCGTACGGCTCGCGCGGCAGCAGGGCCGGGAAGTGGACCTCCTGGGCCCCGATCGCGTCCATCTCCTCGCGCACGACGGCCTCGATCTTCGCCAGGACGCGCAGTCCCAGCGGCAGCCAGGAGTAGATCCCGGGGGCGGCGCGGCGGATGTAGCCCGCCCGGACGAGCAGCCGGTGGCTGGCGACCTCGGCGTCGGCCGGGTCCTCGCGCAGGGTGCGGACGAACAGGGAGGAGAGCCTCAGCAGGTCGCGGGGGCGAGCGGCGCTGCGGGCGGACACGATCGACATGCGGCCCAGCCTAGCGGCGCGCACGGGGTGCTTCGGCGACACTGGGACCATGCCCGAGCTGCCCGAGGTCGAGGCGCTGGCCCGGTTCCTCGACGAACGGACGTCCGGCCGCACGGTCGCCGCCGCCGACGTCGCGGCGATCGCCGCGCTCAAGACGCACGACCCGCCGGTCGACGCCCTCGTCGGCGGGACGGTCAGCGGCGCCACGCGGCACGGCAAGTGGCTCGACCTCGCCGTCGTGCCCGCCGCCGGTTCGTCGGCGGACGACGGCGCGCTGCACCTGGTCTGCCACCTCGCCCGCGGCGGGTGGGTGCGGTGGCACGACTCCGCGCCGACCACACCCGTGCGACCCCGCCTGGGAGGGTCGTCCAAGGGTGCCGCGTTGGCGCTGCGTCTACGGTTCGACGACGGCAGCGGCGTCGACCTCACCGAGGCGGGCACCCGCAAGCGGCTCGCCGTCCACGTCGTCCACGACCCCCTGGACGTCGAGCAGGTGCGCACCCTCGGCGTGGAGCCGCTGTCGCCGGAGTTCACACCGGCGGTGCTCGGCAACCTGCTGGGGGCGCGCAGCCAGCAGGTCAAGGGGCTGCTGCGGGACCAGCACGTGATCGCCGGCATCGGCAACGCCTACTCCGACGAGATCCTGCACGCGGCCCGCGTCTCCCCCTTCCGGCTGACGCGGACGTTCACCGACGACGACGTCACCGCGCTGCACGACGCCACCGTGACGACACTCCGCGAGGCCGTGGAGGCGTCGGCGGGCCGTCCGGCGGCCCAGCTCAAGGACGCCAAGCGGTCACGGATGCGGGTGCACGGACGGACCGGCGAGAGGTGCGAGGTCTGCGGCGACGTCGTGCGCGAGGTCAGCTTCGCGGACAGCTCGCTGCAGTACTGCGCGACCTGCCAGACCGGAGGTCAGGTGCTGGCGGACCGACGCACCTCGAAGTTCCTGCGCTGACCGGCGAGCGGCCGGGCCGGGGGCCGGCCTGCCACGGCTCAGAACAGGACCGTGGAGAACGTGCCGACCCGTTCGAACCCCACCCGGTGGTAGGCCGCGAGCGCCGGGGCGTTGTACGAGTTGACGTACAGCGAGACCGTCGGGGCGACGTCGCGCCGGGTCAGGGCGACGACGGCGGCCATGCCCTGCACCGAGAGCCCTTCACCGCGCCGTGCCGGGTCCACCCAGACACCCTGGACCTGCGCCACTCCCCCGGCGACCGCCCCGAGCTCGGCCTTGAAGAGGACGGCGGCCCCGCCACCGTCCGGCTCCTCGGCGACGCGCACGTAGGAGCGTCCCTCGGCGATCAGCGACCGCACCCGGGCGGCGTACGCTCCACCGCCGGTGGCGACCGGCGAATAGCCGACCTCCTCGGTGAACATCCGCACGCAGGCGGGCAGCACCAGGTCGATCTCCGTGGCGCGGGAACGACGGACCTGCGGGTCCGGGTCGACGTCCGGATCGCGGTCGATCACCAGCGAGGGCTGGTCGATCCGCACCTCGCGGGGCGCGGGCCACACGCGCGAGAGGAGCTCCCACAGCCGCTGCACCACCGCCCGCTCACCCACGATCGAGCTGGAGCGTCGCCCCTGGACGCGTGCGGCGGCGGCGAAGGCGGCGACGGCGTCGTCGACGGTCCGAGGGCCGAGCGAGGCCGGGACGACCGGCACGAGGTTCGCTCCGGCCCAGCACACGGCGACCAGGGGGCCCGACTCCGGGAAGCCCCACAGCTCACCGCCCGCCGCCGCGATGCCCGAACGGTCCGCGACGTCGATCCGGGCGGCGGCGAGCACCGACGAGACGGGGTCCGCGGCACAGACGCGCCGCGCCGCCGCGAGGTCCGCCGGTCCGAGGACCCGTGCGGCAGGGCCGCGGCGGAACCCGCCGGACAGCGTGGAGCGCGGGTCGCGCACCGCCGGTCGCCAGCCCATCGCTCCGCCTCCAGGTCTGTGTCAGGACACCGAGACGACCGGCGCGCCGGTCTGCGTGTCGTTCTCCGGTGCCGGCATCGACTCCGCGATGCGCATGGCCTCCTCGATGAGCGTCTCGACGATCATCGCCTCGGGCACGGTCTTGATGACCTCGCCCTTGACGAAGATCTGCCCCTTGCCGTTGCCGGACGCGACGCCGAGGTCGGCCTCGCGGGCCTCGCCCGGCCCGTTGACGACGCAGCCCATGACCGCCACGCGCAGCGGTACCTCCATGCCCTCGAGCCCGGCGGTCACCTTCTCCGCCAGTGAGTACACGTCCACCTGGGCGCGTCCGCACGACGGGCAGGAGACGATCTCGAGCTTGCGCTCGCGCAGGTTGAGAGACTGCAGGATCTGCAGGCCGACCTTGACCTCCTCGACCGGCGGCGCGGACAGCGAGACCCGGATCGTGTCCCCGATCCCCTGGCTCAGCAGGGCGCCGAACGCCGTGGCCGACTTGATGGTGCCCTGGAACGCCGGCCCCGCCTCGGTCACCCCCAGGTGCAGCGGCCAGTCGCCGCGCTGCGACAGGAGCTCGTAGGCGCGCACCATCACGACCGGGTCGTTGTGCTTGACCGAGATCTTGAAGTCGTGGAAGTCGTGCTCCTCGAACAGGCTCGCCTCCCACACGGCCGACTCGACGAGCGCCTCCGGTGTCGGCTTGCCGTACTTCTCGAGCAGCCGCTTGTCGAGCGATCCCGCGTTCACCCCGATGCGCAGCGACGTGCCGTGGTCCTTGGCCGCCTGCGCGATCTCCTTGACCTGGTCGTCGAATCGCTTGATGTTGCCGGGGTTCACCCGGACGGCCGCGCACCCTGCCTCGATCGCGGCGAACACGTACTTCGGCTGGAAGTGGATGTCGGCGATCACGGGGATCTGGGACTTCTTGGCGATGATCGGCAGCGCGTCGGCGTCGTCCTGCGTCGGGCAGGCGACCCGGACGATGTCGCAGCCCGAGGCGGTGAGCTCGGCGATCTGCTGGAGCGTGCCGTTGATGTCCGTCGTCTTCGTCGTCGTCATCGACTGGACGCTGACGGGCGCGTCACCGCCGACGTACACGTCGCCGACCCGGATCTTGCGGGTCTTCTTGCGCGGGGCGAGCACGGGGGCGGGAGCGGCAGGGATGCCGAGGTTCACAGCAGTCACCCTCCCAGTATCGCGCGAACTGGGGTGTGGTACGCACGCGGGCGGCGGACCTCACCGGCGTGCCGACGGAGCGGTCACACGAAATTCACAGGAGGCGGACGGGATCCACGAGGTCGGCGACCATGAGGACCGCCCCCACGCCGATGAGCACCACGAAGACCACGTAGGCGACCGGCATCATCTTCGCGACGTCCGCGGGGCCGGGCAGCGTGGCGCCCCGGACGCGCGCGACGGTGCGCCGCGCGCCCTCGTACAGCGCGTTGACGACGTGACCACCGTCCAGCGGCAGGAGCGGGATGAGGTTGAACATGAACAGGGCGATGTTCAGCGCCGCCAGGAGCATCAGCATGAGCTGCACGCGGGCCAGCACCGTGTAGTCCTCCGCCCCGGCGTAGTCGACGGCGACGCGGCCGACGCCGACGACGGACATCACCGAGTCCTGGGCGCGCGGCTCGTCGGTGAACGCCTGGTAGGCCGCGTCGTAGATGCGCACCGGCAGGGTGGCGATCGCGTGCGCCGTGCCGGAGACCTGCAGCCACACGGCCTCGGGCACGCTGGAGACGGGCAGGGGCTGCCGCTCCACGCTGGAGGACACACCCAGCAGCGCGCCGTCGACCATGACGGGCTCGCCGTCGTCGCCCGTCACCGCGTAGCCCTCGTCGTCCGTGAGCGGCCGCTCCGCCGGGGTCGGCGTGACCTGCAGCGTGAGCTCCTCGCCGTCGCGCAGCACGGTGAGCGGGGCCTCCTGGCCCGCGGCGTCGTTGACCATCCCCACGAGCTGGGACCAGTCCTCGACCTGGACGCCGTCGAACGACACGACCTCGTCGCCGGGCCGGACCCCGGCGGTGGCCGCCGCGGAGTCGTCGCCGACCTCCGCGACCGTCGTCGTCGCCGCAGGCATCCCGATGCCGAGGAACACCACGGCCAGCAGCACGACGGCGATGACGAGGTTCATCACCGGCCCGCCGAGCATCACCACCAGCTTCTTCGGCGTCGAGAGGTGGTAGAACGCCCGGTGCTCCTCGCCGGGACGGATCTCGCTGACGCTGGCGTCGCGGGCGTCGGC
This sequence comes from Isoptericola sp. GX10416, assembly GCF_056590155.1. Taxonomy (NCBI): domain Bacteria; kingdom Bacillati; phylum Actinomycetota; class Actinomycetes; order Micrococcales; family Promicromonosporaceae; genus Isoptericola; species Isoptericola sp. GX10416. The sequence continues at coordinate 97,708 of NZ_JBWPVO010000005.1, read as the reverse complement.
GATCGCCTGGCCGAAGAAGCCGCCCCGGCTCCGGGCGCCCGGACGTGCCGGCGGCATCATCCCGACCAGGCGCACGTAGCCGCCGAGCGGGATCGCCTTGAGCCCGTACTCGGTCTCGCCCTTCTTCCGCGACCAGAGGGTGGGGCCGAACCCGACCATGTACTCGCTGACGCGCACGCCGAACTTCTTGGCCGGCACCATGTGGCCGACCTCGTGCAGCGCGATCGAGACGAGGATGCCGAGCACGATGACGACGATGCCGACGACGACGGGAAGGATGTCCACGTCAGTCAGGGTAGGCGACGTTCCTGGGTGACGGCGTCGCCCCGACGGCGCCTCAGCGCCGTCCGAGCAGCTCGTCGGCGCGATGGCGGGCCCACGCCTCGGCCGTCTCCACGGACTCGAGCGTGACGTCGTCCGGGGCGACGCCGTCGTGCTCGCCCAGCACGCGCTCGACCGTGTCGACGATGTCGCAGAACCCGACCCGGCCGTCGAGGAACGCCGCCACACCCTGCTCGTTCGCGGCGTTGTAGACCGCCGGGTGGGTGCCAGACGCCCCGGCGGCGGCCCGCGCGAGACCGACCGCCGGGAAGGTCTCGTCGTCCAGCGGCTCGAACGTCCAGCTCGTCGCCTGCGACCAGTCGCACGGTGGGCTGACGGCGCCGAGCCGGTCGGGCCAGGACAGCCCGAGCGCGATGGGCAGGCGCATGTCGGGCGGCGAGGCCTGCACGATCGTGGACCCGTCGCAGAACTCGACCATGGAGTGCACCACCGACTGCGGGTGGACCACGACGGTGATGTCGTCGGTGGGGACGTCGAAGAGCAGGTGCGCCTCGATCAGCTCGAGGCCCTTGTTCATCAGGCTCGCGGAGTTGACGGTCACGACCGGACCCATCGCCCACGTCGGGTGCGCGAGCGCCTGCTCGGCGGTGACCGCCTTGATCTCGTCACGGCTCCGGCCGCGGAACGGCCCGCCCGAGGCCGTCAGGATCAGCCGACGGACCTCGCTGTGGTCGCGCGTGTGCGCTCCGCCGCGCAGCGCCTGGGCGATCGCCGAGTGCTCGGAGTCGACCGGCACGATCTGCTCCGGGGCCGCCAGCGCCTTGACCAGCGGTCCGCCGACCACCAGCGACTCCTTGTTCGCCAGCGCCAGCGTCGAGCCGGACTGCAGCGCCGCCAGCGTCGGCCGCAGGCCCACCGAGCCCGTGATGCCGTTGAGGACGACGTCGTCGCCGCGGCCCGCGAGCTCGGTGGCGGCGTCCGGTCCGGACAGCACCTCGACCCCCGCCGCCGTCCCGAGCCGCGCCTCCAGTGCTTCCCGGAGCGCGCCGGCCCGGCCCGCTTCGGCCACCGCGACCGCGGACACGCCCAGCCGCGCCGCCTGCTCGGCCAGCAGGCCGACGTCGGAGCCGCCGGCGCTGAGCGCCGTCACCCGGAACCGGTCGGGATGGGCGAGCACGACGTCGACGGCCTGCGTGCCGATCGAGCCGGTGGAACCGAGGAGCGTGACGGTGCGGGTCGCAGACATGGGCACATCATCGCAGCACGTCGGCTCGCGCCCGGCCTCGACGAGTGGCCCCGCGGGCACCGGTCACGATGGCGAGGGCCACCGCCGTGGTCGCGACGACGACGGCGGCGGGCACGGGCAGCGCGTCGGTCCCCGACCGTGCGACGACGGCTGCCGCGACGACGAGCCGCGCCCCCACCGCGACGCCGTAGGACGGTGCGAGCGCCGTGGCGGCGGCCGACGCCGCGACGGCGACCATCGCGACCGCGATGACCGTGCGCCGGTCGCGCCGGGCCACGAGCACCACCAGGGTGGGCCACGGGAGCGTGTCGCGCTGAGCACCGGGGGCGGAGGGACCTGTTCTGCCGTCGTCATGAGATCGACGTCAGAGCTTGACATTGATGTCGATGTCAAGGGCGCCACGACGGAGCCTGACCCGAGGCGGCACGCATGAAGATCGGCGAGGTGGCCCGCCGGACGGGCGTGGCGCCACGGCTGGTGCGCTACTACGAGCAGCAGGGCCTGCTCACCGCCGAGCGTGCGGCCAACGGCTACCGCCGCTACGACGAGGCGGACGTCGAACGCGTGGAGCGCGTCGCGGGCAAGGTGCGCGCGGGGATACCGACGCGCCTCGTCAAGGCCGCTGCCCGCTGACGCGTGACCGCCGAGCCGTGACGCAGCGCGGGCCGGCCGACGTCGACGGTGGCCGCGTCACTCGACGCCGAGCAGCACCTCGATGGCTCGTGCCAGGAACTTGTCCACCGAGGCCTCGGCGTAGGCGTCCGAGCCCTTGGCGCGACCGAAGGTGGCCGAGCGCACCTCGGCAGCCGTCAGCGGCTCCTGACGGTCGAAGTAGCCCACCAGCCGATCGCACAGGGAGTCGACGTCGTCCACGTCGTACCCCTGCTGGCCACGCTCCGCCGGCGCGAACTTGGCGCCGTCCGGGCGGCCCAGCCGGCCGTACAGGGTGCGGGCGCGCTCCGCGAGAGCGCCCATCCACGCCTCCTGCCCGTGCTGGTTGACGAAGTCGGCCCGCTGCCGGGCGATGAACGCACCCTCCAGGCGGTCGAGGGCGGCGTCGACCTCGTGGGTGTTGTACCCGCCGCGGACGAGCTCGAACGTCGACGTCGCGATGTCGGCGTTCGTCATCGGCTCCGGCGTCCGGCCCTCGTACGCCTGGCGGGCGTGGTCGAAGAAGTCGTCGACCTCGTCCGGGTCGTACCCGGAGCGCATCTTCGACACGGTGGAAAAGAGGGTGCTGCTCACTCGTCGTCCTCCTCGGCGGCCAGCTGCCCGCAGGCGCCATCGATGTCGCTCCCGCGGGTGTCACGGATCGTGGTCGGGATCCCGTGCCCGCGCAATCGTGCCACGAACTCGTCCTCGACGGAACGCTCGCTGGCCGTCCAGATCGACCCGGGGGTCGGGTTCAGCGGGATCGGGTTGACGTGCACCCACCCCTTGCCACGGGCGTTGAGCTTCTCGCCGAGCAGGTCGGCTCGCCAGGCGTGGTCGTTCATGTCCTTGATCAGCGCGTACTCGATCGAGACGCGGCGGCCGGTCACCTCGAAGTACCGGCGAGCCGTGTCCAGCGTCTCGTCGACGCTCCACCGTGTGTTGATGGGCACGAGCTCCGAGCGCAGGTCGTCGTCCGGTGCGTGCAGGCTCAGCGCCAGCGTGACCGGGATGCCCTCGTCGGTGAGCCTGCGCATCGCCGGGACCAGGCCCACCGTCGAGACGGTGATGTTCCGGGCCGACATGCCGAGGCCCTGCGGCGCCGGCGCCACGAGCGCACGGACCGTCTCGATGACCGCCTTGTAGTTGGCCAGGGGCTCGCCCATGCCCATGAACACCAGGTTGTTCAGCCGGGCGGGACCACCCGGGATCTCCCCCCGATCGAGCGACCGGAAGGCCGCCCGCACCTGCTCCAGGATCTCCGCGGTGGACAGGTTGCGGGTCAGCCCGAGCTGGCCCGTCGCGCAGAACGGGCACGCCATGCCGCACCCGGCCTGCGAGGAGACGCAGAGGGTGGTCCGGTTCGGGTAGCGCATCAGCACCGACTCGACCTTGGCCTCGTCGAAGAGGTGCCAGAGCGTCTTGACCGTGGTGCCGCCGTCGGCCTCCATGCGCCGGGTCGGCCGGATCAGCGGCGGGAACATCGTCGTGGCGAGGGCGTCCCTGGTCGCCTTCGGCAGGTCGGTCATCTCGGCGGGGTCGGAGGTGAAGTGGGTGAAGTAGTGCGCCGCGAGCTGCTTGGCGCGGAACGGCTTCTCCCCCATCTCGACGACGGACGCCACCCGCTCCTGCGGGGTCAGGTCGGCGAAGTGCCGCGGCGGCTTGCCGCGGCGCTTGGGCGCCATCTGCAGCGGGAGGGGCTTCGTCTCGTCGGACGGCCGGACGGCGGGGACGCCGAGCTCGGTCGCGGTGCGAGCGGTGGGTGTTGCCATGACGGCTCCTTCGGGGCTCAGACGGTCGCCTGCAGGACGAGATACACGAACGGCGCGGTGACCACGAGCGAGTCGAGTCGGTCCAGCACGCCCCCGTGACCCGGGAGCAGCGAACCCATGTCCTTCAAGTCTAGGTCGCGCTTGATGAGGGACTCGGCCAGGTCCCCGGCGGTCGCCGTGACGGCGGTCAGCACGCCGAGACCGACACCGAGCCACCAGGGGGCGTCCAGGACGAGCAACGCCCCGGCGACGCCGACGGCGACGGTCAGCAGGACCGAGCCGCCCAGCCCTTCCCAGCTCTTCTTGGGGCTCACCGACGGCGCGAGCGGATGCCTCCCGAAGAGCACACCCGCCACGTAGCCGCCGACGTCGTTCGCCACGGCGAGCAGCACGAAGAGCACCACGCGCAGCTCGCCGTCCGGCTCGTCGAGGATGAGCAGCACGAAACCGGCCAGGAACGGCAGGTACGTCGCGGCGAAGACACCCGCCGACGCGTCCCGCAACGCCCGCGGTCCGGAGCCGTCGAGCACCCGCCACACCACGACCGCACCGACCGTGAGCACGAAGGCCACCAGCAGCGCCTCGGCCCCGGCCGCGTAGGCCGATACCGCCATGCCGGCGCCGCCGACGAGCAGCGGCGTCAGCGGGATCGCGATCTCTCGTCGCGCGAAGGCGGTGCGCAGCTCCCACAGCGCCGCGCTCTGCGCCACGATCACGAACGCGACGAACGGCTCCGGCCGGAACCAGAGCGAGGCGGCGAGAGCGACGAGCAGGCCGATACCGACCGCGACGGCCGCCGGGAGGTTGCGCCCGGCGCGAGAGGGTCCGCGCTGCGCGTCGACAGATGACATCAGACCTCGAGCAGCTCGCTCTCCTTGCTGGCGAGGATCTGGTCCACGAGGTCGACGTGCTTCTTGGTCAGCGACTCCAGCTCCTTCTCGGCGCGCGAGCCCTCGTCCTCGCCGACCTCCCCGTCCTTGACGAACCGGTCGATCTGCTCCTTCGCCTTGCGACGCACGCCACGCACCGAGATCCGGGCGTCCTCCGCCTTCGTCTTGGCGAGCTTGACGTAGTCCCGGCGGCGCTCCTCGGTCAGCGTCGGCATGATGATGCGGATCGAGTTGCCGTCGTTCGACGGGTTGACCCCCAGGTCGGACTCGCGCAGCGCCTTCTCGATCGCCGCCATCGACCCCTTGTCGAACGGCGAGATCAGCACCGTGCGCGCGTCCGGGATGTTGAACGAGGCGAGCTGCTGCAGCGGTGTGGGCGCGCCGTAGTAGTCCACCTCGATCGAGGAGAACATGCCGGCGTTCGCACGTCCCGTGCGGATACCGGCGAACTGCTCCTTGGCGAACTCGATCGCCGTGTCCATCTTCTCCTCGGCCTCGAGGAGGGTGTCGTCGATCACCCGGTGCTCCTTGTTCGTGAGATGTGGCTTCGTCAGGACGACTCAGCGGGTCGTGACCGAGGTCCCGATCTGGTCGCCGAGCAGTGCACGGGTCACGTTACCGCTCTCCTCCAGGCCGAAGACGCGCATGTGCACGTCGTTGTCGCGGCACAGGGACAGCGCGGTGGCGTCCATGACGTTCAGGCCACGGACCAGGGCGTCGGTGTACGTGAGGTGGTCGAGCTTCTTCGCGGCGGGGTCGGTCCGGGGGTCGGCGGTGTACACGCCGTCGACACCGTTCTTGCCCATCAGCACCTCGTCGCAGTGCGTCTCGAGGGCGCGCTGCACGGAGACCGTGTCCGTCGAGAAGTACGGCATGCCCGCGCCGGCGCCGAAGATGACCACGCGGCCCTTCTCCAGGTGCCGGATGGCGCGCAGCGGGATGTACGGCTCGGCCACCTGCCCCATGGTGATGGCCGTCTGCACGCGCGTCTTGACGCCGTCCTGCTCGAGGAAGTCCTGCAGCGCCAGGCAGTTCATGACCGTGCCGAGCATGCCCATGTAGTCCGCGCGGGCACGGTCCAGGCCGGCGCGGGAGAGCTCGGCACCGCGGAAGAAGTTCCCCCCGCCGACGACGATCGCGACCTGCACGCCCTGGCGGACGGCGTCACCGATCTCCTGGGCGACACGGCGTACCACGCCCGTCTCCAGCCCGACGTTACCCCCGCCGAACGTCTCGCCGGAAAGCTTGAGCAGCACTCGCCGCGCGCCGGATTCCTGGTGCGGGGCCGCTGTGGCGACGAGCTGGTCCTGGTCGATCTGGGTCATGCCACCGTCCGTCTCTGTGCACGCCCGGGTGATCTGCCCGGGTCGGTCTCCTCGCGCATCCTGGCACCGGATGCACGCACCCGCTCTCCGGCGCTCCGTGGCGGATGCGAGCGAGCATGCGACGGCCCGGCCGCGCCGTCGGGCACGACCGGGCCGAGAGTGCGTCAGTTGCCGACGCGGAAGCGGACGAAGCCCTGCAGCTCGCCACCGGTAGCGGCGACGTGCTTGGCGACCGTCGTCTTCGGGTCCTTCGCGAGAGGCTGGTCCAGCAGGACGACCTCCTTGAAGAAGCCGTTCAGCCGGCCCTCGACGATCTTGGGCAGAGCTGCCTCGGGCTTGCCCTCGTTCTTCGAGGTCTCGAGCGCGATCTCGCGCTCCTTGGCGACCGTGTCGGCCGGGACGTCGTCGCGCGTCAGGTACGTCGGCGCGATCGCGGCGACGTGCTGGGCGACGTCCTTCGCCACCGCCTCGGCGGCGGCGTCGGTGACGACCAGGACGCCGATCGACGGCGGCAGGTCCTTCGCGGTCTTGTGCAGGTACGCCGTGACCTTCGGGCCCTCGACGCGTGCGACGCGGCGCAGCACGATCTTCTCGCCCAGCGTCGCGGCCTGGCCGTCGATGAGCTCGGTGACGGTACCGTCACCGGCCGGCGCGGCCAGGGCGGCGTCGAGGTCGGCGGCACCGGACGCGGCGACGGCCTCGAGCACCGACTCGGCGAGCGAGACGAAGATCTCGTTCTTCGCCACGAAGTCGGTCTCCGAGTTGAGCTCGATCATGGTCGCGGCCTGGCCGCCGTCGGCGTCGACGATCTTGACGGCGACGAGACCCTCGGACGTCGTGCGGTCTTCGCGCTTCGCCACGCCCTTCAGGCCCTTGACGCGGATGATCTCCAGCGCCTTCTCGGCGTTGCCGTCGGCCTCGTCGAGGGCCTTCTTGACGTCGAGCATGCCCGCGCCGGTGCGCTCGCGCAGGGCCTTGATGTCAGCGGCGGTGTAGTTCGCCATGGGGGGTGTCCTCCGTGCAGGTCGGTCGGTGTGCGGTGAGGCGGGCGGGCCGGGCGCTCACGCCCGGCCCGCCGCAGATCACTCGGACTTCTCGGTCTCGGCCTCCGCCGCGGCCTCGACGGCCGGAGCGGCGTCGGCGCCGGGGGCCACGGCCTCGCCGTCGCCCGGCACACCCTCCGAGGCGGCGACGGCCGGAGCGGCCTCCGCAGCCTCGACGGCCTCGGCAGCCTCCGTGCTCTCGGCCGGCACGGTGCCCTCGGCGGCCACGGTGTCCGCGGCGCCCTCGGACTTCTCCGCCTCGGCACCGGCGAGGAGCTCGCGCTCCCACTCGGCCAGCGGCTCGGCCTCGGTCTCGGCGGCCGTGCCCTTCTTGCCGGAGGCGCGCTGCATCAGGCCCTCGGCGGCCGCGTCGGCGACGACGCGGGTGAGCAGCGTGACGGAGCGGATCGCGTCGTCGTTGCCCGGGATCGCGTAGTCGACCATGTCGGGGTCGCAGTTCGTGTCGAGGATCGCGACGACCGGGATGCCCAGCTTGCGCGCCTCGTCGACGGCGAGGTGCTCCTTGTTGGTGTCCACGATCCACACGGCGGACGGTGTCTTGGCCATGTCCCGGATGCCACCGAGCGTGCGCGCGAGCTTGTCCTTCTCGCGGCGCAGGACCAGCAGCTCCTTCTTCGTCAGGGACGAGGAGGCGACGTCGTCGAAGTCGATCTCCTCGAGCTCCTTGAGGCGCTGGAGACGCTTGTGCACGGTGGTGAAGTTGGTGAGCATGCCACCGAGCCAGCGGTGGTTGACGTACGGCATGCCGACGCGGGCGGCCTGCTCGGCGACGGGCTCCTGCGCCTGCTTCTTCGTGCCGACGAACAGGATGGTGCCGCCGTGGGCGACGGTCTCCTTGACGAACTCGTAGGCGCGGTCGATGTACGACAGCGACTGCTGGAGGTCGACGATGTAGATGCCGTTGCGCTCGGTGAAGATGAACCGCTTCATCTTCGGGTTCCAACGGCGGGTCTGGTGCCCGAAGTGGACACCGCTCTCGAGGAGCTGGCGCATGGTCACGACGGCCATGACTGGTCCTTTCGCCGCGCGGACCCGGGATCCTCCCGGTGACCGCGCGCATCAGGTGACCGCCGCGCGGGGCGGTCACGGTGCTTCGGTTGTCGGCGGCGGGCATCCGGCCCGGCACCCCTGGCATCACGCCGCGTCTGCGCCGCCGGCCCCGGAGGGACGGACGGACCGCTGCAGGCTCGGCCGCGCTCGCTCCGACCACGAGAGGACGGACGAGCACGTACGTGATGCGCGATGTCGACCGCTGCCTGCCCCGTCCGGGCCCCCGACGAGGATGTCGAGGGCAGGACGACGCGTGGGCAGCACTGGTCGCAGCAGGAAGTCTACCCGACGGGGTTCTCCGGCCGGACCGGTCACGGGCGTGGCACGGCTCACCCGGGCGGTACCCACGACCCGGCGGTGTCCACAGGCTCCCCGCCGGGCCGCACCGCGGCGGCGCCGGTCGGTGAGCCTGGGATCATGCCGTACACCGCACGGACCCCGCGCCTCGCCGTCCGCACCCTCCTGTCCGTCGTCGTCCTGACCGCGACCCTGCTCGCGAGCACCTGGGGCACGGCGACGGTGCAGGCCGCCCCGAGCGGCCTGCCCGGGCCGTGGCAGCCGCCTGCGGAGGGCAGCGTGCTGGAGCGGTTCGACCCTCCTGCCAGCCCTTGGTCCGCGGGGCACCGGGGGATCGACCTCGCGGCACCCCCGGGGACCACCGTCGTCGCGCCCACCGCGGGCGTCGTCACGTTCGCTGGCCAGGTCGGCGGGAAACCGGTCCTGGTCGTCTCGCACGGCGACCTGCGATCGACGTTCGAACCGGTGGAGGCCACGGCCGCGGTGGGCGCTCGCGTCTCGGCGGGCCAGCTCGTGGGCCAGGTGGCGGCGGACGCGGGCTCGTCGCACTGCGCACCGACCGGATGCCTGCACTGGGGCGTGCGCCGCGGCGCGGCGTACCTCGACCCGCTCGCACTGCTCGGCCAGGCGTCACCGATCGTGCTGCTGCCCCTGCCCGCCGCGTGACGGGCGCCCCCTCGGACCGGACCGTTCCAGGCCTACCTCGAACGGGAACGGCGGGACGCCGGCCGCTCAGGCCCGGGGGAATGCCTGGCGGAAGACCTGCTGGAGCCGTGCGGCGTCGACGTGCGTGTACCGCTGGGTGGTCCCGAGGTCCGCGTGGCCCAGCACCTCCTGCACCGACCGCAGGTCCGAGCCGCCGGCCAGCAGGTGCGTCGCCGCGGAGTGGCGCAGGTCGTGCGGAGCGATGTCGTCGACCCCGGCGACGGCGGCGAGCCGGTGAACCTGCTCGCGTGCCTGGCGCTGCCCCCACCGACCGCCACGGTCGCCCAGGAACAACGCCGGTGGCGAGTCTGCCCGGTCCAGCTCCGGCCGCCCCCGGCCCAGCCACGCGGTCACCGCCCGAGCAGCGGGGACACCGAACGGCACCACCCGCTCCTTGCCGCCCTTGCCGAGCACCCGCACGAGCCGTTCGTCGAGGTTCACGTCGCGGACATCGCACGCGACGAGCTCACCGATACGCACTCCCGAGCCGTAGAGGAGCTCGGCCGCCGCCCAGACGCGCAGCGCCGTCGGCCGCTGCCCGACTTCTGCCTCGTCGGCGTCCTGACGCGCCGTGTCGAGCAGCAGAGCCGCGGCCTCGGGCGAGAGCACGGTCGGCAGCGTCCGGGAGATCCGGGGGTTCGCGAGGCGCACCGACGGGTCGGAGGTGATCAGCCCTTCGCGGAGTGCCCAACGCAGGAAGGCCCGAGCCGCAGCACTGCGCCGGGCGAGCGTCGCCCGCGACAGGCCTCGGTCGGCCTGGGTGCCGAGCCAGCCGCGCAGGGCACCCAGATCGATCCCGTCCAGTCCCGACGCCCCGTGCCGCACGGCGTACCGCAGCAGACCCGTGACGTCAGCCCGGTAGGCGCGTCGGGTGTGCGCCGAGTGGCCTCGTTGGGCCGCCAGGTACCGCGTGAACCTGTCCACCGCGTCGGCGAGAGCGGCGGGCAGCGGCGGGACGTCCGGGCTGGTCATCAGCGCCAGTGTGCCGGGTCCAGGGGTGGCAACTGCGCAGGTGGCGCGGCGTTTCGCCGCTCTCGCTCAGCGCCGCGCCCCTCCGGCTCAGCGTCCCGCTCCCGCCCCGCGCCACCGGGCTCCCTCGCGCCGTGCGAGGCCGCGACGGTCCAGCCCGCCGAGCACCGTCACGACCCGGCGCGGCGGCAGGCCGGCGGTCCGCGCCAGCGCGTCGACCGTCGCGGCGGCACGCGCCGGCAGCGCGTCCAGGACGAGCAGCTCGTCCGGCCCCAGTCCCGCCCGCGGGTCCTGCTGTGGTCCGTCGCCGGCGCCGGCCGGGACGGCGTCCGTCCCGAGTGCTCCCGCGAGCTCCGCCGCCTCGCTCGCGTCCGTGACGCAGACCGCCGCGCCGTCCCGCAGGAGGCCGTGACACCCGGCCGAGGCCATCGACGTGACCGGTCCGGGCACCGCTCCGACCGGACGGTGGAGCTCGGCGGCGCGTCGCGCCGTCGACAGCGCACCCGACCGACGCGCCGCCTCGACCACCACCGTGGCGCCCGTGACGGCCGCGATGATGCGGTTGCGGGACAGGAACCGCTGGCGGAACGGCGCGGACCCCGGTGGCACCTCGCTGACGACGGCGCCGCCGGAGTCGACCACCCGGCGCAGCAGGGAGTCGTTCCCCTGCGGGTAGAAGCGGTCCACGCCGCCGGCGAGCACCGCGCACGTGGCACCCCCGCCCGCGACCGCGCCTCGGTGCGCCGCGGCGTCGATGCCGTAGGCGCCACCGGACACGACGGTGAACCCTCGGTCGACGAGCCCTGCCGAGAGGTCCTCCGCGACCCGTTCGCCGTACGACGTGGCCGCGCGAGCACCGACGACGGCCACGGAACGGGACGACCAGGTGGCCAGGTCCGCGGCGCCCCGCACCCAGAGCGCGAAGGGTCCGGCGATGCCCAGGTCGGCGAGCGACGTCGGCCAACGGGGATCAGCAGGAGTCAGGAGCGCACCGTCGTACTGGTGCAGCACGCGCAGCTCGCGCCGCGGGTCGAGGCTCGCCAGACGCTGCGACCAGCGCCCGACCGCGTCGGTGAGCCGCCGCAGGGTGCCCTCCTGCACCGCCGCCGCCAGCCGGCTCAGCTCCTCCCCTCGCAGCACCCGGGCCGGATCCGTCGCCGCGTCGAGCAGCCAGCCGAGCGCACCGACAGCCCCGAGGTGGGCGACCAGGGCGCCGGCGACGACGTCTCCCGGCTCGGCCAGCCGGCTCCAGGCGGCGGCCGCCAGCAGCGGGTCGTCGATGTCGAAGCGGACCCGGACGCCCGGACGCGGTGGCTCCAGGTCGAACAACGGCTCACCCACGGCGCTCACCGGTCCGGAACATCATGGCGGCGTCCACATCGGCCGTCGTCGGGACCTCGCGACCGTCCAGGTCCGCGACGGTCCAGGCGACCCGCAGCAGCCGGTCCGCCCCGCGCATCGAGAGGTCGCCGGCGTCGATCTGCTTCTCCACCTGGGCGAGGACACCGGGCTGCCCGCGGAGCCGGCCGCGCAGCCACGGTCCGGGAAGCTCCACGTTGGTGCTCCAGCCCGTGCCGGACCAGCGCGCGCGAGCCACGGCACGGGCCTGGCCCACCCGCGCGGCGACGACGGCGGATGCCTCGCCGCGCCCACCCAGCACGCGTTCCGCCCGGGTGAGCCCCGCGAGGTGCACCTGGAGGTCGACGCGGTCGAGCAGCGGACCCGACAGCCGGCCCACGTAGCGACGCCTCGCCGTCGGCGTGCACGTGCACTCGAGCCCGGCGTTGGTGCTCGCCATCCCGCACGGGCAGGGGTTGGCCGCGAGCACGAGCTGGAAGCGGGCCGGGTAGCGGGTCGCGCCACCACTACGGTGCAGGACGAGCTCTCCCGCCTCGAGCGGCTGTCGCAAGGTCTGCAGCACGCGGGGCGCGAACTCGGGCGCCTCGTCGAGGAAGAGCACGCCGCGATGCGCCCGGGACACGGCACCGGGCCGTGCCAGTCCGGTGCCGCCTCCGACGATCGAGCTGGGCGTGGCGGTGTGGTGCGGGTCCTCGAAGGGCGGACGTTGCAGGAGCCCGCCACCAGGGTCGAAGGTGCCCGCGACCGAGTGCACGCCGGTCACCTCCACGGCCTCGGCCTCCGTCAGGTCCGGGAGGATCCCGGGCAGCCGCGCGGCCAGCATCGTCTTGCCCGCCCCGGGCGGCCCGATCATGAGCAGATGGTGCCCGCCCGCGGCCGCCACCTCGAGGGCCATGCGGGCCTCGCTCTGACCCACCACGTCCCGCAGGTCGCCCTCGGGCCGGCGCACCACCGCCGGCCCCACCCGCGGGACCGCGACGACGCCATGGCCGCGGTCCAGCGTGCCGCCGTGCAGCCGGACGACGTCTGCCAGATGGGCGGCCTCGTGGACCGTCGCACCGGGGACCAGACGCGCCTCGGGCGCGTCGGCGGACGAGACCACCACGTCCCCGCAGCCCGCCGCGACGGACGCCGCCACGGCGGGCAGGACCCCACGGACCGGTTGCAGGCGCCCGTCCAGGCCCAGCTCAGCGAGATGCACGACCCGCTCGAGACCGTGGTGCGGCACCACGCCGGCGCCGGCCAGCACGGCCACGGCGACGGCGAGGTCGAACCCCGTGCCGGACTTGCGCAACGAGGCCGGCGACAGGTTCACCGTGATCTTGCGCTGCGGCCACGTGATCCCGCTGGAGAGCACCGCGGCGCGGACCCGGTCCCGGGACTCGGCGAGCGCAGCGTCCGGCAGACCCACCAGCGTGAACCCCGGCACGGAGGCCGCGAGCTGCGCCTGCACCTCGACGACGTGGCCCTCCATGCCGCTCAGGGCGACCGACGCCGTGGTGCCCAGCCCGCTCACAGGACCCCCTGCAGGTGCTCGACCTGTGCCGCACCGGAGCGCGGCAGCACGACGGCCACCACATCGATGCGGACCTCGCACCGCGGGGCCGAGCGGCTGTGCAGCCACTCCCCCGTCAGGCGCCTGATCCGGTCGAGCTTCGCCTGCGTGACCGCCTCGGCCGGGTGCCCGAACGCCGTCCCGCGACGCGTCTTGACCTCGACGACCACGATCGTGGCGTCTCGGCGCGTCACCAGGTCCAGCTCACCGCGGGTACCGCGCCAGTTGCGCTCGATCACCTCGTACCCGCGCTCTGTCAGGTAGCGCGCAGCCACCTGCTCTCCGTATCGCCCCACGGCGTCCTTGGCCAGCACGGAACCACCTCCGCGCACCACGATGCGGTGGCTCCGGGCCCGCTGCGGGCGCCTCGAGACGGTTCGTGGACCGCCGGACCCTGTGGGTGGCCTCGCCGCCGCGCGATCCCGCGGGCACGACCGAACCCGCGCTACAGGGCGATGTCCGCCTTCGCGAGCTCCTCGACGTTGACGTCCTTGAACGTCACGACCCGCACCGACTTCACGAAGCGCGCGGAGCGGTAGACGTCCCAGACCCACGCGTCGGCGAGCCGGAGCTCGAAGTACACCTCGCCGGCCGCCGAGCGCACCTGCAGGTCGACCTGGTTCGCCAGGTAGAAGCGGCGTTCGGTCTCCACCACGTAGGAGAACAGCCCGACGACGTCGCGGTACTCGCGGTAGAGCGCGAGCTCCATGTCGTTCTCGTAGTTCTCGAGGTCCTCGGCACTCACGCGGTCATCATCCCACCCGGGAGCGCAGGGGCACGCCCGACCCGACGCTCACCTCGTCCAGCGTGACCACCGCCGGCTCCGCCACGGCGGCCGCGGGCGGAGCGTCGGCCGCCGGCGCTGGTGCTGGTGCTGCCACGGTCGTGTCGTCCAGGACCCGCAGGTTCCAGGACCGCCGGTGCTGCGGAGTCGCCCCGTGCCGACGGAGCGCCTCCAGGTGCGCCGGAGCGGAGTAGCCCTTGTTCTGCTCCCAGGCGAACGCGGGGTACTGCGCTGCGAGCCTGCGCAGCAGCCCGTCGCGCTCGACCTTGGCGAGCACGCTGGCCGCGGCGACCGAGGAGCACTGCAGATCGGCCTTGACGAGGGTCCGCACCCCCGGTTCCGGGGCGTCGAGCGTGCGGCTCGGGTCCATCTCCGCCGCCTCGAACAGGTCGGCGTGCGGCCGGCTGAGCCAGTCGTGCGAACCGTCGAGCAGCACGACGTCGACGTCACCCGCCGTCCGGCGCACCTGCGCGAGCGCGCGCCGCCCGGCCAGCCGCAACGCGGCGACGATGCCGTGCGCGTCGATCTCCGCCGGTCCGGCGTGCCCGACGGCCCAGGCCACGGCCCACCGACGCAGCGGGTCCACCATGTCCTCGCGTGCCGAGGGCGAGAGCAGCTTGGAGTCGGTCAGTCCTCGCGGTGCCGTCCTCGTACCGGCGTCGACGACCACCAGGCCGACGCTGACCGGGCCCGCCAGGGCACCACGGCCGACCTCGTCCATGCCGCCCACCAGCAGCGCACCCTCGCCGATCAGCGCCCGCTCGGACCGCAGGGTGGGACTACGACGGGTGCTGCGTACGCTCACGGCTCTGGCACCTCGGAGAAGACGTCGCCGGGGTTGCGCAGCATGCGGGCGTCGTTGAACGGCCAGACGACCACGAACGCGGAACCCACCACGTTGTCCATCGGCACGAACCCGCCACCGGGCTTGCCGGTGTTGAACCGCGAGTCCTGCGAGTTCGGCCGGTTGTCGCCCATGACGAAGACCATGTCGTCCGGGACCACCGTCTCGAACTCGGTGCTGCTCGGTTCCACCCCGGGGGCGATGTACTCGGTCTCGTCGATCGCCACCCCGTTGACGCTGACGCGACCCTCCGCGTCGCAGCACACCACCGTGTCGCCGGGCGTGCCGACGACCCGCTTGATGAGGTGCTCACCCGTGTCCTGCGGCAGCAGCCCGACGAACGTCGCCGCGTCCCGCACCGCGTTGCCCACCGGGCCGCGGTCCGGTGCCTCGTACGGCGGGAGCCAGCCGCCCGGGTCCTTGAAGACCACGATGTCTCCACGGTTGACGTCCAGAGCGTCGGGCACGAGCCGGGAGACCATCACGCGGTCGCCGACCTGCAGGGTCTCCTCCATCGAGGAGCTCGGGATGTAGAAGGCCTGGACCAGGAACGTCTTGATCAACCAGGACAGGACCAGGGCGCTGACGATGATGATCGCCGTCTCGCGCAGCAGGCTCATCCCTCCGCCCGACCGGGCCGGGCGGGCGGCCGCGTGGGCGGGAACCGTCCCGTATCGCGTGGCGTCGTTCCCGTCGACGGCATCGGGGTCCGGCATGCCTTCGGGCTCGGGTCGGCGCTCTGCGGAGGTCACAGGGTCGGAGTCTGCCACGTCCACACCTTGCCAGAAGCAACATCGCAGCGCGAAACGCCGACGGGCGGCCCCTCCGCTGGAGGGACCGCCCGTCGGGACGCTCGGCGGGAGACCTCCCGCCACGGCTCACTTGGCCGGGGTAGCGCGCTTCTCGCGGATCTTGGCCTTCTTGCCGCGCAGCGAGCGCAGGTAGTAGAGCTTCGCGCGGCGGACGTCACCGCGGGTGACGACCTCGACCGAGTCGACGGTCGGGGCGTGCACCGGGAAGGTGCGCTCCACACCGACGCCGAAGCTGATCTTGCGGACGGTGAAGGTCGAGCCCACGCCGCTGTTGCGGCGGGCGATGACCACGCCCTGGAAGGCCTGGACACGAGAGCGGCTGCCCTCGACGACCTTCACGTTGACCTTGACGGTGTCTCCGGCACGGAAGTCCGGGATGTCGTCGCGCATCGCTGCCGCGTCGACGTTGTCGAGCGTCTTCATGGTTGTCTCCCCACCCTGCCACAGGTCAGAGCAAGCTCTGGGCCCGCACACGGCGGGCGAAGTCTTGTCCGAGGTGGTGCACCGTCCTCGGCCCGATGGTCTCCCCTGTGGCAGAGTTCGGGCTGCGGCACACCAGCGACCTATTCTGCCACACGCTCCAGCCGTGGACCCGGTCGAGGAGCGTCCGGAGTCTCGTGAGACGCGCCACGTGGTTCCCCGGCCGGCACGACACGCCACCCGAGACCGGCGAGGACCGTGCGGTCGTGCGCGTCGAGCAGGGCGGGGTCGAGCGCGGCCACCATGTCCGGTCGACGCGCGGCGGTCCGCTCGAGGGCTCGGTCACGGCGCCACCGGTCGATGCGGGCGTGGTGGCCGGAGAGCAGCACCTCCGGCACCTCGCGACCGTCCCACGTCGGCGGCTTCGTGTAGACGGGGTACTCCAGGAGGCCTGCCGCGCCGTGGGACTCCTCGACCAGCGAGTGCGGGTTCCCGACGACACCGGGCAGCAGCCTGCCCACTGCCTCGACCATGACGAGGGCCGCGACCTCTCCCCCGTTGAGCACGTAGTCGCCGATCGACAGCTCGCTGACCCGGTGCCCAGCGGCCCGGTAGCGCTCCGCCACCCGGGCGTCGATGCCCTCGTAGCGCCCGCACGCCACCACCAGCTGGTCCTCCGTCGCCAGCTCCTCGGCGCGCCGCTGCGTGAACACGTCCCCCGACGGCGTCGGCACGACCAGGTGCGCGCCGCGCGCCGCGGCGTCGGCGCCGGTGTCCGTCCTGGCGCCCGCGGACGGGTCGGGCAGGAGGTCGTCCAGCGCACGACCCCACACGTCAGGCCGCATGACCATCCCCGCTCCCCCACCGAAGGGCGTGTCGTCCACGGTGCGGTGTCGGTCGGTGGTCCAGTCCCGCAGGTCGTGGACACGCAGGTCGAGCAGTCCCGCCCGGCGGGCCTTGCCGACGAGCGACAGGTCGAGCGCGGCGAGGTAGTCGGGGAAGATCGTGACGACGTCGATCCGCACGTCAGGCCTCGTCCTCGTCGGGCGCCTCGGCCGCGTCCGCACGGTCGACGACGACGGCGCCCGCGTCGCGGGCCAGCAGCCCGCCCGGAGGGGTCAGCCCGACACGGCCACCGGGCACGTCGACCACCGGCACGATCGCGTGCACGAACGGCACGAGGGTGCGCTCGCCGCCGGTCTCACGCAGCACCAGGGCGTCGTGCGCGGGCAGATGCTCGAGACCGACGACCTCGCCCACGACGGTGCCGTCGGCCAGCTCGGCCCGCAGACCGGTCAGCTCGTGCGGGTACCAGGCGTCCTCCTCGTCCGACTCCGCGGACTCGACCACGAGCTCGACGCCGCGCAGGCCCTCCGCCGTGCTGCGGTCGGACGACTCGGCGAACTGGACGAGCCAGCGGCCCTGGTGCACGCGCGTCGCGGCGATCGTGAGCGGTCCGGCCTCGGGCGGGACCGTCTGGAGCACCGCACCCGTCGCGAACCGCTCCTCCGGGACGTCGGTCCGGACGTCGAGCGCCACCTCGCCCCGCAGGCCGTGCGCCTTGCCGATGCGAGCCACCACCAGCTCCATGTCTACTCCTCGTGGTCGGTCGGGCCTCAGGGCCCAGTGAACACGACGAGGCCCGGTCCCGTGGCGGGACCGGGCCTCGTCGGTGCTGCTCGTCGCTCTCGGTGCTCAGCGGCGGTCGACGTCCACGACGTCGACACGCACCGCGCCGTCGGTCGCCAGCGCGCCGACGACGGTACGGAGCGCCTTCGCCGTGCGGCCACCGCGGCCGATCACCCGGCCGAGGTCGTCGGGGTGGACCCGGACCTCGAGCAGGTCGCCGCGGCGCTGCGTGCGCGCCGTGACCCGGACGTCGTCCGGGTTGTCCACGATGCCGCGCACCAGGTGCTCGAGAGCGTCCGCGAGCATCAGGCCTCGGCCTCAGCCTCGTCGGACTCCTCGGCCTTGGCGGCGGACTTCTTCTCGGCAGCCTTCGCCTTGGCCTTCTCGGCCTCGGCGTGGACGGCCTCGATGGCGGCGGAGCTGTCGCCCGCGGCCTGCTTGGTCCGCAGGGTGCCCTCGGCACCCGGCAGGCCCTTGAACTTCTGCCAGTCGCCCGTGACACGCAGCAGGGCGGCGACCTGCTCGGTCGGCTGGGCGCCGACACCGAGCCAGTACTGGGCGCGCTCCGAGCTGATCTCGATGAGCGACGGCTCCTCGGTCGGGTGGTACTTGCCGATCTCCTCGATCACCCGACCATCACGCTTGGTGCGCGAGTCGGCGACGACGACGCGGTAGTACGGTGCCCGGATCTTGCCGAGGCGCTTCAGACGAATCTTGACGGCCACTGGTGTGGACTCTCCTGGTTCTGTGGGTGCGACCCGTGACACCACGCGGGTGGGGTCCTGCGGGTGGGCGGGTCAGGACTAGGCCTGCGCAGGTGAGAGGGGCCTGGGCACGCCGAGTACCCCGCTATTGTGCCAGACGCCGGCGACCTCCCCAACCTCGGCTCGGTCACACCCGTGCCGAGCGCGCCGGGGGGCACCCTCCCCCGCGACCACGGCACCGCCACGGGGACGACCAAGGCACGCCGGTCAGGGTGCGACGACCCGTCCGCGCAGGACGACGGCTGTGGGGTGGCGCAGGACCTCGACGTCCTCGCGCGGGTCCGCAGGGTAGACGACGAAGTCCGCGCTGGAGCCCTCCACCATCGCCCCGTGGCCGAGGTAGGCGCGGGCCCGCCAGGTCGCCATCGCGACGACCTCGGCGGCCGGGATCCCGGCGGCGACCAGCTCGGAGCACTCGTCCGCGATCCGCCCGTGGTCGATGGTGCCGCCCGCGTCGGTCCCGACGAGGAGCGGGATCCCGGCGTCGTACATCGCCCGGACCTGGTCGTACCGGCGTTGGTGCATGTGCCGCATGCGGGCGGCGTAGACCGGGTACTTGCCGGCGGCCTGCTGGGCGATCGCGTCGAACTGCGCCACCTGGAGCAGCGTCGGCGTGACGTGGATGCCTCGTTGGGCGATCTCGGGCATCACGTCGGGCGTGATGCCCGTGCCGTGCTCGATGCCGTCGACGCCCGCCGCGAGCAGATCCTCGATCACCTCGGTGGAGAAGGCGTGCACCGTGACCCGCGCGGCCTCGGCGTGCGCGGCGGCCACCGCCTCGGTGAGCACGTCGACCGGCCACAGCGGGCGCAGGTCGCCCTCCGCCCCCAGGTCACGGTCGATCCAGTCACCGACGAGCTTGACCCAGCCGTCCCCGGCACGGGCCTGCTCACGCACGACGCGCGGGAGGTCGGCGACGTCGTCGAGCTCCAGGCCGTAGTGGCGGAGGTAGCGCTTGGGACGGGCCAGATGCGAGCCGGCCCGCACGAGCCTCGGCAGGTCCGCCCGCTGCGCCACCCAGGAGGTGTCGAGCGGAGAACCGGCGTCGCGGGCCAGGAGCACGCCGGAGTCACGGTCGGCCAGGGCCTGCTTGACGGCGGCGTCCTCGTCGACGGCCCCGCCGGCGTCGAGCCCCACGTGGCAGTGCACGTCGACCAGGCCCGGGAGCACCCAGCCCTCGATCTGCGTGGCAGGGCTGCCCTGCGGCGTGGGCCGCAGCAGGCTGAGCCGGCCCTCGCGGACCCACATCTCGCCGACCTCGCGGTTGCCGTCGAGCAGGATGCGACCCGTGACGTGCAGGGGAACGTGCGGCACCGACATGACGGCAGCCTACCGGGGCGTCAGCGCCCGCCACCGAGCAGCTTGCCGAGGTCGCCCGGCAGCTGCAGGTTCTCGAGGTCCTTGCCGGACTGCTGGTCGTCCCCGCCCGACACGCCGAAGGCGGAGCCGGCCGGTGCGGACTTCTTCGCACCGCCACCCAGCGCACGCTGCATGGCCTCACGCTCCTGCTGCGCCCGCTTGGCGGGGTTGCCCGACTTGCCCTTGACCTTCTTCTTGGGCTGCTGCTTGCCGCGCGACTTCTTGCCACCGCCCGGCATCCCGGGCATCCCCGGCACGCCGCCCGGCATCCCCGGCATCCCGCCGCCCTGGGACATCTGGCGCATCATCTTCTGCGCCTGCGTGAACCGGTCGAGGAGCCCGTTGACCGCGGCCGTGGTCTGGCCGGCGCCGCGCGCGATCCGTGCGCGCCGCGAGCCGTTGATGATCTTGGGGTTCTCCCGCTCGGCCGGCGTCATCGACTGGATGAGCGCCTGGACCCGGTCGACCTCCCGCTCGTCAAAGTTCTCGATCTGGTCGCGCATCTGGGCCATGCCCGGCATCATCCCGAGCATCTTCTTCATCGAGCCGAGCTTCTTCATCTGCTGCATCTGCGACAGGAAGTCGCTCAGCGTGAAGTCCTCGCCCTGGGCGACCTTCGCCGCCATCTTCTCGGCCTCGTCGGCGTCGAACGCCTTCTCGGCCTGCTCGATGAGCGTCAGCACGTCGCCCATGTCGAGGATGCGGGACGCCATGCGGTCCGGGTGGAAGACCTCGAAGTCCGTGAGCTTCTCACCGGTCGAGGCGAACATGATCGGCCGGCCGGTGACCTGGGCGACCGACAGCGCCGCACCACCGCGGGCGTCACCGTCGAGCTTGGACAGCACCACACCCGTGAAGTCGACGCCCTCGGCGAAGGACCGGGCGGTCGTCACCGCGTCCTGACCGATCATCGCGTCGATCACGAACAGGACCTCGTCCGGCGTGATCGCCGACCGGATGTCGGCAGCCTGCTGCATGAGGACCTGGTCCACACCCAGCCGGCCCGCCGTGTCGACGATCACGACGTCGTGCTGCTTCGACCGCGCCTCGGCGACGCCGTCGCGCGCCACGCCCACGGGGTCTCCCACGAGAGCGGCGTCGGCCACGTCGTGGTCCGAGGTGTTGCCCGGGTGCGGCGCGAAGACGGGGACACCCGCGCGGTCGGCCACCACGGAGAGCTGGGTCACGGCGTTCGGACGCTGCAGGTCGGCCGCGACGAGGATCGGCGTGTGCCCCTGCTCCTTCAGGGCGAGGGCGAGCTTGCCCGCCAGGGTGGTCTTGCCGGCACCCTGCAGACCCGCGAGCATGATGACCGTCGGCGGGTTCTTCGCGAGCTGCAGCGGCCGGGTGCTGCCACCGAGGATCGTCACCAGCTCGTCGTTGACGATCTTGACGACCTGCTGCGCCGGGTTCAGCGCGCCCGAGACCTCCGCGCCGAGCGCACGCTCGCGCACGGCCGCCGTGAAGTGCCGCACGACGGGCACGGCGACGTCCGCGTCGAGCAGTGCGCGGCGGATCTCTCGCACGGTCGCGTCGATGTCGGCCTCGGAGAGCCGTCCCCGACCGCGCAGGTTCTTGAAGGTCGCGGTGAGCCGGTCCGACAGGGAGTTGAACACCAGGTGGTCCTCTTCGCGGGGTGGATGAAGTGCGGTCCCCTAGCCTACCGGCCCCCTCCGGTCGTCCCGGACGCCACCGTGAGCGCGGTGCGCGCGGCCCGGGTCAGCTGGTCGACCAGGCTCGCCCGCCAGCCGGTCCACCCGGCGGGACCGAGCGACGAGGCGTCGCTCTCGGTCAGCGCGCGCAGCACCTCGAGCAGGTCGAGCCGGTGGTCGATGCCCTCGAGCAGCCTGCGCACCGTCGCCGGGTCCTCGGGGTCGGCGCTCGTGCCGAGCTCCGCGAGCAGCAGGTGCTGGCGCACCAGCGTCGCCACGTCGGCGACGAACGGCTCGTCGAAGCCCATGCGCCGCACGACGGCCGGGACGATGCGCGCCCCTTCCGCGGAGTGGTCCGACGCCTCAGGACGCCGTCGCTTGCCGATGTCGTGCAGGATCGCGGCGACGAGCAGCAGGTCCGCGGGCAGGTCCGGCGCGGCGACGCCGCGGGCGAGCTGTTGCTTGCGCACCGCCGTCGCGAGCGCGGCCGTCTCGACGAGGTGGCGGTCGACGGTGTGCCGGTGGACGGCGGCGCGCTGCGGCTTGTTGCGCACGTCCGCCCACTCCGGGATCCACGTCGTCACCGCTCCGGCGAGGTCGAGAGCCTCCCAGACGTGGATCTGCGCGGGACCGGAACCGAGCAGGGTGAGCAGGTGCCCACGGGCGGCGCGGGGCCACGGTTCGGGCAGCGGTGGGCACTCGGCCAGGGAGTGCACGGTCACGGGCGACAGCGCGAGACCCGTCCGGGCCGCCGTGGCCGCGGCACGCAACGACAGCAGCGGGTCCTCGGCCGGCTGCGCGGTGACCGCCAGCACGAGCTCGCCGTCGTGCTCCACGAGGCCCTCTCCCACGGACCGCAGCCGTGGCGGCTGCCGCCGTCCCCGGACCAGCACGGGCTTGCGCGTGGCGGGGCGCTGGAGCGCCTGGCGGGCGCGGCGCACGGTCGAGTCGAGCGCGAAGGAGATCTCGCGACCGGCCGCGGCCAGGCTCGCCAGCAGCTCGTCGGGGTCGTCGTGCCCCGTCAGCGCGGCCACCTCGTCGAGGTCGGCGAGCAGCAGGCGGGTCGACCGCCGCCGTGTCACGACCTGCAGGGCGTCCCGCACGTCGAGCAGGTGGGCGTACGCGGTGTCCACGCGTCCGTGCGGCCGGTCGGTGAGCCACGTCGCGGCGAGCGCGGACAGCACGACCGCGTCGCGGATGCCGCCCCGCGCCTCCTTGAGGTCCGGTTCGACGAGGTACGCCAGCTCGCCGGAGCGCTCGGCGCGTTCTCGCACCCCGGACAGCAGCTCGGGCAGCCGCCGGCGGGACGCCGAGCGCCAGTCCGTGAGGATCCCCGACGCGGCGCGGTGGACGACGACGGCGTCCCCCGCCACGGGCCGCACGTCGAGCCAGCCAACGGCGGCAGGAAGGTCGCGCGTGGCGAGCTGCCGGGTCTGGTTGAGGGACCGCACGGCGTGGTCGATGTCGACCCCGGAGTCCCACAGCGGGTACCAGAGCCGCTCGGCGACCTCGGCCAGCTCGGCCGGCTTGTGCGAGCGGCCGTCGTGCACCAGCACGAGATCGAGGTCGGACAGCGGTCCCAGCTCACCGCGCCCCAGGGAGCCGACCGCCGCCAGCGCGATGCCCGCCGGCTCGACGCCCGCCGTCGCCTCCGCGTACAGCTCGCAGAGGCGTTCGGTGACGATCTGCTGGAGCGTGGCTCGGCGGGCGACGCCGGAGCGCCCGGGGCCGCTGAGGTCGGCGGCGGCGGCGAGCAGCGCCTGGCGCAGCCCCACGACAGGGCCCCGCACCCCGGTGCCGGGGTGCGGGGCCCTGTCGTGGGGCCGTGCGGGGCCGCCCGTGGGAGGGAGGTCGGGCATCGGCGTCAGAGCGCGGCGTCGCCGTGCTCGCCGGTGCGGACCCGCGCGACGTCGTCGACCGGGACCGTCCAGACCTTGCCGTCGCCGATCTTGCCCGTCTGGGCCGCGCCCACGACCACGTCGACGATCGCGGCGGCGTCCTCGTCGGCGATGAGGACCTCGATGCGGACCTTCGGGACGAGGTCCACGGTGTACTCGGCACCGCGGTAGACCTCGGTGTGGCCCTTCTGCCGGCCGTAGCCGCTGGCCTCGCTGACCGTCATGCCACGGACGCCGGCGGCCTCGAGGGCCGACTTCACGTCGTCGAGACGGTGGGGCTGGATGACGCCTGTGACGAGCTTCATGCTCGGACCTCCTTGATGACGGAACCCTGCTGGATCGTCTCGTACGCCGTCTCGCTGTGGACGGCGAGGTCGATGCCGCTGACCTCCTCCTCCTCGGAGATGCGCCAGCCCATCGTGGCCTTGAGCGCCAGGCCCACGACCAGCGTGACGACACCGGCGAAGACCACCGCGACGAGCGCGATGACGACCTGGACGCCGAGCTGCTCGATGCCGCCGCCGTAGAGCAGGCCGGTCTCGGTCGCGAGGAAGCCGAGGGAGACGGTGCCCCAGAGACCCGCGACCAGGTGGATCCCGACGACGTCGAGGGAGTCGTCGAAGCCCAGCTTGAACTTCAGGCCGACCGCGACGGCCGACAGCGCCCCGGCGACCACGCCGATGGCGATCGCACCGACCGGGGACACGTCACCGGCGGCCGGGGTGATGGCGACCAGACCGGCCACGACGCCCGACGCGGCGCCCAGCGAGGTGGCCGAGCCGTCACGCAGCTTCTCCGTGATCAGCCAGCCGAGGATCGCGGCGGCCGTGGCGGTGGTCGTGTTGACCCAGGCGAGGCCGGCAGCGCCGTCGGCGCCGTAGGCCGAGCCGGCGTTGAAGCCGAACCAGCCGAACCACAGCAGCGCCGCGCCCAGCATCACCAGAGGCAGGTTGTGCGGTCGCATGGCGTCGGTGCCGAAGCCCTTGCGCTTGCCGACGATCAGTGCCAGCACGAGCGCGGCGACACCGGCGTTGATGTGCACCACCGTGCCGCCCGCGAAGTCGATCGGTGCGGCGTCACCGAAGACGAACGGACCCGCGTCGGACAGCAGGCCGCCGCCCCAGACCATGTGGGCCATCGGGAAGTAGGACAGCGTCGCCCACACGCCCGCGAAGACCATCCACGTCCCGAACTTCACGCGGTCGGCGATGGCGCCCGAGATGAGCGCGACGGTGATGATGGCGAACGTCGCCTGGAAGCCGACGTCGACGATCGTCGGGATGCCGTCGACGACCCACTCACCGGCGTCGTCGAGGACGGCGCCCCCACCGAGCCCGAACTGCTCGAACGGGTTGCCGAAGAGCGAGTAGCCCTCAGCCCCCACGCCCGTGCCGTAGGACATCGACCAGCCCCACAGGACGTAGATGACGCCGACGACGGCCATGGCGCCGAACGACATCATCATCATGTTCAGGACGGACTTGCCACGAACCATGCCTCCGTAGAACAACGCCAGGCCTGGCGTCATCAGGAGCACGAGCGATGCTGCGGTCAGCATCCACGCGGTCACTCCGGTATCCAGCTCCATCGTGTCACTCCCCTCGCCAGCCCGTGTGGCCGGTCGGGGACAACCGTGTCGGCGCGGCGTTTCCACTGGACGGAGGTCGTGTTACGGCCGTGTCACAGACGAGGCATCCGCGTAAACATCGGGTTTCTGTCCAGAGTGCGAGACGTTCGGCGCCTCGCCGTGATCTTCCTGTGACCCGCCCGAGACCTCGCCGCGACCGGTCAGCCGAGCAGCCCGTCGACGAACTGCTCCGGGTCGAACGGCGCCAGGTCGTCCGGCCCTTCGCCCAGCCCGACCAGCTTGACCGGCACGCCCAGCTCACGCTGCACCGCCACGACGATCCCGCCCCTGGCGGTCCCGTCCAGCTTGGTGAGCACGATGCCGGTCACGCCGGCGACCTCGCCGAAGACCTTCGCCTGCTGCATCCCGTTCTGCCCCGTGGTGGCGTCCAGCACCAGCAGGACCTCGCCGAGCGGGGCCTCCCGGGTGATGACGCGGCTGATCTTGCCGAGCTCGTCCATCAGGCCTGCCTTGTTCTGCAGGCGGCCGGCCGTGTCCACGAGCACGACGTCGACGTCGTCCCGCGACCCCTTGGCCACCGCGTCGAACGCGACGGCGGCCGGGTCGGCGCCCTCACGGTCCGAGCGCACCGTCTCCACGCCCACCCGCGCGCCCCAGGTGGCGAGCTGGTCCGCCGCCGCCGCGCGGAACGTGTCGGCAGCACCCAGCACCACCGAGCGGCCCTCGGCGACGAGCACCCGGGCGAGCTTGCCCACCGTGGTCGTCTTGCCGGTGCCGTTGACCCCGACGACGAGGACGACTGCGGGCTTCGGCACGCCGTCGACCACCGGACGGGTGGTGGCGATCGTCCGGTCCATGGTGGGGTCGACGACCTTCAGCAGCTCGGACCGCAGCAGCTCACGCACCGCGCCGGCGTCGCGCACGCCCTCGACCTGCACCCGGGTGCGCAACCCCTCGAGCAGTTCACCGGCCGGACCCGCGCCGATGTCCGCGAGCAGGAGCGTCTCCTCCAGCTCGTCCCAGTCGTCGTCGGTGAGGTCCGCACGCGACAGGACGCTCAGCAGTCGAGCGCCCAGCGGCGACCCGGAGCGCGCGAGCCGGTCGCGCAGCCGCACCATCCGGCCCGCGACAGGCGCGGGCGTCTCGAGCACCGGGGCGGCGGGAGCCGTCTCCACCGGCGCGGCGTCCGGCGGCGCGAGCGTGTCCTGCGTGGCCTCGTCGACGGCCGACGGGACGCCGCCGTCGTCCCGACGACGGCGGCGGAGCCGAGGTGCGAGGAGAGCGGAGCCGACGCCCGCGAGGAGGACGACGCCGAGAACGATCCAGAGCCAGAGAAGATCTTCAGTCACGGTGCCCCAGTCTCCCAGACCGTGCGCCGCCGTGGCGCGTCAGACGCCGCGCACGCCCGGGTCACCGGTCCGCGGGGTCGCGTGGAACGGTGTGCTGACCCGCTCCTGGGCACGTTGCAGCACCCCGGAGAGCTCGTCGGCGTCGACGTAGGCGGGCGCGTCCTCGACGGCCGCGGCGAAGAAGGCGTCCATGTCGGTGTCGACGGGATCAGGAGCGGCGGTTCGACGGCGGCGGCTCAGACCGGCACGGAAGTCCCGCACGAAGGCGCCCACGCCGCGGATGTCGTCGTCGTCCCGCTTCTCCATGACGTTGGCGACGAGGAAGACCGCCCCGGCCACCAGGAGCGAGACGAGAATCCACACGACGAGAGCCATGACACCCATTGTCACCCGGCCTCCACCGCTTCGCGCAGCCTCTGGGAGATGACGGTCGTCACACCGTCGCCACGCATCGTGACGCCGTAGAGCGCGTCCGCGACCTCCATCGTGCGCTTCTGGTGTGTGATCACCACGAGCTGGGAGTCCTCCTGCAGCTCGCGGAAGATCTCGAGCAGCCGCCCCAGGTTGACGTCGTCGAGCGCCGCCTCGACCTCGTCCATCACGTAGAAAGGGCTCGGGCGGGCCTTGAAGATCGACACGAGGAACGCCACCGCCGTCAGCGACCGCTCCCCGCCGGAGAGCAGCGACAGCCGCTTGACCTTCTTGCCGGCCGGCCGTGCCTCCACCTCGATGCCCGTGGTGAGCAGGTCCCCGGGCTCGGTGAGGACCAGCCTGCCCTCGCCGCCGGGGAACAGCCGCGAGAAGACTCGCTCGAACTGGGCCGCGGTGTCCTGGTACGCCTCTGCGAAGACCTGTTGGACCCGCTCGTCGATCTCGGCCACGATCTGCAGCAGGTCCTCGCGGGACCCCTTGAGGTCCGCGAGCTGCTCGGTCAGGAACCGGTGACGTTCCTCCAGCGCGGCGAACTCCTCGAGGGCCAGCGGGTTCACCGTGCCGATCCGCTTGAGCGCGCGCTCGGCCGTCGCGAGACGCTTCTCCTGCTCGGCGCGCACGTACGGCACGGGCTCCGGGTCCGGGTCGTCCTCGGCCGCGTCCGCCGGCCGCGGCACCGGGACGTCGCGGTGCGGGCCGAACTCCTCGACCAGCGCCTCCGGGTCGGTCCCGAGCTCCTCGACCGCCCGGGCGTGGAGCTGTTCGAGCCGGGCCACCTGCTGCGCGCGAGCGACCTCGTCGCGGTGCGCCACGTCGGTCAGGTCGCGCAGCTCGCCGGACAGCCGGTCCACGTCCGCGCGCACGGCGTCGACCTCGGCCCGCTGCTCCTCCCGCTCCGCCTCCGCGGCGGCTCGCTCGGCCGCGGCGCGTTCCGCCGAACGCGCGAGGACGTCGAGCGCCGTCGTGACGTCGGCCCGGACCCCGGCGGGGCGGTCGGCCTCGGCCGCCCGACGCCGGGCACGTGCCGCCGCCTGCTCCCGCGCGCGGCGTTCCTGCGCGGCGGCGCGCGCCAACCCCTGCGCGCGGCCCGAGACCGCCCGCGCACGCTCCTCGGCGGTGCGCAGGGTCAGCCGCGCCTCCGTCTCCGCCTGCCGTGCGGCGGCCGCGTCCCGCTGCGCCGTGTCCCGGGCCTCGGTCGCCGCGGCGATGTCCTCCTCGGACCGGGTCGGCTCCGCCTCGGCCACCTCCAGACGGTGGACCAGGTCGTCGAGCTCGGTGGCATCCTTGTCGCGACGCTCCGTCGCCTCCGCCAGCGCCGCCCGGTGACGCTCTGCCTCCGCCTGCGCACCGGTGCGTGCGGAACCCAGCGTGCCGAGCTGCTCCGCCACGGCCGCCATCGCCGCGTCCGACTCGTGCAACCGCTCCAGCGTCTCGTCGTGGCGGGCCTGTGCCGCCTCGAGCGTCGCCCGGGCGTCGACCTGCTCGTCGCGCGCCCGGTCGCCCCGCGCCACGGCGTCCTCCAGACCTGCCCGCGCCTCCTCCAGCGCGCTGGTCAGGTGCAGCACGCTCGGCGCCGCCGCCGAGCCGCCCGACGCGCGGGTCGCGGCGAGCAGGTCGCCGGCCCGGGTCACGGCCACGGCCTCCGGGTGCGCCGCCACCACGGCGCGCGCCTGCGCGAGATCCTCCACCACCACGACGGCCGCGAGCAGATGGCGCAGCGCAGCCGCCGCCGGTCCCGTGGCCGTCACGACGTCGACGCCTCGACGCGCGCCGTCCGGGAGTGGGACGTCCAGCGGCGCCGAGGTACCGCCGTCGGGCCCGCCCACCACCAGGCCGGCGCGTCCGGCGTCGTCGTCGCGCAGCAGGCGCAGCGCGTCGACAGCCGCCTCCAGGCTCTCCACCGCCACGGCGTCGGCCAAGGGCCCCAGGGCGGCCGCGACCGCCTCCTCGTAGCCGGTCTCGACACCGAGGAGCGAGGCCACCGAACCGAGGACGCCGGCCGGGTCCGCGGCGAGCAGCGCGCCCGCGCCGTCCTTCCGGTCGAGGCTGAGGCTCAGCGTCTCGACGCGCGCGGACCACGTCGCGCGGTCGGTCTCGGCGGCGGCGGCCTGCTCCTCGAGGCGTTCGACGGCGGAGCGCGCCCGGGTCAGCGCGGCGACGGCCTGCTCGTGGTCGGCGTCGAGGCCCTCCTCCCCGGCCTCGGCGCCCAGCACGTCCCGCTCCAGCTCGGCGAAACGGTCCGCCGCCTCCTCCGCCCGGCGCTCCGCCTCCGCAAGCCCGGCCTGCACGCGCTCGATCTCGGCGTCGGCGGCCTCCACCCGGCTGCGCCGTGCGGCGACCTGCCCGGACAGCCGGGCCAGTCCTTCGCGCCGGTCGGCGGCCCCGCGCAGCAGGGTGGCGAGCTCCTTCTCGGCCGTCGCCGCAGCTTTCTCGGTGTCCGCCCGAGCGGTGACGGTGCCCTCGAGCGCCGTCCGGGTGATCTCCACCTCGCGCGCCAGCTCGGCCTCCGAGGCGCGGGCTCGCTCCGCCTGGGCCTCGAGCTCGTCGGGGTCCTGCCCGCGGTGCTCCGGCTCGGCGGTGCCGAGCAGCCGGACCCGTTCGTCGGCCAGTGACGCCAGTCCTCGCAGCCGCTCCCGCACGGCACCGAGCCCGTGGAACGTGTCGGTGGCGCGGTGGGCGGCCTGCGCCGAGGCGGCCGCCGCGACCTCCAGCCGGGCCAGCCGCTGGCGGGCGACTCCCAGCGCGTCCTCCGCCGTCTGACGGCGCTGCGCCAGGGCCGCCTCGTCGGCACGCTCCTGCTCGAGCTGGGCACCGAGCTGGGCGAGGTCGTCGGCGAGCAGCCGGGCGCGGGCGTCCCGCAGGTCGGCCTGCACCGTTCGCGCCTTGCGGGCCGCCTCCGCCTGGCGGCCCAGCGGGCCGAGCTGTCGGCGCAGCTCCGTGGTGAGGTCGGTGAGGCGGGCCAGGTTGCCGGCCATCGCCTCGAGCTTGCGCAGCGCCTTCTCCTTGCGCTTGCGGTGCTTGAGGACTCCCGCGGCCTCCTCGATGAATCCGCGCCGCTCCTCAGGGCTCGCGCGCAGCACCTGGTCGAGCTGTCCCTGGCCGACCACCACGTGCATCTCGCGGCCGATCCCCGAGTCGCTGAGCAGCTCCTGGATGTCCAGCAGGCGGCACGAGCTGCCGTTGATCGCGTACTCGGAGCCGCCGCTGCGGAAGAGCGTGCGGGAGATCGTCACCTCGGTGTAGTCGATGGGCAGCGCACCGTCGGTGTTGTCGATGGTGAGCGACACCTCTGCCCGGCCCAGCGGCGGGCGGCCCGCGGTGCCGGCGAAGATGACGTCCTCCATCTTGCCGCCGCGCAGCGACTTGGCGCCCTGCTCACCCATCACCCAGGACAAGGCGTCGACGACGTTCGACTTCCCGGAGCCGTTGGGGCCGACGACGCACGTGATGCCGGGCTCGAGGCTCAGTGTCGTCGCCGAGGCGAACGACTTGAAGCCTCGGAGCGTCAGCGTCTTGAGGTGCACGTGGCCGAGAGTATCCGTCGCACCCCGCGATCGGCCGCATCTGGCCCGGCGTCGCCCTGTTCCGGGCGCCGCGGAGACGAGACGTGCCGCCCTGGACGGATCCAGGACGGCACGTCGACCCTCATGATGCTCCTGATCAGGCCCGGGGGAACCAGAGCGCGATCTCGCGCTCGGCGGACTCCGGCGAGTCCGAGCCGTGCACCAGGTTCTGCTGGACCTTCAGACCCCAGTCCCGGCCGAGGTCGCCCCGGATGGTGCCGGGGGCGGCGGCCGTCGGGTCGGTGGCACCGGCCAGCGAACGGAACCCGGCGATGACGCCCTGTCCCTCGGCCACCACCGCGAGGACGGGGCCGGAGAGCATGAACTCGACGAGCGGGGCGTAGAACGGCTTGCCCTCGTGCTCGGCGTAGTGCTGGGCGAGGAGCTCGGGGCTGGCGTTCTTCAGCTCGACGGCCGTGAGCGTGTAGCCCTTGGCCTCGATGCGCCGCAGGATCTCACCGGACAGGCCGCGGCGGACGCCGTCGGGCTTGACGAGGACGAGGGTGCGCTCGGGCGCGGGCGTGGTTGCTTCGGTCATGGCCGTCACCCTATCGGCCGCGTCCTGCGCCGCTCCAGCACGCAGTACCGGACAGGACGGCGCCGGAGCCGTCCGACATCACGTGCTCGCGACGCGGCTCGTCAGTGGTTGGGCGCCGTCTCCGGGTGGGCCGCGTCGTACTCGGCACGCTCCCTGTCGATGCGCCCGCCGAGCCGCAACGAGACCACCCACATCGCGACGAAGACGGCCCCGACGAGGAACATCATCGGCAGCAGCAGGCCCATCGCCAGGACGGGGACCTGGGCGACCGATCCCGCCAGGTAGCCCCCCGGACGGGCGACCATCCGCGAGAGCACGACGAGGACCAGGAAGAGCACCCCGGTGACGGTCCAGAGCGCGGCCGTGGTGCCGAAGACCAAGGGTCCGCGCTCGTAGGCCGAGTCCCGCAACCCGTACAGGGCGAGGGCCGCGAACAGCACCGCGAACGCCTCCAGCTGCAGCACCGTGGCGGCGAACTGCACCTTGGCGGGCTTGCGGGGCTTGATCGTGTCGCCCGGGCGGGGGCGGTCGTCCTTCTTGCTCACCGGTCCACGATATCGGTCGGGGCGTCGCCGTCGTGCCCGACGGCGGCCCCCACCGTCTCGCCCGGCGCGCCGGCACGCTCCGCCGCCGCGTCCGCCTCCGCCTGCTCGGCAGCCGCCTGCTCGCGAGCCGCGACCCGGGCCGGGTCCTCGATCGCCTCACCGCGCGCCACCATGCCGGCGACGTCGGACAGCTTGATGACCGGCAGGAACAGCGCCAGCACGAAGCCGACGAGCACCAGCGGCACGAGGTACCAGAACGACGGCGCCAGGGCGTCGGCGTAGGCGTCGATGACGCCGGAGTGCAGCGGCTCGGGCAGCTCGGCGACCATCGCGGGGGTGAGGCTCGCCTCGGCGCCCGTCTCGGCGGCGCCCGGGACCCCGGCGAAGACCTGGCCGAGGTTGTCGGTCAGCCGGGAGGTGAAGATCGTGGTGAACAGCGCGACGCCCACGGAGGCGCCGACCTCGCGGAAGAAGTTGTTCGCGCTGGTCGCGGTGCCGAGCTCGCTCGGGTCGACGGCGTTCTGCACGGCCAGCACCACGACCTGCATCACCAGACCCATGCCGGCGCCGAGCGTGAAGATCATCGCCCCGAACACCCACATGGAGGTGTCGCCCGAGAGCGTCGTCAGCCACACCATGCCGGCCGCGACGACCGCCAGGCCCGCGACCGGGTAAGCCTTGTAGCGACCCGACTTCGCGACCGCGAAGCCCGAGACGATCGAGGTCAGCATGACGCCGACCATCATCGGCAGCATGAGCCAGCCGGACTCGGTGACGCCGGCGCCCGTGGACATCTGCAGGAAGGTCGGCAGCATCGCCATCGCGGAGAACAGCCCCATGCCGAGCACGAGACCGATGAGGGTGGTGATCGTGAACGTGCGGTTCTTGAACAGGCGCAGCGGGATGAGCGGCTCCGCGGCGCGGTTCTCGGCGAGCACGAACGCCCCGACCGCCCCCACGGTCAGCGCCACGAGCCCGAGCAGGCGGCCGTCGGTCCAGTCGTAGCCGCCCTGTGCGAGGGACTCCCAGCTGGTGATGAGCACGATGCCCGTGGTGGCCACGGCCATCGAGACGATCCCGGCCCAGTCCACCGGGCGCGACGAGCGGTGCGACGGCAGGCGCAGGGCGAACCACGCGATGGCGAAGGCCGCGAACCCCACGGGGATGTTGATCCAGAACGCCCACCGCCACCCCGGCCCCTCGGTGAGCCAGCCGCCGAGCAGCGGCCCGAGGACGGCCGAGATGCCGAACAGCGCACCGAGGGGGCCCATGTACTTGCCACGCTCGGACGCGGGGACGATGTCGGCGATGATCGACTGCGACAGGATCATCAGGCCGCCACCGCCCAGCCCCTGCACGGCCCGCCACAGCACCAGCGTGAGCATGGAGTCGGCCATCCCGGCGCCGGCCGAGGCCAGCGTGAACAGCCCGATCGCGACGAGGAACGGCCAACGGCGGCCGTACAGGTCGCCGAACTTGCCGTACAACGGCATGCCGATGGCGACCGCCAGGATGTAGGCGGTGACGACCCAGCCCTGGTGCGCGACGCCGTCGAGCTCGCCGACGATGGTCGGCATCGCCGTCGAGACGATCGTCTGGTCGAGCGACGACAGGAACATCGACGCCATGAGGGCGCCGAAGATCAGCCAGATGGTGCGCTGCGTCAGGACGACGAGCGGCTTGTCCGGCGCGGGGGCGGGAGCATGGGCCATGGGAGTACCTCGTTCAGGGGCTGTGCGGAGGGCTGTGCGGGAGCAGGGGCGGGCGCGCCGGGGCGGTCCGGTCAGGCGTTGACGACGGCGGCGATCTTGGCGAGCACCGCCGGGAGGTGCTCGGTGACGTCGCCGCGGCGGCCACCGGCGTCCCAGTCGTCGAGCGCGGCACGGACCAGGACGAAGACGACCATCGTGCAGGTGGCGGGATCGGTCGGCAGCGGCTGCCGGGAGTGCCGCTCGGCGAACAGGTCCTCGATCTGGTTCTTGTGTCGTTCGAACCAGGCGAAGTGGCACGCGAGCAGCCTCGGCTCGGCCTGCATGAGCTCGAGGACGCGCGCGGGTGCGTGCGGGCCGGAGCCGGCCACGGCCCCGAGCAGTGCTGCCGCGAGGACCTCGAGGTCAGCGGTGAGCCGTCCGGTCGGCCCGCCAGCGACGAACTCCCCCCGGAACCCGGCGTCGAGGTCGAACGACGCCTGGCCGAGCACCGCGTCGTCCTTCGACTCGAAGTAGTTGAAGAACGTGCGCGGCGAGATCCCTGCCGCGTCGGCGATCGCCTCGACGGTGACGGCGTCGAACCCGTGGGCCAGGACGAGGCGTTGGGCGGCGTCGACGATGGCGTCGGCCCGTGCGCGCTTCTTGCGCGCTCGCAGGCCGGTGTCGTCGGCAGGTCTGTCGCTCACCGCTCAATAATGCATCCACTGCAACTTTGCATCAAGTGCAATATTGAGTGTTCCGCCTCACAGCTCGCCGAACCCGCCCTGCACCAGGCCGACGACGACGGCGACCGCCGCCTCCGCCTCAGGGCCCCGCGCGGTGATCGTCACCACGTCGCCCGCCGACGTCCCCAGGGACATGAGCTGCAGCACGCTGGTCGCGTCGGCGCCGTCGATGGTGACGGGCACGCCCAGGTCGGCGACGGCCCGGGCGACGACCGCGGCCGGGCGGGCGTGCAGACCGAGCGGGTTGCGCACCGGCACGGTGGCGGTCACCTCGTCGGCACCGCCCGACGACGACGGGCCCGGTAGCGGGATCGCCTCGCCCGAGGCGCGCGTCCGCACCACGGCCGGGCTGTCCGCGGTGCCCGCGCCGGGAGCCTCGACCAGCTGCAGCACAGGCTCCGGACCGATGGACAGCACCGCCGCCCGGGCGGACTCCGCGACAGCGTCCAGGCCGGCACCCTGCTGGGCCGTCACGGCCGCCGCGACAGCACCCTCGACGAACGGCGCGGAGACGAGCCGCACCCGGGACGGCAGCTCCGGGTCCAGCTCCAGCGCGGACTCGACCGTCAGGACGGCGGACCCGAGGTCGGCCAGCACGACGACGTCGTCCACCACCGTCAGCGCCGCGGACAGCGCGTCCTGGACCCGCGTCAGCGACGTGCCCAGCCCGCCGTCGGGATCCCCGGCCGCGCACCGCAGCTCGACGTCCGGCGCCATCTGCCGGGCGAGCTCGGCCGTGCCGTCGGCGAGCATCACCGAGTGAGCCACCAGAACCAGTCCGACACTCACGCGTCGCGTCCCTCCGCGGCGGTCACGGCGGCCGCGAGGATGATCGCCGACGAGCGGGCGCCAGGATCCTGCGTGCCCGCGCTGCGCTCGGCCAGGTAGGAGGCCCGCCCCTTGGTCGCCACGAGCGGGACGGTCGCCTCGGCTCCGGCGGCGGCGGCCTCGGCCGCCGCACGCAGCACGTCGGCCACGTCCTCGGCGTCCTCCACCCGCTCGGCGGCCTCGGCCGCCGGCTGCCAGGCGTCGACCATCGTCTTCTCCCCCACAGAGGCGTGGCCGCGTGCCACGATCCCCTCGACAGCGGCCTCCATCATCGACACCACACCGCTCGCGGACAGGTCCGGGCGGTCGGTCACCTTGGAGGCGCGCAGCAGGGCGGTGCCGTACAGCGGCCCGGCGGCGCCACCCACCGTGGACATCAGGGTGGTGGCGGCGAGGCGCAGCACCTGCCCGACCGTCTCCCGCGGAGGGAGAGCAGGATCGTCCAGGCGCTCGACGACGGCGCTCAGCCCTCGATCCATGTTGACCCCGTGGTCCCCGTCACCCACCCGGCGGTCGAGCTCGGTCAGCTCGTCCCGCGCGGCACGGACATCCGTGGCAGCGGTCTGCATCCAACGTTCGGCCCAGGCGACATCCAGCACGGTCACCACCGTAGCGCCGGTGTGCGCACCGGAGCGTCCCACAGCTCGGTCAGCTCGGCGTCGAGCCGCAGCACCGTGACCGAGGCACCCTGCATCTCCAAGGACGTCACGAGGCTGCCGACCAGGGACCGCGTCACCTCGACGCCGCGCTCGGCGAGCATCTCCCGTGCCCGGCCGTACACGACGTAGAGCTCGCTCAGCGGCGTGCCCCCCATCCCGTTGACGAACAGCAGGACCTGCTCCCCCGCCGTCAGACCCAGGTCCTCCACGACCGGTTCCAGGAGCCGCTGCGTGATGTCGTGCGCGCCCGAGGCGGTGACGCGGTGCCGGCCCGGCTCGCCGTGGATCCCGATGCCGATCTCGACCTCGTCGTCGGCCAGCTCGAAGCCGGGGCGCCCCACGTGGGGCACCGTGCAGGCGGTCAGCGCGACACCCATGGACCGCACGCCGGCAGCGACCCGCTCGGCCAGGGCTCGCACCGTCGCCAGGTCGTCGCCGCGGGCGGCGGCCGCACCGGCGATCTTCTCGACCGCGACCGTCCCGGCGACGCCTCGTCGGCCGGCCGTGAACAGCGAGTCCTCGACGGCGACGTCGTCGTTGACGAGGACGCTGGCGACCTCGATCCCCTCGGCCTCGACGAGCTCCACCCCGGTCTCGAAGTTGAGCACGTCACCCGTGTAGTTCTTGACGATCGCGAGGACGCCCGCACCGCCGTCGGCCGCCTGGAGCGCGGCGGACACCTGGTCCGGGGTGGGAGACGTGAAGACGGCGCCCGGCACGGCCGCGTCGAGCATCCCCGGACCGACGAACCCGGCGTGCAACGGCTCGTGGCCGGAGCCGCCGCCGCTCACGACGGCGACCTGGCCCGGCGGGGTGCCCCCGGCACGCAGCACGAACGTGGGGTCGAACCGCACCTCGACGTCGTCGGCGTGCGCCAGGGCGAACCCTCGCAGCGAGTCGTCGACGGCCTGCGCCGGATCGTCCAGCAGCTTCTTCATCACGGGCCTCCCGGGGATCGTCCCTGTGACCCATACAACACCCGCCGGCGGGCGCGCGCAGAATCGGACGCTATGCGTAGTACCGGCTCCCGGCGCCTCAGCCCTTGCCGAGCAGGGTGCGCGCGTCCGCCACCGTGATCACGGACCCCGTCACGATCACCCCGGTCCCCGTGCCGACGCCGACGACGTCGTCCGCCTCCGCGAGGTCGGTGGCGACCTGCAGGGCGGCGTCGAGGCGTTCCGAGGTGTGCACCCGGTCCTCGCCGAAGATCTCCCGCGCCAGCTCGGCGAGGTCGTGCGGGTCCGCCGAGCGCTCGGACGAGTTGCGGGTCAGCACCACGTGCGACAGGGCGGGCTCCAACGTGGCCAGCAGGCTCTCGGCGTCCTTGTCGGCCATCACCCCGACCACCCCGACCACCGCCCGCAGGCTGAACGACTCGTCCAGCGCCGCGACCAGGGCCTCGGCACCGTGCGGGTTGTGCGCGGCGTCGACCAGCACCGTGGGGCTCGAGCGCAGCAGCTCGAGGCGACCGGGCACCGAGACGTCGGCGAACGCCGTCTCCACGACGCCGCCGTCCAGCGCCCGCCCACCGAGCATCTGCTCGACGGCGGTCAGGGCGAGCAGGGCGTTGTGCGCCTGGTGCGCGCCGTGCAGCGGCACGAACACGTCCGTGTAGGTCGCCAGCGGCGTGCGCAGCGCGACGAGCTGCCCGCCGACGGCGATGTGGCGCGCGGCCACGTCGAGGTCGACGCCCTCGCGCAGCAGGCGGGCCTGGACGTCGGCGGCTCGCTCGGCGAGCACCTCGTCGACCTCGGGCCGCTGCTCGGCCGCGACGGCCGTAGCCCCCTGCTTGATGATCCCCGACTTCACCTCGGCGATCTCGGCGGGCGTCGACCCGAGCCACTTCTCGTGGTCGATGCTGATCGGGGTGATCACCGCGACCTCCGCGTCGACGGTGTTGGTGGTGTCCCACGTGCCGCCCATGCCCACCTCGAGCACCGCGACGTCGACCGGGGCGTCGGCGAACGCCGCGAACGCCAGCCCGGTGAGCACCTCGAAGAAGTTCAGCCGCGACTGGCCGGACTCCTCGAGCTCGGCGTCCACCACCTGCACGTAGGGGAAGACGTCCTCCCAGACCTCCACGAACCGCGCCGCGCTCAACGGCTCGCCGTCGACCTGGATGCGCTCGGTGACGCTGCTCAGGTGCGGCGACGTGAACAGGCCCGTGCGCAGCCCGTGCTCGCGCACCAGCCGCTCCGCCATCCGCGCCGTCGACGACTTGCCGTTGGTGCCCGTCAGGTGGATCGCCCGGAACGAGCGCTGCGGGTCGCCCAGGAGCTCCAGCAGCCGGGCGACGCGGTCGATGGTCGGCGACACGTCGTGCTCCGGGGCGCGGGAGACGATGTGCGTGTAGACGCGCTCGAGGTCCTCGCGCGCGGCGGCGTCCTCGGCGGCGGCCCGGGCCGCCTTGCGCTCCGCCGCCTTGGCCTTCTTCGCATCGTTCGTACGGGCGCGGTCGCTCATGCGTCTCCCTCGTGCTTCGTGAGGTGGACGGCGCGCGCGGTGCCCTCGACGCCGGTCACCGTCAGGCTCTCGGCCAGCGTCTCGCGCGTGACGAGCCCGCGGTGCGCCTCGACGTCCGCCAGGTGCTCGGCGGGCACGTCGAGAGCGAGGTCGATCCGGTCGCTCACCTCGAGGCCGGCGGCCTTGCGGGCGTCCTGGACGTCGCGGACGACGTCGCGGGCGTACCCCTCGGCACGCAGCGCGTCGTCGAGCGCGAGGTCGAGGACGACGAACCCGCCGCCCGGCAGCACGCTGGCCGCCACGTTCTCGCCCGCCGCCTCGCCGACGACGGTCGTCAGCTCGTACTCGGGCTCCAGCAGCGGGACGTCGCCGTCGGCGGTGGTCACGACCACGGTGCCGTCGGCGAGGTGCCACGCGCCGGACTTCGCGGCCTTGATCACCGCCTGCACGCCCCGGCCGAGGCGCGGACCGGCCGCACGGGCGTTGACGGCGAGACGCTCGGTGATGCCGAACCGCTCGGACGCCTCGGCGTCCGCCCGCACCAGGTCCACCGCCTTGACGTTGAGCTCGGAGGTGAGCAGCCCCACGTAGTCCGCGAGCGCCTCCGGGTCCGGCACGGCCACCGTGAGTCGCGCCAGCGGCTGGCGCACCCGCAGCTGGTTGGCCTTGCGCAGCGCCAGAGTCGTCGAGACGACGGCGCGCACCTCGTCCATGGCGGCGACGAGCGCGTCGTCGGCGACCAGGGCGGACTCGGGCACGTGGCGAACGGCGACGGAGTATGTTCCATCGGCGCCCTCGAACCGCTCACCGGCCTCCCGGGTGGTTGCCGGCCAGTCGGCGAGGTGCACCGACCGCTCCCCCGTCAGGCCCCGCCAGATCTCCTCGGTCAGCAGCGGGGCGAGCGGCGCCATGACCCGGCACAGCACCTCGAGCGCCGTGTACAGCGTGTCGAAAGCATCGGCGTCTTCGGCCCAGAAGCGGTCCCGCTGGGTGCGCACGTACCAGTTGGTCAGCACGTCCAGGTGCTCGCGCACGGACTCGCACGCCCCGGAGATGTCGTAGGCGTCGAGCTGCCCCGTCACCGTGTCGACGAGGTCGTGCGTGCGCGCCAGCAGGTAGCGGTCGAGCGCCGGCAGCCCGGCCACGCGCTCGGGCGCGACGGGCCTCGCGGCGTAGCCACCGCCGTCGGGGCCCGCCGCGCTGTTCGCGTACAGGGTGAAGAAGTAGTACGTGCTCCACAGCGGCAGCAGCACCTGGCGGACGGCGTCGCGGATGCCGTCCTCCGTGACCACGAGGTTGCCGCCGCGCAGGATCGGGCTGGCCATGAGGAACCAGCGCATGGCGTCCGAGCCGTCGCGATCGAACACCTCGGAGACGTCCGGGTAGTTGCGCAGCGACTTGCTCATCTTGCGTCCGTCGGAGCCCAGCACGATGCCGTGCGAGACGGCGGTGCGGAACGCCGGGCGGTCGAACAGCGCGGTGGCCAGGACGTGCAACGTGTAGAACCAGCCGCGCGTCTGGCCGATGTACTCGACGATGAAGTCGCCCGGGTAGTGGTGCTCGAACCACTCGCGGTTGTCGAACGGGTAGTGCACCTGCGCGTACGGCATGGAGCCGGAGTCGAACCAGACGTCGAGCACGTCCTCGACGCGGCGCATCGTGGACCGGCCCGTCGGGTCG
The DNA here is from genome assembly GCF_056590155.1 of Isoptericola sp. GX10416. Taxonomy (NCBI): domain Bacteria; kingdom Bacillati; phylum Actinomycetota; class Actinomycetes; order Micrococcales; family Promicromonosporaceae; genus Isoptericola; species Isoptericola sp. GX10416. Next base: position 58,302 of record NZ_JBWPVO010000005.1, on the reverse strand, counting down.
TCGGGGTTCGGCCGGGTGAGCTCGTCGACGAACGGTCGGTGAAGATCAGGCTCGCCCGCGGCGTTGCGCGGCAGGCGCCCGAAGTCCCGCTCGATCTCCGCGAACGAGCCGTAGACGTCGGTGCGCGGGTAGGCCGGGTCGTCGCTCTGCCACACCGGCACCGGGGAGCCCCAGAAGCGGTTGCGGGTGATCGACCAGTCGCGCGCGTTCTCCAGCCACCGGCCGAACTGGCCGTGCTGGATGTGGTCCGGCGTCCAGGAGATCTGCTCGTTCAGCTCGAGCATGCGGTCCTTGACCTTGGTGACCTCGACGAACCACGAGGACACGCCCATGTACATCAGCGGCTGGCGGCAGCGCCAGCAGTGCGGGTACGAGTGGTCGTAGGACTCGCGGCGCAGCAGCACGGTGCCGGTGGTCACCGCACCGGCGTCGGCCTCGCCGCGGGTGCGTGCCTTGAGGTGGTCGATGATCGGCAGGTTCGCGTCGAACACCTGCAGTCCCGCGTACTCGTCGACCGGGTGCGTGAACTTGCCGTCGGCACCCACGGGCATGACGGAGGCGACGCCCTCGCGGTCGCAGACGATCTTGTCGTCCTCACCGAACGCGCCGGCGGAGTGCACCAGGCCCGTACCGTCGGTGGTGGTGACGAAGTCCGCCGGCACGACGCGGTGCGCGCGCTCCCGGCCCTCGTAGTAGGTGAACGGCGGGCGGTAGGCGACCTCGAGCAGGTCGGCGCCCGTCAGCCGCCCGACCACGCGCGGCTCCTCGGCGCCCTCGTCGGTCAGCTCGCGGGCGTAGTGGCCCAGCCGCGCCTCGGCGAGGACGTAGCGCTCGGCGGTCCCGCTGAACGCCGACTCCACCACGACGTAGTCGATGTCCTCGCCGACCATGACCAGCAGGTTGGAGGGCAGCGTCCACGGCGTGGTGGTCCACACGAGCAGCTTGTCGCCGGCGCGCACGGCGTCCGCGGCGCCGTCGGGCACCGACGTGACCTCGAAGCCGACCGTGACCGCCGGGTCCTGGCGGTTCTGGTAGACGTCGTCGTCCATGCGCAGCTCGTGGTTGGACAGCGGCGTCTGGTCGTTCCAGCAGTACGGCAGCACGCGGAAGTCGGAGTAGACCAGGCCCTTGCGGTAGAGCTCGGCGAACGCCCACATGACCGACTCCATGTAGGTCGGGTCGAGGGTCTTGTAATCGCCGTCGAAGTCGACCCAGCGCGCCTGGCGGGTCACGTAGTCGCGCCACTCCGAGGTGTACTTCAGCACGGAGGAGCGGCACGCGTCGTTGAACGCCGAGATGCCCAGCTCGAGGATCTCGTCCTTGGTCTTGATGCCGAGCTGGCTCATCGCCTCAAGCTCGGCGGGCAGGCCGTGCGTGTCCCAGCCGAACCGGCGCTCGACGCGCTTGCCGCGCATCGTCTGGTAGCGCGGGACGACGTCCTTCGCGTACCCCGTCAGCAGGTGGCCGTAGTGCGGCAGGCCGTTGGCGAAGGGCGGGCCGTCGTAGAAGACGAACTCGTTCTCACCGTCGGTGCCGGCGTCGTTCTTGGCCACCGATGCGCGGAACGTGTCGTCGGACGCCCAGTAGGACAGGATCTCCTGCTCGATCTCGGGCAGCCGGGGCGAGGCGGGGATGCCGAACGCCTCGCCGGGCGTGCTGGACGACGAGGGGACCGAACGGTGCAACGGATAGGCCATGGGTGGGCTCCTGGACGAGCGACGGGTGGTACGACGACGGCACTGCTGCACGAGGACGACGTCGGCTTCCGCTGGTGCGATCGCCGAGCCGCGGTACCACCCCGCTTGCGGACCCCTCACCTCGAGGATCGGGGTCCACCACTCGTTCACGGCTGTGACGGGCCTACCCGTCCGGTTCTACTGGGCCCGCACGGGCCGTTCTTCCGGAGGCTCGCCGGTGATGGCCGGGTCGACGCCTGTACCTCGATGATACCGAGCCGCGCAACCCGCCGCGCTCACGTGCGTGTATTTTTCGTCGGCGTGCAGCCGACTCTTCTCGATCCTGCAGAAATGATTAATAAGGCCTGCTACGCGGCCCCGTAAGCAGCACTGAAATCGCCTCCATGGGCTGCTGGTCTGGCCACGTGCCGGCGGCCTCGCGTCATGGTTCTGCTAACTCAGTCGTGCGGCGTCCCGCCGATACATGGCCGCGTGCTCGAGCAGGTGGTGTGCGCCGGTGGCGTGGGCGTGCTCCTCGGTCCAGTCGGCGAGGTCGTGAAGCCTGTGGCCCATGGTGCGCATCAGGTCAGCGACGGGCGGTGCGGCGTCGCGGCCGTAGCTGTCGAGCAGGTGGGCCAGCCGCGCTTCGGGCGGTGGTCCGTCGGGAGGTGCGGGCATGTCTTCGCACCAGCCGCAGATCCGGTAGGCGAGGTAGGCGAGGTCCCACACGCGTGGCCCGGGTGAAGCCATGTCCATGTCGATGAAGCCGACCAGATGCTCGCCGTTGTGGACCATGTTGTAGGGCGCGACGTCGTTGAGGCAGATCACCTCGGCCGGCTCGTGGGCCGGCATCCGCCACACGGCACTGGTGAGGGAGAAGTTCCGGGTCGCGTCGTGCCAGCACCGCAGCAGCCTCCCGGCGTCCCTGGCGGTCCCGGGTTCCCATACCCAGGCGGGCACCGGCCATCCTGCCGTCTCGCCGGCCAGGTAGCTGAGTACCTCTCGGCCTTGATCGTCCACACCCAGCGGCGTCGGGACGGCTCGGACTCCCTGGGCGCGGACCCAGGCGAGCAGAGCCTGGATGGTCGGTGTCCACGGCCCGGCAGTTCGGCGGACGGTGTCGCCGATTCTCACGACCTCATTGACGTTGCCGCCAGTGAAGTCGCTACCGGTCTCGTCACCTGAACTCATCGCTAGATGCTCGCACGGGAGCCTTCGCTTGCCGCCCCATGTCATATCGCTGGAGCTGATCCGTGCCGCAAGCCCTGAAGCTCACACTCGTGACGCTACGGCCCGGTGCTTGGTCAGGTAGACCGCCCCGCTGATGTGCTGGCCGACCTGCCCGCTCGCCGGCTCCAGGTCTCGTTTCGGGCCGTGGGGCGTGTGGCGTGTGGCGTGGGGCGTGCCACGCTCCTGCGTTGGGCGCTACTGACTCGATTCTCCGCGTGCCGCATCTTCCTGGCGACGCACCACGTCGACGGGCTGGTCGGTGGCCCGTTCGACTCCGAGTTGACGGCGAAAGGCCCCGACGACGCCGGTCGGATCGCCGCAGCTCTGGCCGAGAGGATCGGCGTCGGACCCAGCCGGTCCCTGGTCTCCTCGGGTCTTCGCCGGACGGCGCAAACGGCGACAGTGATCGGCGACATCTTGGACATCGCACCCGACCTCGGCAGTCGACTGCAGGAGAAGTCGTACGGCGTGGCGGAAGGACGCGAGCAATCCTGGTTGGGCGAACGGTTCGTCCCGCCACCGGCGGTAGGCAACCGGCTGCGTCCCCACGAGGGGAACGATGGCGCCGAAACGCGCCTGGAGGTGGCGTCGAGGGTCTACGAGGCGACGTCCGACGCCCTGGCGCGCGACGTGGATGACCTGGTGATCGTGCCCCACGGGTACGCGGCGTACGTTCGTGGTCGCGGCGTGGATCGGGATGCCGATCGAGGCCGCCGGCCACGCCGCCTTCCCCGTGCACTCGGGCAGCATCACGACGCTGCGCGAGGACGACTTCTTCCACAACCGCGCCGTCCTGGCGGTGGCAGAGACGTCGCACCTGCAACGTTGACGGACGCCGGGCGGACTGTAGATCCCCCCGACGATCAGCGAAGCGCGACGATGCGACCCGCATCGCGCGACCAAGACGACGCGCATAGGTGGCGATAGTCTGCCGGGGTGGCGAACTTGGGGTCGGTCGCGTGGCCGCCTGCACCGATCAGCACGGAGCGTCTCGTGCTTCGCCTGCCAGAGGCTCGCGACCGGCCGACGATCATCGATCTGTACTCGTCACCTGACGTCGGCGAGTACATCGGTGGCGCGCAGTCGCGGGACGAGTTGGAGCGACGGATCTCCAAGGAGCCTCGCGTCGGGGTCGGTCAGTTCATCGTTGATCGAAAGGGGACGATGATCGGGACTGTGCAGATCGTGCGGCGCGACGAGGACTTCGCCGTGCGCTCAACTGCTGGCAGGGTCGAGCTGGGATACCTCTTCCTTCCCGAGGTGTGGGGTCAGGGCTACGCCCGGGAAGCGTGTGCAGCATTGCTCGAGTGGTTCGCTGCTGAGGCGCCCTCGGAACGGGTGATGGTGCCGACGCAGGCAGGGAACGTGCGCGCAATCCGCCTGGCGGAGTGGCTGGGCTTTGTCGAGGTGGCTCGGGAAGAAGCGTTCGGAGTCGAGCAGTGGATCGGTGAGCACCCAGGTCACTCCCTGTCTGTATGACGACGGCATGAGGCAAGCGGGCGTAGTTTCCAGCCCTCACCGTCGGCCGTGGCCTAGTTCGATCTACGCTGCGCGTCCGGCACGACATGCCCGAGATCGCGCAAGGTAGGCAGGCGGGTCCGCACAATCTGCGCTGCACGTCGACATGTGCCTAGACAAAACGAGAACGAACCCAAAGCTCCTCCGCTGCACTTCCCGGTCGGAAGCCGAAGTGCTCGAGCATCGCGGTCGCTTCGGGAAAGTTGGAAGCGACGGCGTCGGGTGTGTGAGCGTCGCTGCCGAAGCTCACCGCCTTCCCGCCTGCGTCGGCCCACCATTCCGGAATCCACGACCAGAGCCGCCGAGTGTTCATCTCGAGCGCGCGACCGCCTTCGGCGATCGACCGCAGAGCCATCCGGAAGCCCTCCTCGAAAGGGCGTGGGTCGAACGGCCCTGCGGTTCGAGTGGGCCACATCCGCACCGCGTAGTCGATGTGCGTGAAGACCTCGAACGCGTCGGAGCCTTTCACCATGACGGGGACGTGTGCGAGGTAGGCGTCCATGACCTCGGCCGGGTCGTGCTCACGGAACAGGGTGTGGGGCTCGGCGTGCCCGTCGCCGAGGTCGAGCGTGTGCAGCGAGCCGAGAACCCGATCGATGAGATCCAGGTCGACGATCTCTGCGGCCCGCCGGCCGACGAGGTGCGGCTGCCCGAGCTCGACCCCGGTGTGGATACGGAGGTCGGGGAACTCGTGGCGCATGCGGTCGATGGCACCCAGGTAGCCGGCAGCGTCGAACGGTGCAAAGTCAACTCTGCCGGCGCTGTTGAGGAAGCCCTGCTGGTGGGGCATCAGGTCCTCGGGCCCCGCGCGCCAGGTGTCGGGGATGTCGAGGTGTTCGGTGAAGTAGATGGCCTCGAGCCCGATCCTCACCGCCTGTGCGCACGTGGATCGCATGCGCCCCACCGCATGGGAAGCGGGGCCACCGGTGTCCCATGACCACTCGCTGTGCACGTGACTGTCGGCTGGCAACGTCATGGACCCATGCTGCCCGGTCGTCGGTGCGGTCGACCACCGCGCGGAACGCGTCCAGCGTGCGCCGCGGATCAGCCGCTCGGTGCCGCGCCAACCCCCTGGTCGTTCGTACGGTCGAAGTCGAGCTGCGCGGCGGCCATCTGCCGGACGAACCCCCACCGTGTTGTCGTCGCGGAACCGATCAGGTGCGCCAGGACGTCGTGCACGGACCACCCGGGGCAGAGCGACGGCGCCTCCCACTGGTCCGCCGAGAGGCCGTCGAGGTCACGGGCGAGGCTGCGACGCTCCGCATGCACGGCATCCCACATGGTGCTCTGGTCCATGGTCGTACTCCTTCGGTCGGGTCCCGCGCCGAGGATCGGGCGGCGGTTGCGCCAGGGCAGGCTGGTGACCGCCGCTGTACTCATCGCGGTGGCGGCTGCCAGCAGGACCACACGCCGGCCGCAGGCGGTCGCGAAGCCCAGACCCGTATCCTCGGCTCGACACCCGACAAGACCGAAAGGGCGACGACCGATGACGGCGTCTGATCTGATCGTCCGGCGAGACGGCGTGAGCCTCGCGGTCACCGACCGCGGTGGTGACGGCCCGCCGGTGATCCTGCTGCACGGGCTTGCGGGAAGCTCGCGGGAGCTGCTGCCCACCGCGGACACGCTCACCGACCGGTTCCGCGTGCTCCTGGTCGACCAACGGGGGCACGGCCGCAGTACGCGCCGACCCGACGACCTGTCGCGTGAAGCCTTCGTCGACGACATCGTCGCCGTGATCGAGAAGCTAGCCGACCACCCGGTGCGTCTCGTCGGGCAGTCGATGGGAGCCCACACGGCGTTCCTCACGGCGTCTGCGCGGCCCGACCTGGTCGACTGCCTCGTCATGCTCGAAGGGCACGTCGCCGGAGACGACGATCCCGGCGCTGCACGCGGGCTCGGAGAGTTCTTCGCGACATGGCCACCCTCGTTCGCCGACGAGACCGCCGCACGAAGGGTGCTCGGTGACTCCCCCCTCGCCGATGCCTGGATCGACGACCTCGAGCGCACGCTCGACGGCCTGCGCCCACGATTCGACGCCGACGTCGTGCGGGCCGTCATCGAGGCGGTCCATGCGCCTCGGTGGGACGAGTGGGAGGCCCTGACCACGCCGACGCTCGCCGTCTTCGCCGACGAAGGCATGTTCACCGCCGAGGCGAAGCACGAGCTGGTCCGCCGTCGTCCCGGGACATGGCGCGCCGATCTGGCGGGCGCCGGGCACGATGCCCACCTCGACGCCTTCGACGACTGGATCGGCGTGCTGCGCGCATTCTTCGGCAAGGAGCACTGATGCACGACGACACCGAGGCTGCGCCCGGCCTCTCCTCCGACGGCGCTGCCGTCCCGGACCTCCAGCAGCGCCGGACGGTGGTCGTCCTCGTCCTCGCCCAGGTCCTCTCCGGCGCCGGCCTCGCTGCCGGCATCACCGTCGGCGCTCTCCTCGCTGCCGACATGCTCGCGACCACCGCCTACGCCGGTCTGCCCGCCGCCCTGTTCACCGCGGGGTCCGCCGCCGCGGCGCTCGTCGTCGGTCGCCTGTCCCAGCGGTGGGGTCGCCGCGCCGGCCTGACCTTCGGCTATCTCACCGGGGCGGTCGGTGCCGCCGGGGTGGTCCTCGCCGCGGTGGCAGACGCCGTCGTGCTCCTCTTCGTCGCCTTCGCCGTCTACGGTGCGGGCACCGCGACGAACCTCCAGGCCCGGTACGCGGGCGCCGACCTGGCCTCGCCCCGGCACCGTGGCCGGGCCGTGAGCACCGTGCTCGTGGCCACGACCGTCGGTGCCGTGGCCGGCCCCAACCTCGTCGGTGTCATGGGTGACCTCGCGGCCGGCTGGGGCATCCCGCCGCTCGCCGGGCCCTTCCTCCTCGGCGGGGTCGCCTATGCGGCGGCCGGCGTGGTGCTCTGGGTGCTGCTGCGACCCGACCCGTTGCTGCTCGCCCGCGAACGTGCAGCGCAGGCCGTGCCCGAGCCAGGGGCGTCCGAGGTCGCGTCCGCCGCGCAGGCGGTGGGAGGGTCGACCGGCCGCCAGGTCAGCCGCAACGTGCTGCTCGCCGGCACGATCATGGTGCTGACCCAGGGCGTCATGGTCGCCATCATGACGATGACGCCGGTCCACATGGAGCAGCACGGTCATGCCGTGGCCACCGCCGGGTTCGTCATCGCCGTGCACGTCGGGATGATGTACCTGCCGTCGCCGCTGTCCGGCTGGCTCACCGACCGGTTCGGCCCCGTGCGCGTCGCCGCCGCGGCCGCGCTCACGCTGCTCGCGGCCGGGCTGGTCTCGGCGCTCGTCCCGCCGTCGTCCGTCGCGGGGATCGCCGTGGGGCTCGGGCTGCTCGGGCTGGGCTGGAGCCTCGGCCTGGTATCGGGCACCGCCCTGCTCACGACGTCGGTGCCGCTGGACGTCCGGGCGCGGACCCAGGGAGCCGTGGACCTCGCCGTCGCGCTGGCGGCTGCCGCCGGCGGGCTAGGGTCTGGGTTCGTCGTGGCCGGGTCCAGCTTCGCAGTCCTCGCCCTGGGCGGGGGCCTGCTCGCCCTGCTCGTGCTCCCGGTCATCGCGCTGTCCGCGCGACCTCGGCGTGCTGCTACCGGGGACTCGTCCCGCCGGGGTCCGTGACCTGGACGTGCGCATCGGCACGACGACCTCGGGGCTCGGTGGGGCCGGCCACCAGCACGGGCACCGGCGCCTTGCGCACCACCTCCTCTGCCACGCTGCCGAGCAGCCGCACGGACAGTCCGCGCCCCCTGCGCCCCACGATCAGCACGTCCACGTCGTCCTGACCGGCACGGTGGATGAGCGCCTGAGCCGGCGGCCCGCTGAGCACCTCGCACATCACGTCGTGCCCGGCGGCGAGCGCCCGAGCCGCCTCGAGCCGGTCGGTGGCGACTCCGTGCCGCCCGTGCTCGTCAGCCGCCGCGGCGTCGTAGTCCACCACCGTCGCGAGCAGGAGAGAACGCCGGCCGTCCTGGACGAGGTCCAGTGCCGCGCTCAGTGCCGCCTCCGACTCCGGCGACCCGTCGACACCGACCAGGACCCGCGCGCCGTCGACGGCGTCACCGTGCCGTTGGGAGGACAGGACCTGGGGGATGCGCTCGACCCGGTCGGGCGCCATGGCGGCGAGGACCGGCCCCAGCACGACGGCACTGATCAGCCACCACGGGGAGCGGTGACCGCGACGGGCCATCCACAGCATGGTGGCCAATCCTGCGCCGACCCAGAGGCCGCAGACGAGGAGGACGTACTGGCCGGCTGACATGCACCCATTGTCGTGGAGGCGGCAGGCGTCTGCCAGGCGGCAGCACGATGTCACACCCCGGTGCGGGCGATCTTGGAGTTGTGCACCTGGGCGCGGGGGCGGATCACCATGAGGTCCAGGTTGACGTGCGGCGGCCGGGTCAGGGCGTACCCGATGGCGTCGGCGACGTCGTCGGCCACGAGCGGCTGGAAGCCTTCGTACACCGCGGCGGCCTTCTCGGCGTCGCCGGCGAACCGCACCAGCGAGAACTCCTCCGTGGCGACCGCGCCGGGGGCGATCTCCACGACGCGGACCGGCTCGCCGGCGAGCTCCCACCGCAGCGTCGTCGAGAGCATCCGCTCGCCGTGCTTGGCCGCGGTGTACCCGGCGCCGCCCTCGTAGGCGCCGTGCGCGGCGGTCGAGGTCACGACGACGACGTCCACGCCCGGGCCGTCGGCGCCTGCGCCCCGCTCGGCCGAGGTGCGCAGCAGCGGCAGCACGGCCTTCGTGACCCGCAGCGTGCCCAGGACGTTGAGCTCGTACATCTGCCGCCACTGGTCGACGTCGGCGTCCTCGACCCGGTCGAGGCCGAACGCGCCACCGGCGTTGTTCACCACGCCGTCGAGCCCGCCCGTCGCGGTCAGGTGCTCGGCCAGGCTCGCGACAGCACCGTCGTCGGTCACGTCGAGCGGGAAGGCCTCGGCGCCGGTCTCGGCCGCGAGCGCCTCCAGCCGGTCGGCACGGCGGGCAGCGGCGACGACGTCGAACCCTTCGGTCCGGAGCCGGCGGACGGTAGCGGCACCGATCCCGGACGAGGCGCCGGTGACCAGGATGCGACGAGGTGCGTTCATGGCTCGACACTATCCGCGATCAGCCGACGCTGACCTGCACGGTGTGCCAGCCGGACGCTCCGTCGGGTGCCGGCGGGGCCTCGTCGCTGGTCTGGACCTGACCGGCGGTGTCGGTGGCACGCACCGCGACCGTGTGGTCCCCCGCGGTGGCGTCCCAGACGTAGCGCCACTGCCGCCACGTGTCAGGTCCTACCGTCTCGGCGACCTCGGCCGCCTGCCAGGGTCCGTCGTCGATGCTGACCTCGACCGCGTCGACCCCGGTGTGCTGCGCCCAGGCCACCCCGGCGACGACCACCTCGCCGGCGTCGACCGACCCCGACCGCGGCACGTCGATCCGCGACTGCAGCTTGACGGGGCCGAGGGCGGACCAGCCGCGCGGCGTCCAGTACCCCTCGTCGTCGGCGAACCGGGTCACCTTCAGCTCGGTGACCCACTTGGTGGCGGACACGTAGCCGTACAGTCCGGGCACCACGAGCCTCGCCGGAAAGCCGTGCTGCTCGGGCAGCGGCTCACCGTTCATGCCGATCGCCAGCAGCGACTCACGCTCCGGGTCGGTGAGGATCTCGAGCGGTGTGCCGGCGGACCACCCGTCGACGCTGGAGGACAGCACCATGTCGGCGTCCGCCTGCGGCCGCGCGCGGGCCAGCAGGTCGCGGACCGGGTAGCCGAGCCACAGCGCGTTGCCGACCAGGTCACCGCCCACCGGGTTCGAGACGCAGGCCAGGGTCACGTGGTGCTCCGTCATGGGCAGCGCGAGCAGCTCGTCCCAGGTGATCTCGAACGGTTCGTCCACCAGCCCCGTGACCCGCAGCGACCACTCGGCCGGGTCGACGGCGGGGACCCGCAGCGCCGTGTCGATGCGGTAGAAGTCGTGGTTCGGGGTGAGGTACGGCTCGGCGCCGGGCACCTTCAGGTCCGCGCCCGCCGGGACCGCCCCCGCGGGGCTCGCCGGTACCGGCAGCCTGATCGCCTCGCGGACGGCCTCGACCGCACGGCTGCCCGCGGAGACCGCCCTGGCCGCCACCAGGGACACGACCGCCCCGGCCGCGGCGATCCCCGACCAGGCGAGGAACGTCCGGCGGGAGGCTCCGCCGTCGGGCACGGGGGTGCCGGCCGGAGCCGGGGCGGGGAGCCGGGCGACGAGCACGCGCAGCAGCGCGACCGACACCCCGACGCCGATCAGGCTGGGCAACATCCAGGCGGTCGTGGCGCCGGGGCGGTTCATCGCGACGAGCGCGAGGGCCACGCCCACGGCGCCCAGCAGGAGGGCGCCCGACGGCGGCACCCGCCGTTCCAGCCAGCCCGCCAGCGCCGCGCCCCCGGCGAGGACCACGCCCATCGTGGCGAGCAGGACCGCCTTGTCAGCGGTGCCGAACCACTCGACGGCGACGTCCTTCAACCACGGCGGGACGACGTCGACGAAGGCGCCACCGAGCGCGAGCACCGGAGAGGCGACGGGGTCGACGAACGCAGCGACGAGCTCGGCCAGTGCCAAGCCGGCAGCGGCCGCCACGACCCCGGCGAGGGCCGCCCACCAGCCACCGGTGCTCCTGCTGCTCATGGGGTCCACTCTCCCACCGCCCGGCGCGCGGCGGGCGGTGCCGTCAGGAGGTGGCGAGGCGAGGCAGCTCGATGGCCGGGCAGCGGTCCATCACCATGTCGAGGCCTGCACCGCGCACCCGCTCGGCGGCGCTCTCGTCGATGACGCCGAGTTGGAACCAGACCGCCCGGGCGCCGATCTCGACGGCCTGGTCGGCGACGTCGCCCGCCAGCTCGGAGCGCACGAACACGTCCACCACGTCGACGTCGAACGGGATGTCCGCCAGGCTCGCGTAGCCCTGCTCGCCGTGCACGGTGGGGGCGGTCGGGTGGACCGGCACGACCCGCTTGCCGTGCTCCTGCAGCACCCGGGCGACCCCGTAGGCGGCACGCGCGGTGTTGGTGGACAGCCCCACGACCGCCCACGTGGTGGTGTCCTCCAGGACTCGCCGGATCGTGTCGTCGCCCTGCGGGGCCCGTGAAGTCGTCATGTCGGTGCCAACCGGGCGGTGCGGTGCCGTGTTCCCCAGACCGCCGAACAGCCTGGACGGTGTCATAGGCTGGTGAGGCGGACCACGGGCACCGGTGAATCGCTCGTCGGCGCGGCCCCTCCCTCTGGGTCGTAGGTCCCCCTCGGTGCGAGATGACGCGCCCGCCCTGCTTCTGCTGCGCCCGCTGCTGTGCGGCGCAGCGCTGACCGCTCGAGAGGGAGCCCTCCGCGTGCCTCGTTCGCACCTGCTCGTCCTGCCCGCTGCCGCCGCCGTCCTGGCACTCACCGCCTGCTCGCCCGGCGGCGACCCGGCCGAGGCCGCCCCGGACGATCCGGGCGCGCCCGGTTCGACGGCCGACGCCGGATACCCGCTCACGCTCGACAACTGCGGCACCGAGGTCACCATCGACGCCGCCCCCCAACGCGTCGTGACGATCAAGTCCTCGACCGCCGAGACGATGCTGGCGCTCGGGCTCGGCGACCGGATCGTCGGCGCGGCGTTCCTCGACGGCCAGGTGCCCGAGTGGCTCGCCGCGGACGCCGAGGGCACCGCCGTCGCCGAGCCCTTCAGCGACGAGGTCCCCGGCACCGAGGCCGTGCTCGAGCTCGAACCCGACCTGGTGTACGCCGGCTGGGAGTCGAACGTGTCGGCGGAGGGCGTCGGCGACCGCGAGACGCTCGCGTCGCTCGGGGTGCACTCCTACGTGGCCCCCGCGGCCTGCAAGGACCCGGAGTACATGCCGAACCCGCTCACGTTCGAGGACGTGTGGGCGGAGATCCGCGAGGCGGGGAAGATCTTCGACGTCACCGGCAAGGCGGAGGAGCTCGTCGCGGAGCAGCGCGCGACGCTCGACGCGATCACGCCCGACGAGCGCCGCCTGGACGCGCTCTGGTACTCCTCGGGCAGCGACATCCCGTACGTCGGCGCCGGGATCGGCGCCCCGCAGATGATCCTCGACGCCGTGGGGCTCACCAACGTCGCGGGCGACGTCGAGGACACGTGGACCCCCATGGCCTGGGAGGAGATCGTCGACGCCGACCCGGACGTCGTCGTGCTCGTGGACGCCGCCTGGAACAGCGCCGAGGACAAGATCGCGCGGCTCGAGGAGAACCCGGCCACCGCGAGCCTGAGCGCGGTGCAGGCCGAGCGCTACCTCGTGGTGCCGTTCCCTGCCTCCGAGGCGGGTGTCCGCAACGCGGAGGCCGCGCGGGACCTGTCCGAGCAGCTCGCCGGGATCGACGTCGATGACTGAGACGGCCGCGCGCGCCACCGCCGCGACCCCCCGTGCGGGGACGCTGTCGCGACGGCGGTTGCTCGCGTGGCTCGCCGGGACGACGACGGCGCTCGTGGGGACCGTCGTCGTGGCAGTGGCGATCGGCCCGGCCGGGCTGACGCCGTCGGACGTGGCACAGGTGGTGGCCACGCGCGTCGGCCTCGGCGACATGCTCGGGCTCGCCGCCCCCGACACGCTCACCGACGGCATCGTGTGGCAGCTGCGGATGCCCCGGGTGCTGACCGCCGCCGCCGTGGGGGCCGGGCTGGCGGTGTGCGGCGTCGTGATGCAGTCCCTCACCCGCAACCCGCTCGCCGACCCGTACCTGCTCGGCCTGAGCTCGGGGGCGTCCTTCGGCGCGGCGTGCGTGCTGGTCCTCGGCCTGACGGCGGTGCTGCCGGTCGCGGCGTTCGTGGGGTCGACGGCGGCACTCGTCGCCACCCTGGCGCTCGCGTCGGCGTCGGGCCGCGGCGCCGGCGGACTCTCCCCCGCGCGGACGGTGCTGGCCGGGCTCGCGGTGTCCCAGCTCGCCGCCGCCGCGACGAGCTTCGTCATCTTCTGGTCCGCGAAGGGCGACCAGTACCGCGAGATCCTGTCGTGGTTGCTGGGCTCCGTCGCGGGTGCGACGTGGACGTCGGTGGCCGTGGCCGGCGGCGCCGCGCTCGTCATCGGTGCCGTGCTGGCCTCGACCGGGTCGCTGCTGGACGCCTTCACCTTCGGGGACACCTCGGCTGCCGCGCTCGGCGTGCCCGTGGCCCGCGTCCGGTGGGGGCTGCTGCTCGCGGTGGCTCTGCTGACCGGTGCGCTGGTGTCCCAGTCGGGTGCGATCGGGTTCGTCGGGCTGATCCTGCCGCACGCCGTCCGGCAGCTCGTCGGGGCGCGGCACCGCGCGCTGCTGCCGCTGTCCATGCTGTGCGGGGCGACGTTCCTGGTCTGGGCGGACACCGTGGCCCGCACCGTCTTCGCCCCGCGCGAGCTGCCCGTGGGGATCGTCACCGCCGCCATCGGTGCCCCGGTGTTCGCCGTGCTGCTCTGGAAAGGACGGGCCCGCTCATGACGCAGACCTCCGAACGCTCGGCTCACGTCGCGGATGCCGCGCCGGACGCCGGCCTCGCGGCCGAGCGGGTGCGGTGGTCCGTCGGCGGACGCCTGATCCTCGACGACGTCGACGTGACCGCTCCGCCGGCCGCCGTGACCGGGCTGCTCGGCCCCAACGGGACGGGCAAGTCCACGCTCCTGCGACTGGTCGCCGGGGTGCAGCGACCTGACGGCGGACGGGTCTCGCTGGCCGGGGCTGCCGGCGCGGAGGACCTGCTGGCGATGCCACGCCGTCGGCGGGCCAGGATGCTGGCGTTCGTGGAGCAGGACGCCGCCACCGAGCTCCCGGTCACGGTGCTCGACGCCGTGCTGCTCGGGCGCACCCCGCACCGGTCGCTGCTCGCCGGTCCCACGGACGACGACCAGGCGCTCGCCCGCGCCGCGCTCGACCGCGTCGGCGCCCTGGCGCTGAGCGCACGCGACGTCACCACGCTCTCCGGCGGCGAGCGCCAACGCGTCCACATGGCCCGCGCGCTCGCCCAGGCGCCCCGCGTCCTGCTGCTCGACGAGCCGACCAACCACCTGGACGTGGCGGCCCAGCTGGCGACGATGCGGCTCGTGCGCGAGCTCACCGTCGAGGGCGTCACCGTGCTGGCCGCGCTGCACGACCTCTCGCTGGCCGCGGCGACCTGCGACCACGCCGTCGTCCTCGCTCCGGGCGATGCCGGGCACGTGGTCGCTGCCGGGCCTGTCGACGAGGTGCTGGTGCCCGAGGTGATCGACCCGGTGTACGGGGTGCGGACCACCGTGCTGCGCCATCCCCGCACCGGCCGGCCCGTCCTGACCTTCGAGGAGGTCTGACGGGATCACGCGCTCTCGGTGAGGTCGACGACGTACCAGCTCCCGTCCGGCCCGGCCAGGAGCGTCGCCCGGAGGCCGTACTGCCCGGCGGGGATGTGGTCCTCGCCCTCGGGGGTGCGCAGCGTCGTTCCGGTCGTGTGCACCCGCGTCTCCAGCAGGTAGACGTCCTTGTCCATCTCCGGGTCGAGATCCTCGGGTGCCACGACCTCCTCGGCGGGCACCCGCCGCACGAGCTCGACGCGCGAGGGCCCCGCCTCGATCTCGATGCCCGCAGCGACCGCCTCCAGGGCGATGTCGCGTTTCGTCGCGCAGGCCGCACACTCGGGTGCCGACATCCTCTCCAGCTCGCCGGCGTCCCCGGTGCGGTAGACGCGCTGCTCCAGGGCGAGATACTGCTCCAGCGCCGCCACGGCGCCGTCGACGTCCGCCTCCGGGGTGTCGGGGGCCGGGGTGCTCTCGACGGTGCTCCCGGCGGTGCCCTCGATGGGGTCCGGGTCGGCCGGCGGGACGTCCTGCGCCGGACCGGCGCAGGAGGCCGCCAGCAGGGCCGTCGCGACCGCAGTCGCCACGCCGATGATCGCCCGGCGCGGGCGACCGGCCGAGCGGGTGCGCGGTGCTTCGTGTGCTCTCATGCCGGGCGACGCTACGACGACGGGGCAGCCCCGCGCCGCCGTCGTCCACAGCCTGTGGACAAGTGCCGGCGGGTGCCCGCCGGGCCGCAGCCGGCGGCGACATCCGGCAGGATGGACGCATGGCTACCGACCTCTGGATCACCGGCGACACGGCCACGGACACGCTCCTCGGCGACGATCCGTTCGCGCTGCTGATCGGGATGCTGCTCGACCAGCAGTACCCGATGGAGCACGCGTTCGCCGGACCCCGCAAGATCCTCGACAGGTTCGGGACGCTCGAGCCCCGCGCGATCGCCGACGCCGACCCGGACGAGTTCGTCACGATGGCGACCACTCCCCCGGCGATCCACCGGTACGGGCGCTCGATGGCGGGCCGCGTGCAGGCGGTGGCCCGCGCCGTCGTCGACGACTACGACGGCGACGTGACGCGGATCTGGACGGAGCCCGGAACCTCCGGCGAGGCGCCGACGGGCGCCGAGGTCGTCAAGCGGCTCAACGCCCTGCCCGGCTTCGGCACGCAGAAGGCGCAGATCTTCCTGGCGCTGCTCGGCAAGCAGCGGGGCGTCGAGCCCACGGGCTGGCGCGAGGCGGCGGGCCACTACGGCGACGAGGGGTCGCGCCGGTCGATCGCCGACGTGACCAGCGCCGAGACCCTGCAAGAGGTCCGCGCGTTCAAGAAGGCGGCCAAGGCCGCCGCGAAGGAGACCAGGTGAACGACGGCACGACGACGGAACGCCCGGAGCACTCCCAGGGCGGCACGTACACGGTCGAGGGTCAGGAGTTCGTGCGCGACTCGAACTACATCAGCACACGCGTCACGCGCGACGGCGCCGACGGCTATCCCGTCGAGGCCGGCCGCTACCGGCTCGTCGCCGCGCGGGCCTGCCCCTGGGCGAACCGTTCGATCATCGTGCGCCGGCTGCTCGGTCTCGAGGACGCGATCAGCCTGGGCCTGCCGGGCCCGACGCACGGCGAACGCAGCTGGACGTTCGACCTCGACCCCGGCGGCAAGGACCCGGTGCTGGGCATCGAACGCCTGCAGGAGGCATTCTTCGCGCGCGACCCCGACTACCCGCGCGGCATCACCGTCCCCGCGATCGTGGACACCCGCGACGGTGCCGTGGTCACCAACGACTACCCGCAGATCACCCTGGACCTGTCGACCGAGTGGGCCGAGCACCACCGCGAGGGTGCGCCGCGGCTGCTGCCGGAGGACCCGGCCGAACGCGCCGAGATGGACGCGGTGATGCGCCGCGTCTACACCGAGGTCAACAACGGCGTGTACCGCTGTGGGTTCGCCGGTTCCCAGGAGGCTTACGACGAGGCCTACGCCCGGCTCTTCACCGCGCTGGACTGGCTCGCAGAACGCCTCGCGGACCGCCGGTTCCTCATGGGTGGATCCATCACCGAGGCCGACGTACGCCTGTTCACCACGCTGGTGCGGTTCGACGCCGTCTACCACGGGCACTTCAAGTGCAACCGGAACAAGCTCACCGAGATGCCGGTGCTGTGGGCCTACGCGCGCGACCTCTTCCAGCTGCCCGGGTTCGGCGACACCGTCGACTTCGCGCAGATCAAGGAGCACTACTACGTGGTGCACACCGACATCAACCCGACGCAGATCGTGCCCGCCGGACCCGACCTGCGCGGCTGGCTCGACCCGCACGGGCGCGAGTCGCTCGGCGACGACCCGTGGGGCGGCGGCACCCAGCCAGGTCCGGTGCGCGACGGCGAACAGGTGGCGGCCGGGCACAGCCCGCTCGCGCCAGGATGACCGGCGGCGCCGACGTGCCGCGCCCGAGCGGCAGTGCCGCCGTCGGGCCGGGGGCCGGATAGGCTCGGGCGTCATGACCTCCCTGCTCCCTCTCGGTACAGCCCCGCGCCCTGCGACGGGTGACGACCTCTCCGCACGGCTGCGCGACGCCCTCGGCGACGCGGCCGGCGGTCAGGTGCACGGACTCGACCAGGCGCGGATCGAGGCTTCTCTCGACGGCGCGGACGTGCACTCCCTCGAGATCGACCTCACGGGCGTGACGTTCGTGCCCGGCCAGGGCGAGGCCCCGCAGGCCCCGTCGTGGACACCGGACGTGGTCTCGCGCGACGACGCGGTGCTGCGCACCCTGCACCTCGGCGCGCACCCGCTGACCGCGGTCGACCTGCCGGTGGACCTGTCCGCCGAGCTGCAGGGTGCGCGGTTCTCCTGGGTGGCCGGTGCGGACGGTTCCGTCGGGGCCGAGCTGGTCGAACCGTCCGAGGACGCGCCCGTGACGGGGAACGCGCGGGTCGCGGTCTCCCGCGAGGGGCTGGCCGGCACCGTGCGCGGGCTGCTCACCGTCGCCCTGGCCGGCAACGGCATCCAGCTCACGGACTTCGACCTGCGGATCGACCAGACCGGCCCACGGGACGCCGCCATCGCGATCGGCGCGTCGATCAAGAAGGGCATGTTCCTCTCCGCGAAGATCACCGCGACCGCGTCGGCCGCGGTGGACGACGCCATGGTGCTCACCGTGGGCGACGTCCAGCTCTCCAGCGGCAACCCGATCGTCGGGGCGCTCCTCGGGACGATGAAGGGGCGCGTCGAAGAGGTCGCCGGCCGGCGGATCGACCTCGCGGGCGCGCTGCCTCCGGGCGTGCGCCTGAGCGACGTGCGGCTCGACGTCGGCGACGAGATCGTGCTGACGGCGCAGCTGGGCTGAGCCGGCCGATCACCGCGGGGCGTCGACCAGCTCCCGGGTGGACGGCGAGGGCTCGACGCCGAGCTCGCTGCGCAGGGTCCGTGCGAGGACCTGGTAGGCGCGACGGGCCTCGCACAGGTTCCCCTCGGCGAGGTGGATCGCGATGACCGTGCGGTGCGCGCTCTCGCGCAGCTCGTCGGCCCGCACCGCGGCGAGCGCGGCGTCCAGCGCCAGTCCGAAGCGCCGTTGGTCGGCCAGGTGTCGCGCGCCCTCCTCCAGCACGTGCAGGCGCAGCTGGTGGAGACGTTCACGCTCGGCGGCCAGCCACTCCTCGTCCCAGTCCTGCAGCAGCTCGCCCGCGGTGGCGTCGAAGAGGTCCGTGTCGACGTCGTCCGCCCCGAGCAGGGCCTGCGAACGCTCGACGAGCCGTGCGACGTCGACGTCGGTGCAGTCGAGCTCGACCGTGCCGTGCGCGGAGACGACGAGGCCGCGCGCCACGTTGTTGATGCGCCAGAGGCTCGTCCGCAGGCAGGCCAGCGCCCGCTGCTCGACGGTCGCCGGCCAGAGACGACCGGCGAGCTGGCTCCGACCGGTACGACCCCGCAGCGCCAGCAGCGCCACGAGCCGCTGGGCGCCCACGGGCAGCGTGACCGCCCGACCGTCGACCTCGAGCACGAACCCGCCCAGGAGCCGCAACGACACCTGCGGTGCCGGCCGGGGCGGCGGCAGTCTGCGATGTCCCTCGGTCCCCATCGGATCCCCCCTCACGGCGGCGGCCAACCCGCGCGGTACGACGCGCGCCCCTGCGCACGCTCCCTCCTCTTGACAAGAGGCGTCCACCCTCGCCCTTGATACGCGCCGGGTGACGACGGCGTGACACCTGCGTGACGCCGTCGGCCCAGCATGGCGGGCATGAGCAGCTTTCCGGGCAATCCGCGGGTCCTGCCGGGCGCCGTCGTCGCCGTCGACCCTGTGAGCCCGCTCGCCCGCATCGTGGTCTTCCAGTACAACCCTGACGAGGTGACACGCCAGATCCGGCCGCGGACCCCGCCGTCCGGCGCGGGCGGCGGATCGGACGCCCAACGCATCTGGGGCGCACCGACGGAGTCCATCTCGATGACCCTCGAGCTCGACGCGACGGACGGCATGGAGGCCTCCGACCCCGTCGCGACCACCGCCGGGGTCGCACCGCAGCTCGCCGCCCTCGAGATGCTGCTGCACCCCAGCGCCGCGTCGGTGGCGATCAACACGGGGCTGCTGGCGGCCGGCACCATCGAGGTGCTGCCCCCGCAGGGACCGCTGACGGTGCTCGTCTGGGGCCCGGGCCGGGTGGTACCGGTGACCGTCGAGAGCCTGTCGGTGCGGGAGCAGGCATTCAACCAGGTCCTCGCGCCGATCCGCGCGAGCGTCGACGTCGCGCTGAGCACCCTGACGTACGACGACCTGTCCCCCACGAACCCCGGGTTCGCCCTGTACGTGGCGCACCACGTCGCCGCCGAGGCCCTCGCCTCGGTCGCGGGAGTCACGGGCGCGGTCGGTGCGGGCGTCGAGCTGTCGGTGGGAGGCTGAGATGTCCCGCTACGACGACGTCGAGACCGCCACCCTCGAGGTGGTCGCCGCGGACGGCACCCGTCGCAGCGTGCGCTACCACCGCCGTCGGAGCCTGCCGCCCCCGGCCGGAGACGCCGGCGACGGCGCGCCCGCGCCACGCCACACCGTCGTGCCCGGCGACCGGCTCGACCTCCTGAGCTACCGGTTCACCGGTGACCCGCTGGGGTTCTGGCGCCTGTGCGACGCCAACGCGGCGCTGGACCCCGACGAGCTCGTCGACGCCGAGGCCGTCGGCACCGAGATCGTCGTACCGCAGCCGGGGGTGGGGGGACCATGACGCTGCTGGGTGTGCACCTGACCGTGCTGGCGGGGCGGACCGTACCGGTACCGCTGCCGCCCGACGTCACGTCCCGCGTGCGTGGCGTGACGGTCACGGAGTCGGACGCCGGCCGCTCGGCGTTCACGGTCACGCTCGACGCGGGACGCAGCGGCCCGACGGCGGCCCTCGACACGTCGCTGCTCACGTCCTCGCCGCTGCGGGCCAACGCGCGGGTCGTGGTGATGCTCACCGTGGGCGCCGTCCCGGTGGTGCTCGCGGACGGGATCGTCACCGAGACGGCGCTGACGCCCGGCAACGCCGACACCGCTGCCGAGCTGCAGGTCACGGGCCACGACCTGTCCCTGCTGCTCGACCGGCACGAGGCCCCCACCGAGCACGTGGGCCTCGACGACATGCTGCAGGTGCTCAAGATCGCGGCACCGTACCTGCCGCAGGGCGTGGTGCCGCAGGTCGTCCCGCCGCCCGCCCTCGACCCGCCGCTGCCCATCGAGCGGATCCCCACCCAACAGGGCACGGACTGGGAGCACCTGGAGATGCTCGCGCACTACCACGGGTACGTGGTCGCCATGGTCCCCGGCCCCGCACCCGGCACGAGCACCCTGTACTGGGGCCCGCCCGTCCGCGCCGGGGCGCCTCAGCCCGCCCTGTCGGTCGACCTCGGGCCGGACACGAACGTCACCGGCTCGCCGCGGTTCCGCGAGGACGCGCTGGGCCCCGAGCTGGTCGAGGGGCAGGTCCAGGACCCGCGGCTCGGCACCGTGGTGCCGGTGCGCACCGTGGGTTCGCTGCGCCCGCCACTGGCCGCCCTGCCGGTGTGGGCCGTGCAGCAGCCCGACGTGCGCACGCGGCAGTACCGCGACTCGGGCGTGCCCGCGACGACGGCGCTCGCCAGGGCCCAGGGGATCACGGACTCCAGCATCGACTGCGTCGAGGCGACCGGCACGCTCGACGGCGGTGCGTACGGCTCGGTCCTGCGGCCCCGCGGGCTGGTGGGGATGCGCGGCGCCGGCTGGTCGCACGACGGCCTGTGGTACGTGCGCAAGGTGCAGCACCGTGTGGCGCGCGGCAGCTACACGGCCGACTTCACGCTGGTCCGCGAGGGCTACGGATCGACCGTCCCCGTGGTGCGGGTCTGAGGAGGCAGCGGTGAAGTTCTACGGCAAGTACCGGGGAACGGTCGAGAACAACCTCGACCCGCTGCAGCTGGGCCGCGTCCAGGTGGCGTGCCCGGCGGTGCTCGGCACCGGCAGCCTGAGCTGGGCCATGCCGTGCACCCCGTACGCGGGCGACGGCGTCGGGCTGTTCCTGGTACCACCGGTGGGCGCGAACGTGTGGGTGGAGTTCGAGGGCGGCGACGCGGCGCTGCCCATCCTCGGCGGCTGCTTCTGGGGCACCGGGCAGGTGCCTGCCGCGCCGGCCGTGGCCGAGACCAAGGTGCTCAAGACGGAGCACGTGACGATCGAGGCCAGCGACCTGCCGGGCGGTGGCGGCCTGACACTGGCGGCCGAACCTCCGGCGGTCACCCTCCCTGTCGAGATCACGGCGACGAGCTCCGGCGTGGAGATCAGCACGGGTGCGGCCTCGGTGAGCGTCACGAAGACGTCGGTGTCGCTGAACCAGGGCGCCCTGGAGGTGACGTGATGCCGGGCCTGCTGCTCACCACGACGGCCAAGGTGGCGTGCACCCACCAGGGCGCGGCCAGCCCGTCGGCCGGGGCGCCGCGCGTCAGCCTCGGCGGAGTGCCGGCGGTGCTCCAGACCGCTCCGTACACGGTGGCGGGCTGCGCCGCACCGCCGCAGACCGGCGGTCCCGACGCCACCGGGACGTGGACCACGGGCACCACCCGGGTGACGGCGAACGGCGTGCCGCTCGCCGTCCTCACCTCCACCGGCACCTGCGCACCCACCGGGGTGCCGATGCAGGCGCAGTCGACCCAGACCCGGGTGCGTGCGACATGAGCCCGTCCGCACCACCTCCGTCGCCGCGCCGGGTCCGGGCGGCACGGCACGTCGCGTTCCCGCTCCGCATGGACGCCGGGGGCCGTACCGACGTCGTCGACGACGAGGCGTACCTCAGCGGGCTCGTCGAGCAGGTCCTGTTCACCGCGCCCGGCGAGCGCGTCAACCGGCCGGACTTCGGCAGCGGCGTCGGGCGGCTCGTCTTCGCCCCGTCCGACGACGCTCTGGCGTCGTCCACGCAGGCTCTCGTGCAAGGTGCTCTGCAGCGGTGGCTCGGCGACCTGATCCGCGTCGAGGAGGTCCACGTCACGTCCGTCGATGCTCGACTCGAGGTGCTCGTGACCTACCTGCCGTTGTACGCCACCGGTCCCGAGCAGTCCCGCACGCTGTCGGTCGGCGGCCCGGCGGGTACGCCGTGAGCGCCGTGACGTTCGCACCCACGTTCTCGGCCGCCATCGACCGGGAGGCGCGGCGTGCCCTCGTCCGCGGGCGCGCCGACCTGGACGGCGTCGACTTCGTCCAGGTGCTCTCGAACCATGACGGCAGCCCGGGCCACGTCGCGGGCGCACCCGCCCAGCGCACGCTGCTGGTCCACCTGCTCAACGGCCCCGTCCCGGACGGGTGGGACGCGGCGACGGTGGGCGTGGCGGGGGGCGTGCGCGAGGACCCGGACCTCAACCCGGTCGGCGTCGTCTGGGCGTACGGAGCCGTGGCCGTCGCCGGGACCGCGACGACGCCGCCCACGGAGCCACTCGACGGTGTGACCGACGCCGACAGGAGCCTCGTGGAGCAGGCCCTCGCCGACGACGACGTCCGCGAGCGTGCCCTCGTGGTGCGGACCGACTCCTCCGGCGACCTGTCCACGTACACGCTGCGGCTGCTGGGCGCCGGCGGCGCAGGGGTGCCCGACGGCGTCGACCCGGCCCTGGCCACCGCGTCGTTCCGGTTCGGCGTCGACTGTCCCTCGGACCTCGACTGCCAGGTGCCCGCCGTGCCGCTCCCCCCGGTCGAGGCCCTGGCGCCCGGCGACTACCTCGCGCGGGACTACGAGGCGCTCCGCACGCGCCTGCTCGACCGACTCGCCGCGCTGATGCCCGGATGGAGCGATCGCAGCCCGGCCGACCCGGCCGTCATGGTCGCCGAGCTCTACGCCGCGGTGGGCGACCGGCTGGCCTACTGGCAGGACGCGATCGCGGCCGAGGCCTACCTCGGCACGGCCCGCCGGCGGGCCTCGGTCCGCCGGCACGCCCGGCTCCTGGCCTATGCGGTGCACGAGGGCTGCTCGGCCCGCACCCTGCTGGCCCTGACCACCGATACCGCCCTCGACCTGCCTGCCGGCACCCCGGTGGCCGACGTTCCCTCCGGGGCTGCCGGACCGGCCGCCCCACCCGGCAGCGTCGAGCCCACCACACCGGTCGAGGCGTCGGACGCGGGCCGGCTCGTGTTCGAGACGTCCACCGCCCTGCGGATCTCCCCGGCTCGCAACGCCCTCGACCTGTACGCCTGGGGTGACGACGACCACGACCTGCCGGCGGGGACCACGGCGGCGTTCGTGCGCACCCCCGCGGGGATCGACCCGGTGCTGCGTGCCGGTGACCTGCTGGTCCTCGCCGCGGTCCCCGTCGGCGGCGCGGCGCGCCTCGGTGACCCGGCCCTCCGGTTCCCCGTGCGCCTCGTGGCCGACGCCCGTCAGCACACCGACCCGCTGGACCCGGCCGGCACCGTGTGGGAGGTCCGCTGGCACCCTGCCGACGCCCTGCCGGCGCCGCTGCCGGTGTCCGAGCCCGGGACGTCGGAGGCCCGCGCGGTGGCTCTGGCGAACGTCGTGGTCGCCGACCACGGGGCGACGGTGCGGGACGAGGCCCTCGTGCCGCCGAGCGTGCCCCCCGGCATCGACTACCGGCCGCGTCTGCAACGTCCCACGCTGTCCCGCGTCGATCCCGCGATCGACCCGTCGGCACCGGCGGCCTCCCTCCTCGCTCCCGACCCACGGCGCGCGGCCGCCTCGCTCCTGCTCGACGACGGGCTGCGCACCTGGCTGCCGCGGCCCGACCTGCTCGGCAGCGACCGGTTGGCCACCCACCTGGTGGCCGAGCCCGAGCCGGGCGGGGTGACCCGGCTGCGGTTCGGCACCGGCAGGCAGGGGCGCCGCCCCGCGGTCGGGACGAGTCCCCTGGCCACGTACCGGGTCGGTACGGGGACCACCGGCGACGTCGGCCCTGACCGGTTGGTGCGGCTGCTGGTGCGCCCCGACGGTTCCGATCCCGTCGGCGGGGCCGGCGTGCAGGTCTGGAACCCGGTCGCGGCATCCGGGGGCCGGGAGCCCGAGCCTCTGGAGCAGGTGCGTCAGCTCGCCCCGGCGGCGCTGCGCACCCAGCACCGGGCGGTCACCTCGCAGGACTACGCTCGGGTCGCGGAACAGCATCCCGGGACCCAGCGGGCGGTGGCCCGACGGCGGTGGACGGGGTCGTGGTACGCGCACGCGGTCACGCTCGACCCGGTTGCGGCGCGCGACGACGACCCGGTGCTGCGCGCCGAGGTGCTGGCCGCGCTCGAGGTGCGGCGCATGGCCGGGGTGGACGTGACGCTCGAGCGGCGCCTGCACGTGCCGCTGGAGATCGTCGTGGGTGGCTGCGTCGAGCCCGGCTACCTGCCCGGTGACGTCGTGGCACGGCTGCGCGAGGTCTTCTCGGCGAGCCGGCGCCCGGACGGCGGCCACGGGTTCTTCCACCCGGACCGATTCACGTTCGGGCAGTCGCTGCCGGCGTCGGACGTGGTGGCGGCCGCGATGGCGGTCGACGGCGTGGCCTGGGTCGAGCTGCGTCGGTTCGCGCGTGCCGCGGCGTCGCGAGCAGAAGCGGCGCAGAGCCTGCGGACGGCGGAGATCGTCATGGCGCCGCGCGAGCTGCTGCGCTGCGACTCGGACGCGAACCGGCCGGAGGCGGGCCACATCGAGTTCGCGCTGGGAGGCAGGCCGTGAGCGCCGACGACGTGCCCTACGAGCCGTACAACCCGCCCGGTCAGAGCGAGCTCGCCTGGCGGGTGTCCCCGCACGGCGCGACGCTGGAGCGGCTGCGCGCCGCCCTGGCGGACGGCGACCACCTGCCGCCGGTGCGTTCGCTCGCGACCCGCAGCGCCCGCGATCCCGCGGTCGCGCTGCTCGACGCGTGGGCGGTGGTGACCGACGTCGTCTCGTTCTACACCGAGCGCGTCGCGACGGAGGGCCTCCTGCGCACCGCGACGGAGCAGCTCTCGGTGCGCGCTCTGGCCCGCACCCTGGGATACGAGCTGCGCCCGGGCGTCGCGGCGCAGGTCGAGCTCGCGCTGGAGGCCGAGACGGCCCCGGGCGCGCCGGCGTCCGTCGTGGTCCCCGCGGGTACGCCCGTGCAGACGGTGCCCGCCCCCGAGTCGCTCCCCCAGGTCTTCGAGACCACGGGTGAGGTCGTCGCGCGGGGGGTGTGGAACACGCTGGCGGTGCACGACCGCGTCCCCCAGACGCTGGGCTTCGGCACCGTCGACGTGTGGCTGACCACGACGACGTCGGGCGTGGCCCTCGGTGACCGCCTGCTGGTGGTGGGAGCGGAACGGCGTGCGGTCTCCCCGGGCGACCCGCACTCCGCCGACCACGAGCGGTGGGACTTCCGGAAGGTCACCGCGGTGGACGTCGCCCCGCCGGAGGCACCGGGCTGGACCCGGTTGCAGCTGGACCGTCCGATCGGCTACCGCAGGGCGCGTCCGCTCGTCGCCCGGGAGGACGTGCGGGTCTACCGCCTGGCGACCCGGTCGTCGCTGTTCGGGTGGAACGCCCCGGACCCCGGGCTCCTCCAGGGCCGGCAGGACGGCTGGGACGACTACGACCTGCCCGCGGGCGGCCGGGAGCTCGAGATCGACGGGGACGCGGCCGCCATCTCCCCCGGCTCGTGGATGGTGCTGGAGCAACCCGGCCGCACGGAGTCGTACCGGGTCACCGACGTCGTGCCCGACGGCGCGACGAAGTTCGCGCTGTCGGGCCGGCTCACGCGCGTCAC
Organism: Isoptericola sp. GX10416; assembly: GCF_056590155.1. NCBI lineage: Bacteria > Bacillati > Actinomycetota > Actinomycetes > Micrococcales > Promicromonosporaceae > Isoptericola > Isoptericola sp. GX10416. The sequence goes on along the minus strand of NZ_JBWPVO010000005.1, from coordinate 32,410 downwards.
GGTGGACACGCCGGAGGGCCTGGCCGCCTTCCGACGGAACAGCGTGCTGGTGCACGCGGTCAGCACGGAGCTGCCCGCAGCATGGATGCCGCGTCCCGACGCGGTGGGGGCCGGCGACCCCGGCACCGGGCACACGCTGGAGCTGACGGCCACCGACCCTCCGCTGGACCCCGAGCGGCTCGTGCTGGTGGCGGGCACCACCACGGCGGGCGACGAGCAGGTCGAGGCGACCACCGTCGTCGCGGTCGACCAGGTGAGCACGCCGCCCGGCGGCGGTGGAGCCCCGGGGCAGGTGGTCCAGCGCGTCACGCTCGAGCCGCCGCTGCGCCACGACTACCTCCCGGGCACGGTGCGCGTGCACGGCAACGTGGCGCACGCGACGCACGGCGAGACCGTGGACCAGGTGCTGGGCTCGGGCGACGGGCGCGCCGAGTTCGCCTCGTTCCTGCTGCGCCGCCCCCACCTGACGTACGTCCGCACGACGACGAACGCGACCGGGGCGGCGGCCGCGCTCGAGGTCCGGGTCGAGGGTGTCGCGTGGACCGAGGTCGGGTCCTTGCACGACGCCGGACCCACCGACCAGGTGTACGTGGTGCGCCAGGACGACGACGGCCTGTCCACGGTGACCTTCGGCGACGGGACCCACGGCGCACGGCTGCCCACCGGCACCGAGAACGTGCGCGCCGTCTACCGGGTCGGGATCGGCGCCGACGGCGCGGCGGAGCCCGGGCAGGTGTCGCTACCGGTGCGCAAGCCACGAGGGATCGCGCGGGTGCGCAACCTGGCGCCCTCCCGCGACTGGGCACCGCCCGAGGACCTCGAGTCGGCCAGGGTGAACGCGCCGCAACGGGTGCGCACGCTCGACCGGGTGGTGTCGGTGGACGACTACGCGGACTTCGCCCGCACCTACTCCGGCGTCGGCCGGGCCCGGGCGGACCTGGTGTGGGACGGCCGCCGCGAGACGGTCGTGGTCTCGGTGCTCGCCGCCGACGGCGGACCGGCGTCCGGCTCCCTGCTGGCCGACCTGGCGGCGACGATCGGTGCCGCCCGTGACGTGCGCGCCCCGCACGTGGTGCTCCCCGGCGAGGTGCTCGACGTCGGGGCACGGCTGAGCGTCCAGGCCCACCCGCGTCACGAGCCCGAGACGGTGCGCGACGCCGTCCGGTCGGCCCTGCTGACAGAGTTCGGTGATCTCCCGCTCGCCACGCCCGTGGCGGCGTCGCAGGTGCTCGTGACCGCCGCGGCCGTCGACGGGGTCGTCGCCGCCACCGTGCCGCAGCTGGTCGCGCTCGGTGCCACCGCCGTCGGTGACGACCTGCTGGTCGCCGCCGCCGCCCGATGGGCCCGGGACGCCCTGCTGGCCGCTCAGGCCCTGCGGCTGACGGCGCTCGACGTGGAGGTGACCGCATGACCAGGTCCGCGCGCGAGGCCGCCGTCACGCCGGAGCGTCGTGCGGAGCGCACCGCCTACCTCGCCTCGCTGCTGCCCGCCCACGTCCGCGAGCGTGATGAGGCCGCCGGCGGTCTGCTGCACGCGCTGCTGGAGGCGGTCGCGGGTGAGCTGGCCGTCGTCGAGGACGACCTGCAGCGCCTGTACGACGCCTGGTTCGTGGAGACCTCACCGGAGTGGGTGGTGCCGTACCTCGGCGAGCTCGTCGGTGTCACGGGCCTGCCCCCGGACCTGGGCGACGCCGGACCTGGGCGCCGGGCGGTCGTGGCCAACACGATCGCGTACCGGCAGCGCAAGGGCACGGTCGCCGTGCTCGAGCAGGTGGTCCGTGACGTCACCGGGTGGCCGGCGATGGCCGTGGAGCTCTACCGGCTGCTGGCCACCACGACCCACGTCAACCACGTGCGCACGGACCGCCCGGCGTGGGCGTCGCTGCGCAGCGCGGCCGACGTCGAGCTCGCCTCCCCGCGGCTCGCGTCCGGGGCGCTGACGAGGACGGCCCGCACCGGGGAGGTGCGCGCCGTCGCCCCGGGCCCGACAGGTGGCCGGGGCCGCTACGGCATCCCGAACGTCGGCGTCTTCGTGTTCGGCCTCCAGGTCTACGACGCCGTCGCCCAGCCGGCCCATCGCGACGACGACGGCGTGGTGACGACCTGGCACACCCACCCGCTGGGGCTCGACCAGCCACTGTTCGCCCCGCCGGCCGTCGAGGAGTCGGTAGAGCACCTCGCCGGCGAGGCCGACCTGCCCGTGCCGCTGCGCCCCCGCCGGTTCCTCGCCGCCCTGCGGGCCGCCCGCGCCGGGCAGCCGGGCGAGCCCGTCCCGGTGGCGGTGCGCGTCGAGGACGGTGCCCCGCTCGCCCCGGACCGGATCCGGGTGTGCGGGCTCGAGGACCTGGCGCCGACGGACGGCTGGCAGGTGATGGTCGACGTCGTGACCGGACGCCTGCACCCGTACCTCGACGGCGCCGCCGGCACCCCGGGCGCGCTGCACGTCGACCACGCGTACGGCGCGGTGGCGGACGTGGGCGCCGGCACGCAGGACCGCAGCGGCGCGCACGAGGACACGCTCGCCGCGGACGCGTTCATCGGTGACACCGACCGCGGCGGCGCGGCCGTCCTGGGCGTCCAGAGCCAGGTGGCGGTGCGGTCCGTACCACCGCCGCAGGCCGGCGAGCCGGACCTGGAGGTGTCCGTGGCGGACGCCGTCACGACCGTCGCGGACACCTGGGCGGACCCCGGGAGCACGGGCGGCACCCACGTCGTGTCCGTGGGTGACTCCGAGGAGTACGCCGGGGTCGGCATCGACGTCCCCGCCGAGACGCGGCTGGTGGTCGTCGCCGCCTCCTGGCGCGGTCGCAGGCTGCTCTCGGGAGACGTCGAGGCGCCCGTGCCCGGCGTGTACTCCCCCGAGGGCCTGCGCCCCCGGGTGGTGGGCGACGTCGTCGTCACGGGCGCCGCGGGCAGCTCGGTGCTGCTGGACGGCCTGGTGGTCTCCGGCGACGTCGTGGTGAGACCCGGCGACCTGGGATCGCTCACCCTCGGCCAGTGCACCGTGGCCGGCCGGGTCCGGGTCGAGGCCGACGAGGCGGTGGGGCCGGAGGCGGCGAACCGTGGCCTGACCGTGACCCTGCGACGCAGCGAGGTCGGCGGCGTCGACCTCGCGCCGACCGTCCCGCGGCTGCGGATCACCGACGGCGTCGTCGACCCGGCCCTCGCGCCCACCGGCCCCGTCGAGGCGGTCGACGCGGCGGGCGCCCACGCGGCCGTCGCCGGGACGACGCTGCTCGGTGACCTGCGGTGTCGCGTGCTCGAGCTGACCTCCAGCGTGTGCGACGGCGTCGCGAGCGTCGTGGACGCCCAACGCGGCTGCACCCGCTACTCCTACCTGGGCCCCGGCTCGCGCACTCCGCGACGCTACCGGTGCGTGCCGCCGTCGGACACCACGACGACCGACGCGCCGTCGTACGTCTCGACGGTGCCGGGATCGCCCTCCTACGCCGCGCTCGCGCCGAGCGCACCGGCCTCGATCCGCCGCGGCGGCGAGGACGGTGCCGAGATGGGCGTGCACCACCACCTCCACCGGCCGGGGCGGATCGACGCGGCGCGACGTCTCGTCGCGCCGTACGTCCCGGCCGGGCTGCAGATCGCGATGTTCGGGAGCTGACCATGCACGCAGACCTCACACGATGGACCTTCGACCCGGCGCTCGGCTACCGCTCGGTGCTCATGCAGCAGGGCCGGGTGCTCCTCGACGCGGAGTGGAACGAGCAGGCCGCGATCACGGCGCACCACGACCAGGTGCGCACCACCGACGTCGTCGGCCCGGCAGGCGGTCCGGAGCCCGACGACGGCGGACCGGGACCGTTCGCGCTGGTCTCGCTCGCGGACGGGGCCCCGCCGGCGGGAGCGGCCTGGTCGGACCTCGCGGTGACGCCCGGGCGGTACTACGTCGACGGGGTGCTCGCGGCCGCCTCCCCGAACCCGGACACCGCCGCTCCCGGCGCCTGGCCCCTGGCGAACCAGCCGCACCTGCGCACCATCGGCGCCGGCGTGGTCGCCGACCCCGGCCTGGCCGAGCCCGAGGACGACGGCCGGTACGCGGCCTACCTGGAGGTGTTCGACCACCTCGTCACCGCGGACGAGCGCCCGCAGCTCCTGGAGTCCGCACTCGGCGGCCCCGACACCGCCGTACGCGCGCAGACGGCCTGGCAGGTGCGCCTCGACCCGCTCGACGGCGAGGTGTGCTCCGAGCTGGCGGCCGCGGCACCGGCCGCACCACGGCGGATGGTGGCGGCGCTGCGCGAGGCGGACGACGACGTCGACCCGTGCCGGATCGTGGGCGGCGGCGGGTACCAGCGCCTCGAGAACCAGCTGTACCGGATCGAGGTGTTCGACGTGGAGCCGACGCCACGCTTCGTGTGGTCGCGCGAGAACGGTTCGGTGGTGGCCGGGCTGCTCGACCTCGACGTGTCCACGGCGACCGGGGCAGACTCCGCGCTGAGCATCGATCGCCCCGGCCGCGACGACGAGCTGTCGATCCGCCAGGGCGACCTGGTCGAGGTGACGAGCGCCGACCGCAGGCTGCGAGGGCTTCCGGGTCTCCTCGCCAGCGTGGTCGCGGTGGCAGACCTGGTGCTGCACGTCGCGTGGGCCGACGCCGCCCCGACGTCGGTCGCAGCACTCGGCCGGGCGCCCGTGGTGCGGCGGTGGGACGGCGGGCCGAGCCCGCTGCGCACCACCTCGACCGACCTCGAGGGCGGCATCACGGTGCGGTTCCCGTCCGGCGGCACGCCGCAGGTCGGAGACTTCTGGCTGGTCCCGGCCCGCACGGCGCGGCTCGCGTTCGGCGTCACGGCCCGGCAGGGCACGCTCGAGTGGCCGTGGGACGCGCCGGACCCGCAGCCGCCGAACGGTCCTGCACGCCACCGCACGCCGATCGGCATCCTGGAACGCTCCGGCGGCACCTGGACGCTGGACTCGGACTGCCGACACCTGTTCCCGCCGCTGACCCGCATGGCGGCGATCGACCTCGTCGGCGGTGACGGCCAGGAGGCCATGCCCGGCGACGAGCTGGACGAGCCCGTCCGCGTCGTCGTGCGGCAGGGCGGGGTGCCGGTCGTCGGCGCACCGGTGCGCTTCACCGCCGCCGGTGGGACGCTGCGCGACGCGAGCTCCGGCGACCCGCTGGGTGGGTCCGGGGTCACGCAGACCGGTCCCGACGGCGTGGCCGCCGTCCGCTGGACGCTCGACGAGGGCGCCGGGACCACGCAGACGCTCACCGCCGTGCGTCTCGACGACACCGACACGGAGACCGGGACCGCCGTCGTCGTCACCGGGCGGCTCAGCGTGGCCCGGCAGGTCGCGTGGGATCCGGCGTGCGAGGGCTTCGCGAGCACCCGCACGGTGCAGGAGGCGCTGTCGCAGGTGGTGACCACGCCCATGCTGCGCCTCCTCGGCGGTGATGGCCAGGAGGTCCACAGGACCGGGCAGACCGTGCCGCAGCTGGTCCGCGTGGTCGTGGACAGCCCGTGCGGGCCGGTCACCGCGAAGGTCGTGGCGCGCGGGTCGGACGGCGCGCGCGTGGCGGGGGTCGAGGACGGCTCGGCGGTCCCGCCGTCCCTGCCCGACGACGTCACGGAGGTGGCGGTGTCAGAGACGGACCGCGCAGGGGTCGCCGCGTTCGTCTGGCAGCCGCGGCTCGGCGACGGCACGCGCGAGCGAGGCCCGAGCGACGTCCTGACGATCACCCTCGCCGAGACGCCGGAGGCTGCCGCCGTGCAGGTCTCGGCCCGGCTCGACACGGCCGACGCGCGCACACCCGGCCTGCACGTGACAGGCGTGTCGTTCCTGGACGGCGGCGCGTTGCGGAACGACACGCTCGTCCAGACGAGTGCCATCTCCTCCGGAGTCGTCATCGACCTCGACGGCGAACCCCTGCCGGCCAGCGTGCAGGGCAAGCCCGTGGCGCGGCTGCTGCTGGACCTGCCGTGGCCGACACCAGCCCTCGGCAACGACTTCGACCTCGGCACGACCTTCGCCACCCAGACGATCACGCTCGACGGCGAGACGAGCGCTGACGCCCGCCAGATCGTCTGGCAGCCGAACGACGGGCTGGGCGACGTGCTGGCGCGGGTCCGCGACCAGGTCCTGAAGTGGCAGGAGTCGGGTCAGGTGCCGGACGGGACGCTGCCGCTGCGGATGCGATTCCAGCTCGACGGCTGGGCGGTGGTGGCTGCCGACGACCCGGCCCTGCACGTCAACGGCCAGGCCACGGTGGCCATGGACGACGGTCGCAGCGCCCTGGTGCTGCCGACCACCGACGAGGTCACCGGTGGCCGCTTCGAGACGTGGTTCTGGTTCGGCCGGCAGCGCCTCGTCGTCCCACCGGTCATCGTCGACGACTTCGAAGGCCGCACGCGCGGGTTCGTCGAGCGGAGGGCGATCGAGGCCGGGCTCGAGCTGCGGGTCGAGGAGATCGATGCGCCGGGCGTGCGTGGCGGCACGGTCGTGTCGACCGAACCGGCACAAGGTGCCGAGCTGCCGCCCGGCGAGCTGCTCACGATCCGCGTGGCCCGCGGTGTGAACGGCTGAGGTCGTCGTCATGGGCGGCGCCCTCGCGATGCACCCCGGCGGGACCGAGCGCGCCGTCGACACCTCGACGCCCGGTCCGGCACCTGCGCCGGCACCGGCCCGCGACCCCGCCGGCAGCGCCGTCGCGGACCATGATGTCGCCGGCGTCCGGCCCACCCGGGCAGGCGCTCCGGCCGGGCCCGGCGTCCGCGAGCTCTCGTCCGGCCGGTCAGTTCGTGAGATCGGCATCGTCAGCAGCTCGGGCGGTGTCCGGCTGCGCGAGCAGCCGTCGACCTCTGCGGACGTGCTCGGTCACCTGCCGCTCAACACGCACCTCTTCGTCGACTCCGAGAGGCGGGGCTGGTTCTTCGTCGCTCTGAACGACGGGCGCATCGGGTACTGCGCGGCCGAGTACATCAAGACAGACCTTCCGGAACCGAACGCCAACCTGTACCAGGTCCGGTCCGGGGACACGGCGTTGGGGATCTCCCTGCGTCACTACCCGGGTGCCGCCGTCTGGGGAAGTGATCACCGCTTCTTCATCAACGCGCTCGTCCACGTCAATGCCGGGCCAGGACTTCGGGGGATCGACAAGCCTCGTGCCGATGCGAGCTGGGCCGAGACGCAGGTCCGGGCCGGATACTGGATATGGATCCCGAGCCTGCCCTTCCTGCGCAGCCTGCGAGACCGCGTCTCCTCGGGATCGATCAGCTACGAAGCGTGGGACGCGGTCAAGACGGCGGCTGCTGCCGTCGCCGACTTCGTCATCGGGACGGGGGCCTTCATCGTCGGGCTCCTGCACGGGGCGCTCGAGTCGCTGTGGGATGTGCTCGCCGGCGTCGTCGGACTGGTCACCATGGTGTGGGACGTGCTGCGGAGCGTCCTGACCGGAAGTCTCCTGTCCGATGCCCGAGGACTCTGGAACGACATCAAGAACCTCGACTGGGGCGAGCTCGTCGAAGGGTGGATCGATCAGTTCGACCGGCGCTGGAACGCGTCGTCCGTCGCCAGCAGGTGGCACTTCCGTGGATGGGTCACGGGCTACGCCGTCATGGAAGTCCTCATGCTGGTCCTCTCCGGGGGGATCATCAGCGGCATCAAGTGGGTGGGCAAGGCGGCGAAGCTGGCCGGGGTCCTGGCCGCGATCCCGCGCGTGGCGAGGGCCGCGGCAGCGTTGCGTCGGAGCCGGCGCGCGGCGCAGCTCGCCCGGAGGCTCCGGCGCAGCGACGGGACACCCGGCGGTACCGGGGGCGGTGCGCCCCGACGCTCCCGGGGCCACACCGCCGAGGGTGTCGGAGACGACTTCACGCACGGCCCTCTGCCGGAGGTGGCGGACGACATCCCGGTGCAGACCAGGCGGGGGCCCAGCCGCTCCGAGGCCGAGACGCTGGAGGACTACGCCGACGCCATGCGACCCACCGGCCCGGGGAGCAGGCGCAGCCCAGCGTCCTCCGCGGCACGCGAGAGCGGAACGGGAGGGGCCCACATCCGCGAGAACCTCTACACCGGAACGACCCAGACGCGGGTCACCCGAAACCTCGTCCGGCACGGTGTCCTCGAGGTCACCGAGGACACCCTGCGGGTGCTCGACCCCGACAGATACCTGCGTTGGCTGCGTCGTGCCTACCGACGGCACGGTGGCGCCCACCTCGACCCGCGGGTGGAGGCGGCCGTCCGGCGCTACGTCCAGAGCGACGACCGGCTCCCCACGGTCGGCGTGAACCCGGCGGCCCGCGGATCGAGCCGTGCGGGGTCGCTGCCGGGGACGCACGCCGAAGTCCTCGCGGTCAACGACGTCCTCGCCAGCGGTGGATCGGCGCGGGTCGTCGTCGCCACGGTGCGCCGGACCGGCGGTCACTTCGCCGCATGCCTCCACTGCGGCGGCATCCTCCGAGAGCTCCGGCGCTCCATTCCCGAGCTGCGCATCGCGACCGGGTCGGCCAGGTGAGATCGGCCCCGAGCCGGCACCCGCCCCGCGGTTCTCGGTCGAGACCCGCGCTCACGGCAGCGGCACGCCGTAGAGCCGTGCCCAGTTCTTCCAGTCGAGCGCCTGGTGGGCCGCATGCTCCGCGCTGCCCGCCTGCCGGGACGCCTCGCCGGAGACGGTGCTCTGCGTCCGCGACGCGTTCGACGACCCACGGCCGCCCCCACCTCGCACGGACGGGTCGGTCGCGGGCAGCGCCGCGCGGTCCGCGACCGGGTCGTCGGCCGGACGGGCACCGTTGTCCCGCATCCAGCGCTGGAGCGCCGCCGCGAGGGACTCCCCCTCGACCTCGCCCGCGTAGTCGTCGCCGAACTCCGCCCCGGCGGCGTTGCTGGGGATGTCCTCCGGGGAGAAGCCGCTGCGGTAGTCGTCGCCCCACTCCGTGGCCCACTGGAACATCTCGTTGGCGAGCCCGAGGCCCTCCGCCACCACGCTGCCCGTCGACGCGGCATAGCTCGCCGCCGCCCCGAAGTGCCGCACGTCCACCCAGCCGTAGGTGTCGCAGTAGAAGTACCGGCCGACGTTGCCGCCGTGGGCGTCGCTCAGCTCGTCGAGGACCTGGCCCACCGTCCGGCCGGCCGAGTGGTCGCGGACCCATTGCACGACGTCGTCAGCGTCCGTCGTCCCGGCCTGGTTCGGGGCTCGGTGCAGCACGGGTGTGCCCGACGGCGCACGGCCCGCCACGCCGTCCCTGACGGCCGGCAGGTGGGCGCCCACCGGCAGCCCGACGGAAGCTCGTGACGCGACCCGGTTCGCCTGGGCCTCGGCAGCGGGACCGTCCGAGGTCGAGCCGCTGCGCTGCTGGACCACGTGCGCCGCCTCGTGGGCCGCCAGCTCGACGGACGCGTCGCGCGGCATCGACACCCGGTCACCCTGCGTGAAGGCGTGCGCCCGCACCCGCCGTCGCGTCTCGGCGTCCGAGGACGTGTCGCTGACCCGGATCCGGCGGAGGTCGTGGCCCGCGAACAACGGTTGCAGCCGATCGAGGTGCGGCAGACCTGCGCTGCCTGCCGAGGTCCTCGCGGCGACGTCCTCGACCGTCTCGCGCCGACCACGCCCCCTCATCGCGCCGCACCCGCCCGCGGCCGCGCCGCCGACCAGGCCACGCGCCCGGACTTGCCGAGCTCCCAGCGCACCGCCCGGGCGAGGTGCTCCGTCTGCAACGGCCCGCCGTCGTCGGCGGCGAGGTACGCGGCCTGCAGCGCGGCGGAGGTGATCCCGCCGCCGGACAGGTCGGCCTCGGCGAGACGGTCGAGGTCGAGGTCGCGTCGTGGGACGGCGTCGGGCAGCGCCTGCTCCCACATCCGGCGACGCGCCGTGCGGTCCGGGTAGGGGAACGTCACGACGGCGGAGAGCCTGCGTGTGAACGCCGGGTCGAGGGCGCTGCGGGCGTTGGTGGTCAGCACTGCGAGCCCGCCGAACGCCTCCATGCGCTGCAGCAGGTACCCGACCTCCACGTTGGCGTAGCGGTCATGGCTGTCCTTGACCTCGGAGCGCTTGCCGAACAGGGCGTCGGCCTCGTCGAAGAGCAGCACCATGCCGCCGTCCTCTGCCGCGTCGAACAGCCGGGCGAGCCGCTTCTCGGTCTCGCCGATGTACTTGTCGACCACCTGGGACAGGTCGACGTGCACGAGGTCGAGCTGCAGGTCGTGGGCGATCACCTCGGCGGCGAACGTCTTGCCGGTACCGCTGTCGCCCGCGAAGAGCGCGGCCGTTCCTCGCCCACGCGAGGACAGGGCACCGAACCCCCACTCGTCGAGGACCTTCGGGCGGTGCCGCACGGCTGCGGCCAGGGCGTGCAGCTGGTCGAGCTGCGCCTCGGGCAGCACCAGCCGGTCCCAGCCCGCTCGCGCGACGCGCACCTGGGCGAGCCCGCCCACGTCGCCTCGCGGCCGACGACGGCACGCGGACCACAACGGACGCCCGGCCGCGACCTCGAGCGCCACGGCGTCGACGTCACCCACCGCCAGGTCGAACGCACCGGCGGCGGCCGCCACCTCGTCGTCGGGCACGACGGCGCCCGCTTCGTCGAGCGCGCCGGCCAGCGTGGCGCGCCGCTCCCCCGCCCCCAGCCGGGGCACGTCGACGACGGACAGCCCGAGCCGTTCGAGCGCGGACGTGGCAGACCCGCCGTCGCCGAGGAGCACCACCGGTGCGTCGCTGGCGACGAGCGTGCGGCCGAGAGCACCGGGTGGTGCGGACGTGTCGAGGTCGACCAGCCAGGCGACCCCGCCCAGCACGGTCTCGCGCACCAGCCGCCGCACGAAGCGCTCCAGGTCGCCCGCAGCCGGCGGCAGGTCACCGGCGCCGAGCAGGCGCGGGGCGAGCCCCACGGCCGCGCACGCCGCGGCAGCGACCGCCCGCGTGGTGCGGGGTTGCGGGCCGCGCAGCACGACGGGTCCGGACGCGGTCCAGCGTGCTGCCACCTCTGCGGCGACCGCGGACTGCGTCGGCGAGAGCCGGGCGGGCACGGTGACGGGATGGCTGAGCACCTCCAGCCGCTCGTCGAGGGCGTCGACCCCGGCGAGCCGGTGCACCACCTGCTCGTCCGGGAGGAGGGGTCCGGCGACGACGGCGGTCGGGTCCGCCGGGCGCAGCAGCTCCCAGCGGCGCAGCGGCGCCTCGGGGACGAGCGCGTCCCAGTGCGCACCCGGCAGGTGCTCCAACGCGGCCGCGAAGCTCAGTCGTGGGCTGCCGGTGCGGTCGCTGAGCTCGCGGCCGACCGCACCGACGAGGTCCGGGCCGCAGGCCAGCAGCAAGGTCTGTCGTTCGAAGGTGCTGAGCCCGAACCCGGTCTCGATCTCGTCCAGCGGGCCGGGTGCCGTCTGCCCCGCGCGCAACCGGTCGAGGCGTGCCTGGGCCGGGCCGACGTCGGCGCCGGTCAGGATCGCACGCACCACGTCGAGCTCGCCGACCACGAGGTCGCGGACCTGCTCCGGCGCTGCCACCGTCGACGCCTCGCTCACGGCAGCGTCACCGAGGGTCCGTCGTAGGTGTCGCCGGACATGGTGGGCAGGCTCGCCACTCCGTCGACCGTGACCCGGACCATCCACGTGCCCGGCGTGAGCGCGGCGAGCGGCACGTCGAGGCGGTCGAGGGGAGGTCCCGCCTCGGGCACCGGTCCGGTGTGCTCCTCCACGAGCGCCGGGTCGGCGTCGTCCCCGCCGGCGACGCGGGCGAGGCTGACGGTGGCGCGCTGCCCGGCTGCCACGGGCGGCGTCACCGGCACCTCGACGTGCGTAGCGGTGGTGGTGGGCGTGCCGACGTCCGGCCGCACCACGAGCGGCAGGGTGTCGGAGCGACCGAGCACGCGGACGGGCTCCCCGGGCGCGCCGGGCGCCGCCTCGTGGACGACCTGGACCCCATGGACCCCCGCGCGCACGGCGTCGGTGAGGGTCACGGCGAGGCGATCCGTGCGCGACGAGGGGTCCGGCGCGAGGCGTTCACCGGCCACCCGGACGGCGGTCCGGGCGCCGAGCAGGCCGCGACCGGTGAGCACGAGCATGGCCCCGGTGACCGCCGGACCGCCGCCGGCGACGGCGACGTCGTCGAGCAGCACGCGGCTGAACGGCCGGACCGCGAGTGCGCGGCTCGCGACGGGCATCGGCGTGCGGACCGGCAGCCCGGCCTGGAGGAGCACCACGGTGGCGGTGTACGTCTGGGACAGGAGATAGGGGGTGCCCAGGACGCCCCACAGCTTGGACAGCTCCTCGAGCGGCAGCGGGGTCGGGGTGATCTTGACCGCCTCGTCCTGGTCGGCGAGGTCCGCAGCGTCGAGGAAGTCGGTCGCCCCGGTGTCGAACGTCGCCACCGCGTCCTGGATCACCGACTTGGTCAGCACCGGGGTGGCCGCGAGCGCCAACGTGCTCCTGGCGAGCAGCCGCTGCGGTTCGAGGGCCTCCTCGTCTCCGTAGGCGGTGACGAGGTAGTGCAGGTCGAGTGCGGCGGCGGGTCGCCGGGCGAGGCTGCCGTCCGGGTGCCGCGTGGGCAGGCCGTCGAGGTTCCAGGCGTGGTTGGGCGTGACCTGGTAGAGGTACACGTTCAGCCCGGCGGCGACCTCGCCGACGTTGCCGAGCTCGGCGACCTGGGCGGGTCGCAGCGTGGTGACGTCGGCGCCGCCGACCGGTGCGGGTTCGTCGCCGAGCGACTGGTGCAGCACGTAGCGGACGGCCGAGGTGACGGCCGCGACGGCCAGCGTGTTGCTCATCGACGCCACCTGCTCTCCTGCCGGGCGAGGTAGGCGGTGTGGTCGTCGCGTGCAGGAGCCGGCGAGCGCGGGGCAGGGGCGGGCTGCGGGTCTGGCCGGTGCACGTCGACGCGGTCGATGTGCAGGTGGACCTCGCCCTGGGCGGGCACGTCGACGGGGTCGAGCCCGACGGTCGGCCTGTCGGATCGCCGCTGGACGTCTCCCCGCGTGCTCCGCGAGGGCACCGCGACGAGACGGCCGGCCTCGTGGCGGGACAGGGCGCCGTCGGCGGCGAGGGCAGGCGCGAGGTGGGCGAAGAGCTCGTCGCGGCTCACGGTGCGGACCCCGGTGGAGCGCTCGGCGCTGGACTCGGTGCGGACCTCCGCGATGGGCTCCGTACCGACTCCGGTGGTGGGGCGGGTGGTGGGCTCGGTGGTCGGTCCCGTGCCGTGGGCGGGCGCCGGGCCAGGGCGCCCCGGGTCGGTCCGGTCGGGCAGCGGACCGCGCGCGCCGTCGGGCGGTCGTCGGCTCGGCGCCGCCGCGGCCGGGACGGTGACCGGGACCGACGGCGCGGCATCCTGCCGGGGTGCCGGCACGCGGCGCGACGGCGGAGGCTGGTGCGCAGCAGGCGGAGTCGCGAGGGCGGGGCGCCTCGGCTCCGTCGGACCGGAGGTGCCCGGTGCCGTGGCAGGGCGCGGCTCGTCACGGCCCGGATCGCCCGGCACGGCGGGCGGCGCCGGGTCGGCACCAGCACCAGCACCAGCGCCGGAAGACTGGGACACTGCGGCGCGAGGTGCGTCGGTACCGGCGGCAGGGCGGTGGCGCACGGTGTCGGTGGACCGGGAGTCCTGGGTCGGGTCCAGGTGCTGCACGTCGCCACGCTCTGCGGCGGGTGTGGCATCGGGAGCGTCGACGGCCCGTGGTCCCGCCGGTGCCTCGAAGCGGCCGCTGCGTCGCACGGTGAGCGCCGGCCCGGCAGAGGCTCGGCCGACGAGCCGGTCGAAGACGCTCATCGGAACCGCGCCCCGTGGCGGGCCTGCTCCAGGTAGGCGGCGCGGCGGGCGTCGGGCAGGGCGAGCACCTCGCGCTCGGACCACCCGTAGACGGAGGCGAGCTCGGCGACCACGGCGATCACCCGGGTGGCGTCGTCGGCGACGCGGTCCGTGAGCAGCTCGACGAGGTCGACCGCGGCCGTCACCTCGGCGCCGCACGCCGGGCAGTCGAGGTGCACGCTGGTGTCCGCGGCCCCGGCGAGACGTTCGGCGGTCTGCTCCACCGCCGCGAGCACGTCCGGGTCGCGGACCGGCTCCTGCATCGTGGCGCCCACGGTGGCCTCGGAGTCCCAGCGCACGCACCGCCGACTCAACGCCTCCCCGGGGTCGGGTGCCGACAGCGCGGCCAGCACGTCCGCCGTCGTCGGCGCACGGACGACCGCACCGGGCACCCGGACCTCGGTCGACGGTGCCGGGTCGGTGGTGGCCGCGAGGTCGCCAAGCATCAGGGGCACGTCGAGGGACGTCCGGCAGCCAGGGCAGTCCACGACCGTGCCCAGCACGGGACCGGCGCGGGTCCGCAGCTCGTCCAGCGCCACCGCGGCCGCTCGTGCGAGCGGCAACTCGGCCGCGGTGTCCAGGTCCGGCGCCTCACCCCGGGCGTGGAGCAGCGCCGCCCCGCGGGACGCCGTCGCCACGCCCGACAGCGCCTCGTCGAGTGCCAGAGTGGCGCCGTCGTCGGACATCACGCCTCGAGCTTGGGCTCGGTGGGTTCGTGGATGGCGGCGTCGCGCTCCCAGCCCTCGTTCTCGAGCTTGAGCATCGCGATGGCGACGCCGTTGGCGTTGGCGTCCAGCTCCGGGACCGGCTGGTACTCCGAGACCCAGCAGCGGTAGACCTTGTAGGCGAGCGCCAGCTGCCCGGCCTCGTTGTAGACCTCGATGATGATGTCCTTGCGGAAGTCCGCCAGGGACGACTCGGCGCCGAGACCCGCGCCGAAGCCCCAGACCTTGTCGGACCACTTCTCGAACTCGGGGTCGTGCGTGACGCCCCGCTCGAGGGTGACCGCCTCGTACTCGGTCCGGCCGGGCGACTTGCGGCTGCTCGACGGGTCGCCACCGTCGCGGTGGGTGACGACCTCGGTGGTCTTCTTCAGCGCGCTGACCTTGCTGACCCCGGCCACGTATCTCCCGTCCCACTTCACGCGGAACTTGAAGTTCTTGTACGGGTCGAACCGGCTGGCGTTGACGGTGAACTCAGCCACGGCGTACCTCCTAGTCGCTGGCCGCAGCAGTCTTCTGCTGGACCGAGATGATGACGAACTCCGCCGGCTTCAGCGGGGCGAACCCGACCTGGATGTTCACGATCCCGCGGTCGATGTCGTACTGGGTGGTGGTCTCGGCGTCGCACTTGACGAAGTAGGCCTCGCGCGGGGTGCTGCCCTGGAAGGCGCCCTTGCGGAAGAGGTCCTGCATGAATCCACCCAGCGTGAGGCGGATCTGTCCCCAGAGCGGTTCGTCGTTCGGTTCGAACACCACCCACTGGGTGCCGCGGAACAGGCTCTCCTCGAGGAAGAGCGCGAAGCGTCGCACGGGCACGTATCCGTACTCGTCGGCGAGGACGTTCGCGCCCCGCAGGGTGCGCGCGCCCCAGACGACCGACCCGGCGTCGCGGAAGGTCCGCAGAGCGTTCACCCCGCCGGAGTTCAGGTCACCGGTCTCGCCGTCGGACAGGTTGCGTTCCAGGTCGACGACGCCGGTCATCGCGGCCTCGAGCCCGGCCGGCGCCTTCCACACGCCCCGCGACGCGTCCGTGCGGGCCATGACGCCGGCGACGACGCCGCTGGGGGCGAACGTGCCGATGCTTCCGCCGCGCAAGGGGTCGGCGTGGCGGACGCGCGGGTAGTACAGCGCGGCGTTGCGGGCTGCGAGTCCGGTGATGCCGTGGTCCGCGGCGAACGTACCGGCGGCGGCGGGAGTGGCATCCGGTGGCGGGTCGACCACGAGGAAGGCACGTCGTGTCACGGCGTAGGCGAGCGCGTCGGACCAGACACCCGCCGGGAGCTCGCCGGCCGGGGTGGGCGGCGGGATGACGAGGATGTTGACCAGGTCGGTGTCCTCGAGCGCGTAGATGCCGCCGCGGGAGGAGGCCAGCGCGGCGCTGGCGTAGTCCGTGCCGGCGATCGTGCCGCCGTCGGACCCCTGGTCCGCCGCGGCCACCGTGAAGGTCCCGGTCGTCGGTCGCACGTCCCCGTCGGCCGGAGCGGCGGTGGCGTGCAGCAACTGTGAGCCCTCCAGGACCCGGTCCACCCGCCGCGGTCCGTCCACCATCGTGACGTTGCGGAAGATCTCGGCCGGGTCCTCGTCGGCAGCCTCCCGGACGAGGAGGGTGAACAGGTCACCGGCCGTGACGCCACCGCCCTGGCCGGCGGCGACGTCTTCGCCCTCGGTCGTCGACAGGTGCTGCACCTCGACCTCCAGGGTGTCGGCCCAGCTGCCGGGTCCGTCCGCCTCCAGGGAGAGGTCGCCGACGTCCAGCGTCGCGGAGTCGGCGTCGGACGGGGCGATGCGGACCACGACGGCGCGGCCGCCGCCGTTGAGGTAGAAGTCACGGACGGCATACCCGAGGCCGCTGGCCCTGGTCAGGCCACCGAACCGCCGTTCGAAGTCCGCGTAGCTGCTGATGGATACCGGTACGTCCGCGGGGCCGCGCTGCGCCAGGCCGACGAACGCCGTGATCGACGTCGCGACGCCCGTGATCGCACGGTTTCCGCTCGGCACCTCGGTGATGTACACGCCGGGGTGGCTGGGGGTGATGGTCATGGGTGGCTCCTTCGACGCCGACGGGTGGACCGTCCGTACGCCGAGCCTGCGCGCGGCGCGTCACAGAGGCGTCACCCGGGCGTCACGGCCCTTGTCGCGGTCGTCGTGGTGGGCCGCCGTGGTGGGCCGCCGGCGGGGTTGTCCACAGGCTGGGATGTGCGGTTCCGCGGGTGTGCGGGGGTCGCTAGGGTCGGTGGCTGGTCCTGGCCGCTGGCCTGTCTATGCCCTGGAGACGCGATGACGCGCACGACCCGGCACGATTCCTCTGTCCCTCGTTGGTGCTGGCCTGCTGCGGTGGTGCTGGTGGGGGCGCTGCTGGTGGGCGGGTGTACCGGTGGGGAGCCCGAGGTCGAGGAGTCGGAGCTGCCCCTGCCGGCCTCGGTGACGGCGTCGCCGTCCGCGTCGGCGTCGGTCGAGCCGTCGGCCGAGGCGTCTCCGGAGGCGTCAGGGGCGGCTGATGCCGGGGAGCCGGAGCGCCCGGCGGCCATGGACAAGAAGGACGCGGACGGGGCGGCCGCGGCAGCGGAGTACTTCCTGGCGCTCTACGACCACGCGCTCAAAACCGGGAAGACCGACGCTCTTAAGAAGATGTCTCACCGGGCGTGCGGGTTCTGCGACGACACGCTCCAGGAGGCATCAACCATCGCCGATGAGAAGCAGACCTACGAGGGGGGCGAGCTCGCCGGCGTACTGGTGCGAGCGTACAAGCGAGATGCTGTCACGGGCATCTATCCATTGGACATGGACGTGACACAAGCTCCCGCGAAGATCACGGAGAGTGATGGGACGGTCACCTGGCGCCAGGATCGTGTCATCACCGAGGCGCGCATTGAGATGGGGCTACGAGACGGTGAATGGGTCGTGGTCGAGATCGCGGGCAGGCCTCAGTGAAGTGGGCGCTCGCCATCTCCGTCGTGACTCTGGCCGTCGGTATCGCGGCTCCAGCGTCGGCCTCAGACTCTGACGACGGCCCAAGTGGATTCGATGGCAAGGCAACTAATCAGCATGTCACTGTCGAGTCGTTGGAGGAGCAGCAGGCGGCGATCGATGGGTCTGGTGGTGGGGACTCGGACGTGACCTACTTCCGTGCCACGGTGCATCAGTGCTGGCTGCGGGACCTGGACGCGACCCTGCTGGCCGAGGCGTGCGAAGAGGGCACCGAGGTCGCCTACGACGGGCTGGACTGTGACGAGGACTCCTACGAGCTCGCCGGGCTGTGGGCCGTCACCGACCAGCCCGGCGACGCCCAGAGGCCCGCCGAGCTGGTCGACGAGGGTGTCTGCGTCACCCCGGCCGACCTGCTGGACGCCGCCACCCGCGAGTTCAAGGCCATGCCTATCGAGCCCGCCCAGATCGCCCTGCACGCCGAACGTGACTGGGCCATCGTCAACTTCGGGGTCCACCCCCGCACGGACGACACCCCCCAGATGCTGGACACCACCCTGCTCGGGGTGCCCGTGCAGATCCGTGCCGTGCCGGCCGAGTACACCTGGGATCCCGGTGACGGCACCGAGGCCGTGGTCACCGACCACCCCGGCGGACCGTGGGACACCCCCACCGCGATCCACCTGCCCTACCCCGCCCCCGGCACCTACTCGGTCACCCTGACCACCACCTGGCACGGCCAGTTCCGCATCACCGGCACCCCCACCTGGACCGACGTGCCCGGCCAAGCCACCACGACCGACACCACCTACCCCATCGAGGTCCACGACGCCGAGGTCCGCCTCGTCCAACCCTGACCGTCAGGCGGCAACGATGAAGAGGAGCGCGGCGACCGCCCCCGCCACGGTCCGCAGGTGGTTCCACCGTAACCACGGCCCGACGAAACGCTGCCACTCGCCGCCGGGATCCTCGGCGGCTTCCAGCCGGTCGTTGAGCGGGACGTTGCCGAACCCGGTGACCCCGAGGATCCCGACCACCGCCACCACGGCTCCCGCGACAGCCCACGTCGCCCCCGGCGCCGAGGTCGCGAGCCCGACGACGGCGCCCGCCACGGGCAGCCCGACGGCCGCGAGCAGCAGCACCATGAGGGGCGGACGCAGAGCGTCCCGGTTGATCGCGCGCATGGCGGCTGCGCCGTCGTCGGGCGGCAGGCGCCGCAACCCCGCCATGACGAAGGCCGAGAACGCGTAGAGCACCCCACCGGCGAGGCCGGTCGCGACGGCGGCACCCACGACGAGCACGTCGTACGCAGTCATGCGCGCGGCGCCCAGTCGGCGGCCTCGCGGACGGCATACTCCGCGAAGTCGCGCGGCGCCCGGCCCAGTACCCGCTGGACTCCGTCGACGACGGGCGACCCGCGGCCGTCCAGCACCTCGGTGAACAGGTACTCCAGGAGACCGACGTCCTCGGCGGGCACGCCCGCCGACGCGAGGCCCTCGACGAACTCCGCCATGGTGGTGCGCACGAACCGCAGGTCGCGACCTGCCGCGGCACCGATCTCGGCGACGGCGCCGGCGAACGTCAGCGATCGCGGTCCGGTGAGCTCGTAGACCTCTCCGGCGTGCGCGTCGTCGGTCAGGGCGGCCACCGCGACCTCGGCGACGTCCTCGAGGTCGACGAACGGCTCGGTCACGTCGCCGACGGGCAGAGCGAGCCCACCCTCGAGCAACGGCTCGAGCAGGAAGCTCTCGTCGAAGTTCTGGGCGAAGAACGCGCACCGCAGGATGGTGGGCGCGGGGAACACCTCGGCGACCATCCGTTCGGCGCGCTGCGCCTCGGCCTCCCCGCGCCCGGACAGGAGCACCAGTCGCCGCACCCCCGCGTCGCGGGCGGCGACGGCGAGCCGGGTCACGGTCTCCGGTGCTCCAGCGATCGCGAGGTCGGGCGCGTAAGCGACGTAGACGGCGGTGGCGCCGTCGAGCACCGCCGGCCAGGTGGACTCGTCCGCCCAGTCGAACCGGAGCTCTGCACTCCGCGACGCGCGGCGAACCTGTACGCCGAGCACCTCGAGCCGGTCCGCGACGCGGCGGCCGGTCTTCCCGGTCGCACCGAGCACGGTGACGGTGCCACGGTCCGCGGCCGCGGCGGTGGACGGGATGAGAGTGGACTGCTGGGACATGGCGACCTCCGTGGGAACGGGCAAGCTGACACCTCGAGTCAACGCGCACGGCACGAGACGATCCATCGCTCAAACACTCTGGTACATGCGCGGTCGTCTTATCTCCGCGGGTGCCGAGGACTACGCTGCACGCATGGACGTCGTCTCCGGGCTGCTCGACGGCCCTCGCGCGCGGGGTGCGTTCCTGCTGCGCAGCCACCTGCGGGCGCCCTGGGGCATGCGGATCGAGGACGAGGCGCCGCTGACCATCGTCCCCGTGCTGCACGGCTCGGCCTGGGTGGGACCCAGCGGTTCCGGCGACGACGGCGGCACCACGGTCCAGGCGGGCGACGTCGTCCTTCTTCGCGGGCCTGAGCACTACGTGGTCGCCGACTCCCCTGCGACCGACCCGACCGTGGTCGTCGGACCGAGCGACGTCTGCCGCGCGATCGACGGCGGACCGTCTCCGATGACGGTGTTCGGCGTGCGGTCCTGGGGCAACAACCTCGACGGCGAGACCGTCATCATCACCGGCACCTACCCGTTGGACGGAGCGGTCGGTCGCCGTCTCCTGCGCGTGCTGCCGCACCGCGTCGTCCTGCGGCGTGGCGACGTGGACCCCACCCTGGTGGACCTGCTCGCCCGCGAGGTGGTGCAGGACCTGCCCGGTCAGGAGGCCGTGCTCGACCGCCTGCTCGACCTGCTGCTCATCACCTGTCTGCGCGCCTGGCTGGACCACCCGCAGGGACCGGGCTGGTACCGCGCAGACGCCGACCCCGCCGTCGGCGTCGCGATGCGACTGATCCACCACGACCCGGCCCGGCCGTGGACCGTCGAGACACTGGCGCGGGAGGTGGGGCTGTCCCGTGCGGCGTTCGCCCGGCGGTTCACGGAGCTGGTCGGTGAACCGCCCATGGCCTACCTGACCGGTTGGCGGCTCGACCTCGCCGCGGACATGATGCTCGCCGACGACGGCGCCACGCTGACCTCCGTGGCCCGCGCGGTCGGTTACGCCTCACCCTTTGCGCTGAGCGCCGCGTTCAAGCGGGTCCGTGGTGTGAGCCCGGCCGAGCACCGCCGTCGGACGACAGGTCAGCTCACCTCGGCGGCCACCCAGACGAAATAGTCGGGGTTGCCCCCGATCACCGGGACCCGCAGCACCTCGGGCACGTCGTAAGGATGGTGACCGGCGAGCCACTGTTCGAGCTCCGGGGCCCTCGCAGCCGTCGTCTTGAGCGTCAGCCGCCACTCAGCCTCCGTGGTCACGCTGCCGTCCCACCGGAAGCTGCTCGACACCGGTCCGTCGACCTGACCGCAGGCCGCCAGCCGCGCGGCCACGGCCTCCCGTGCCAGGCGGCTCGCGCCGTCCTCGGTGTCGATCGTGGTGGTCACCTGCACGATGTCGTCCATGGTCCGACGGTAGCCCCGAGCCACCCGGGACGACCCTGGTCATCCCCGGCCGGTGAGCCGCCAGTTCGCCGCGGCCGAGGCCAGGACGACCCCGGCGGCGACGAAGGGCACGGCCATCGCCGCCGAGGTGCCGAGCGTGTCGGCGAGCGCTCCGGTGGCGGCCGCCGCGATCGACTGGCCGAGGATGACCGCCGACCCGAGCATCGTCATGAGCGTGGTTCCCCGGCCGGCCGGGCTGCGCTCCGAGCCGAGCGAGTAGACCGTCACGAGGCTGGGCCCGATGCCGAGCCCGGCCACCAGCAGGCCCACGACCAGCATGCCGGTCGACGGCGCGACGGCCACGACGGCGGCCCCGACCAGCAGCACGACGGCGAAGACCAGCCAGCGCGAGCGCAGGCTGAACCGCACCGGGAAGGCGGAGACCGCGAGCGCCGAGACGACGGACCCGATCCCCATGAACCCGTAGAGCAGCCCGGCCCGCTCCGAGTGACCGGCGTCCCCGGTGTAGGCCGACATGGCCGTGAGCACGGAGCCGAAGAACAGGCCGACGCCGACGAACCCGGCGACGAGAACCAGCACACGTGGGCGCCACAGCTCGCGGGCCGGCGCCTGCGCCACCCGGCCCGGACCCGAGGCGGGCGCCGTGCGCGAGGTGGGCACCGCCGTCGGGCGGGCGCTGGCGTGCAGAGCGAACGCCCCGACCGCGAGCGCGGTGAGCGCGGCGGCGGCGATCATCGGCGCGGCTGGCCCCAGCGTCGCGGCGAGCAGCCCGACCACGAAGGGGCCGACGACGAACACGATCTCGTCGACCGCGGACTCGTACGACATCGTCCGGCTGAGGGCGGCAGGTCGTCGGGGCGCCGACAGGCGGGAGCGGATGACTCCGACGAGCCGGCTGCGCGACATCGGCGGGACCTGCGGCGAGGTGGCCCCGATGGCGAAGGCGATGGCAAGCACGGCGGCGTCGGGCACCGTCGCGTAGACGGCGGCGGTCAGGGCGAGCAGCAGCACGCTGTTGACCGCGGCCGTCGCCAGGAGGACTCGGCGTTGGCCGGCACGGTCGGCCCATGCTCCGACGAGCGGCCCGATCGCGGCGCCACCGAGGCCGACCATGCCCGACGTCGCGCCGCCGAGGGTCAGGGAGTCCCGACCCGCCACGACGAGGGTCAGCACGCCCACGACCATCATGGCGAAGGGCAGCCGCGCGACGAACGCGAGCGGGAAGTAGGTGCGGCCCATCACCTGGACCAGCGTGGGCTCCGCGTCGTCGAGGGGCTGCTCGGCGGTGGCACGGGGCTCACCCCGATGGTGCGTCAAGGTCATGTTCGTCGGTCTCCTCCAGCGCGGCACAGCCGCACGATGCGTCGTGCCGCCGTTGGCGCGAGGAGCACCCGGTAGATACACAAGCCTGTCCAGATCGGTCTGCCGACCCGCCACGACGGTACACCGGGTCACGCGAGTGCGCAGTGACCTGCGTCGCCGTCGGTCACCGACCGGTCCGCGTGCTACCGGCCGCTCAGAGGCCCCACCAGGCGGACCGGCCGACCTCGGTACGCAGGTCCGCACGGTCGGAACGCTGCGGCACCGGGGCGAAGGGCTCGACGTCCTGCTCGCACGTCGCGCCGTCGTCCGCCTCGCCGTCCACGAGGTACCGGGCGATCGCCGCGTCCGCGCAGGTGCTCGCGCCGAGGGTGGTGTGCCCCCAGCCCTCGACGGTCATCACCCGCGCGTCGTCGTAGTGGGCCGCGTACGGCGCCGTGAAGTGGTACGGCGTGGCGGGGTCGTGGCGGGTGCCGATCACCATGACCGGCGCCTGCGTGGTCTGCTCCCACGGACCGGTGTAGGCGTCCTCGTCGCGCAGGACCATCGGTGCGCACACCGCGCCGGTCCACCCGCGCAGGCGCCCGAAGTGCGGGTGCGCCTCGTCCAGGTCGTCGACATAGGCCGGGTACTGCCACAGCGACAGCGGCTCCGCGGTGTCCATGCACTGCGCAGCGAGCGAGCTGCCGAGGGACGGATAGTCCTCCACGATGCCGATCTCGCGCAGCAGGTCATCCAGCGACGGGCCGTGCATCCTGGCGGACGGCGGCTGTTCACCGATGCCGGCGGCGACCGCGACCTGGGTGAACGCGAGCGACAGCTGCGGCCACGCCGAGGTGCCGTACATCACCTGGAACGAGGCCGAGACCATCTGCCCGTAGGTGACCGGGATCGTGGTGCCGTCACCGGCCGGTACCTCGACGGGCCCCTCGCGCAGCGTGGTGAAGACCTCTTCGGTGATCGTGGCTGGATCACCGAGCGCGGCCAGCGGGCACGCACCCGGTCCCGCCTCGGCGCACAACCGGTTGAACTCGGCGAACGTCTCGGTGGTGGCTTCCGCCTGCCCCAGGCGCGTGGCGATCGGGTCGTCCGAGCCCTTCCCGGACCAGGCCACGGGGTCGATCGTGCCGTCGAGCACCAGGGCGCGCACCCGCTCCGGGAACAGCGCCGAGTAGGTGGCGCCGAGGATCGTGCCGTACGAGTAGCCGATGTACGTGAGCTGCTCGTCGCCCAGCGCCTGCCGCAGCACGTCCATGTCACGCGCCACGTTCGCCGTCGACGCCGTCGCCAGGCGCTCGCCGGACACGACCTGGCAGCCGGTGGCGATCCGGGCGAACCCCGCGACGGTGCGGCGCTCCTCCGCGCGGGTGATCGGCATCTCCGGCAGCCGGGCGAGGAACTCCTGCTCCTGCTCCGCGTCGCGGAAGCACGTCACCGGGTCGGAGCCGCCGACGCCACGCGGGTCGAAGCCGATCAGGTCGAACCGGGCGCGGACCTCCGGGTCGGCCATGACCTCGCCCACGGCGTGCAGGTTCTCCACGCCGGGGCCGCCGGGGCCGCCGAAGTTGACCAGGGCGCTGCCGATCCGGTTCTCGGTGTCCGTGGCCGGCAGCCGGGTGAGCGCGATCGTGGTGGTGCGGCCGTGAGGTCGGTCGTAGTCGCTCGGGACCTCGACCTCGGCGCAGTCGAAGCCTGCGGCGTCGTCGCAGGGCTGCCAGTCGATCTTCGGCACGGGCGCGTCGACCTGCGTGGTGTCGGTCGGGGCGGCGGCCGGGGCGGCGCCGGCAGTTGCCGTGGCTGTGGCCGGGGCCGGGAGACCGGCGGCGAGCAGCGCACCGGCAGCCAGGGCGGTGACCGTGGTGGTGAAAGAACGGAGGCGGTGGGGCGTCATCGACCGATTCATCGCACACCACCATGCAGGACGGTTGCTCCGGGCGCCACCCCTGCTCGGCCTCTCGGGGCCAAGACCAGGGGCCTCTCGGGGTGACACCCCATAGCCACTGGCGCGCGCCGCCACCTTGACTGGTGAGCAGTCATACCGAGGGGACGTACGCATCGTGGAGCTGTTGAACCACATCGAGGCCTTCGCCGTGCAGCTGGGCGACTCCCCCTGGCTGCTCGCCGTCGTGCTCGTGCTAGCGGTGATCGATGGTGTGTTCCCTCCGATCCCCAGCGAGACGGTGCTCATCACCGCCGCGGTGCTCTCCGCCGCGGGGACCGGCCCGCACCTGCTGCTGCTCGTGCTGGCCGCGGCCGGCGGCGCACTGCTCGGAGACCTGCTCGCCTTCACGCTCGGCCGCCGCGTCCCGCTGCGCAGGATCCCCGGGCTGCGCGGCGCGCGCGGGCAGCGCATGCTCGCCCGCGCGGGTGCGGCGCTCGACCGGCGAGGAGCCACACTCGTCATCGTCGGCCGGTTCGTCCCCGTGGGCCGCGTCGGGGTGAACGTGAGCGCGGGCGTCCTGGGGTACTCACCCGCCAGGTTCACGCTGGCGGCCGGTGTGGCGGCCGTCCTCTGGTCGGCCTACAACGCCACCATCGCCGTCGGCGCCCACTGGCTGCTGGGCAGCAGCCCGCTGCTCGCCATCGCGGTGGGCATGCTCAGCGCGCTGCTGCTCGGCCTCGCCCTCGAGGCAGCGATGCGGCGCATGGAGAGCAGGCGAGCGGCCCGTGACGCCGGCGGCGACCGCGACGGGCACTCCGCCGCGGCGCCACCGGCCCGTCGTCACGCTCCCGTCACTCGGTCACCTCGAACGTCAGCGTGTCCGTGAACTGGCGTCCGTGGACGTCGGTGGCGGTCACCTCGGCGGTGTGCTCCCCGGCCGCCAGGTCCGCGGGCAGCTCGAGGCGCCACAGGTGCATGGAACGCTCCGCGACGCTGCCGCCGTGCACCAGCTGCTGCTGGACGGCCACCGGGTCGGACCACTCGGCGCCGATCTTCTGCCCCTCGCCCTGCATGGGCTGGGTGCGCACCGCCTCCACGGGCTCCCCGCCGTCGATCGTCGCGGTGACGGTCGAGCCGGTGCCGCCCATCCAGAAGTTGGTGGTCAGCCACGTGGTCCCCGCCAGGTCCGCCGGCGACACGACGAGCGGGTCGGTGTACTCCGGCGCCGAGCCGACGGCGGAGCGGTGGGCGGCGAACCATTCGCGGTAGCGGGGCGTGTTCACGCCGAGCGCCATCTGGTGCGACTCGTCCGCGCCGCGGACGGTGAAGCGCTCCTGGACCCGGTGGCCCTTGATGTCCAGGGTGAGCACGCCGGGCTGGCCGCCGTCGCGCTGGAGCGCCGTCGGGTAGCCCTGCGGCAGCAGGTCGCCGGAGTACCAGTCGCCGGAGATCGCTCCCGCGGTGATGTGCGGGAACGGCAGCTCGTCGACGCCCATGACCTCGGACCAGCCCTCCAGGCTGTCGCCCTCGCGGAGGTTCTCGAGGCTGTGGGTGTGGCCACCCAGGGCGATGGCCCTGCGCCCTTCCAGCAGCTCGTAGATCTCCTCGACCTGGGCGACCTGGTGCTTGCTGCTGCCCTGGTCGGCGTAGTCCAGGAGCGGGATGTGCGCGGCGATGACGACGAGCTTGTGCCGCGGCACCTGCGCGAGGTCGTTGCGCAGCCACTCGAGCTGACGCTCGTCGAGGGCGCCGGTGTACGAGCTGCCCACGGGGTACTCGACGGTGTTCAGCGCGACGACGTGCGCCCGGCCCACGTCGTAGGAGTAGTACTCGGGCCCGATCTCGGCCCGGTACGTGTCGAAGGTGTGCTCGCTGCTCGTGGCGTCGTAGTCCAGGTCGTGGTTGCCGGGCAGGAACCTCGCCGGGCCGTTGAGCATGCCCACGAGCTCGCGCGTCTGCGGGTACAGCGAGAGGTCGTCCCCGACGACGTCGCCGATGAACAGCGCGCCGCACCCGGTGTAGTCGGTCCGCGCGGCGAGGTCGGTGAAGGCACCGTTCCGGGCGTACTCCACCTCGTCCTGGTTGTAGGTCTGGATGTCGCCACCGATGAGGCAGTGCTGGTCGGCGGTCCTGGTGGCCTTGCTCTTGGCGAGCGGAAAGTTCACGGCCTCCGGCAGCGGACCGGTCGGTTCCAGGCCGCCGTAACGCAGCTCCGGCGAGCCCTCGGGCAGGTGGTGGTAGAAGAACTGGGCGACGTTGTCGTCGTCCACCGGCACCTGGTAGCCGCGCGGCTGGGTGACGGAGACCGTCATGTTGTCGAACGCCGGGAGCTCGTAGCGGCCCCGGCGGTCCGTCGTCGTGACGTCGCGACCGTTGGTGACGGTGACGCCGCGCAGCCCGCGCTCCTTGCGGTCCTGCACGGAGTCCTGGTCCTTGTCGACGAAGACGACACCGTCGATGGTCTGCTGGTCCTCGGCGGGTCCGGCGACGACGTCGACGGAGCCCCGGTAGGCAGACTCGGCCCAGGGGCGGTCGTGCGCTCCGGGTGCGGCGGTGGCGGACGGGAGCAGCGTGCCGGTGAGGACGAGCGCGAGCCCGCCGCCGGTCAGTGCGAGCATCCGGGTCGAGAGGGTGGTCGATCGGCTGGCAGTAGATCTCACTGAGGTTCTCCTGTCGTGATCGTGGGCCGGCCTCCTGCCGACCCGCGATCACGTTGACAACCGAGCGTGAAGACCGGCTGACCTGGCCACGACGGCTCGACGAACTTCATGCGTCGCCGGGGCAACCATCTGTGTCCGCGAGGAGCAGATGTACACTCCACTTCTACATCGATGTAACACCCGGACCGACGACGGACCGTTCGACGACGAACACCGAGGAGCCACCATGACCAGCCGCCGGTCACGCCGCATCGCCACACTCGCCGCCGCCTGCCTGACCCTGCCGCTGGCCGCCGCCACCGCCGGATCGGCCGGCGCGGCCCCACCCACCCCGGCCGACCCGCCACCGCCCGTCTTCGTCGACGCCGAGACCCACGACCCGTCCCTGGTCAGCGTGGGCGACGAGCACTGGGTCTTCGGCTCGCACCTGGCCGCCGCCACGACCGAGGACTTCGTGCAGTGGGAGCAGGCGGCCAACCTCGTCACGCCGCAGAACCCGCTGTTCGACGACGTCACCACCGAGCTCGCGGAGACGTTCGAGTGGGCGGAGTCCGACACCCTGTGGGCCGCCGATGTCATCCAGCTCGAGGCCGACGGCAAGTTCTACATGTACTACAACGCCTGCGAGGGCAGCTCGCCGCGCAGCGCGCTCGGCGTCGCGGTGGCGGACAGCGTCGACGGCCCCTACGAGGACCTCGGCATCCTGCTGCGGTCCGGGCACCGCGACGGCGAGGGGCCCAGCGAGGACGGCACCCCCTACGACGCTCTGGTGCACCCGAACGCCGTCGACCCCGACGTCTTCTACGACGCCGACGGCAACCTCTGGATGGTCTACGGGTCGTTCTCGGGCGGCATCTTCATCCTGGAGCTGGACCCGGGCACCGGCCTCCCGCTGCCCGACCAGGGCTACGGCACGCACCTGACCGGCGGCAACCACAGCCGCATCGAAGGCCCGTCCATGATGTACAGCCCCGAGACGGAGGACTACTACCTGTTCACCTCGTTCGGCGGGCTGGGCGCCACCGAGGGCTACAACATGCGCGTGATGCGCTCGCCGAATCCCGACGGACCCTTCGTCGACGCCGTGGGCCACGACATGCGCGAGGTCCGCTCGAACCCCGACCTGCCGATCTTCGACGACGCCACCATCGAGCCGTACGGCGTCAAGCTGATGGGCAGCTACCAGTTCCAGCGAGAGGTCGGCGCGCCGGGCACCGGCATCGGCGACGGCAAGGTCTCCCCCGGTCACAACACCACGTACGTCGACCCCGAGACCGGCGAGATGCTGCTGATCTTCCACAGCCGCTTCCCCGAGCAGGGCGAGCGGCACCAGATCCGCGTGCACGAGATGTCGATGAACGCCGAGGGGTGGCCCGTCGTCGCTCCCTACCGGTACGCCGGCGGCAACGACACCTCGAAGTTCGTGCGCAAGCAGCTCGTCGGCGACTACCGGTTCATCGAGCACGACAAGACCATCAGCCCCGAGATCCGCCGGGCGACCACCGTCACGCTGAACCAGAACGGCACCGTCACCGGCGCCGTCGACGGCCGCTGGCGCCAGTACCAGAAGAACCGCCTGCACCTGACCATCGACGGCGAGGCCTACGACGGCGCCGTCACCCGCGAGTGGGACCCCACCGGCGAGCGGTGGGTCACGACGTTCAGCGTGGTCGGGACCGAGGGCGTGCCGTTGTGGGGAAGCGCCCTGGCACCCCTCAGCGACCAGGAGATCGTCGACGCGGTCGCCACGGACCTCACTCTGCCGGGCACCGGCTCGGTGGTCGCGGACCTCGACCTGCCGACCGTCGGCACCCATGGTGCGTCGATCGCCTGGACGTCCAGCGACGAGTCGGTCGTCACCGCCGACGGCACGGTCACCCGGCCGTCCGAGCAGGACGCCATCGTCACCCTGACCGCCACGATCACCAGCGGCGACGCGACCGCGGCGTCGACCTTCGACCTCACCGTGCCGGTGCTGCCGGCACCCGGTCTGGTCGCCCGCTACGCCTTCGACGGCGACCTGACGGCTACGGGCGGCGCCTCGGCAGGCACCGTCACGGGCGACCGCGTCGACTCCGTCGGCGGCCAGGTCTCCTTCACCGAGGGCGTGCACGGCGACGCGGTCCACCTGGACGGTTCCAGCGGGGTGCGTCTGCCGGACGGGCTGCTCTCCGGGCAGGACTACTCGGTGAGCCTGTGGCTGCGCCCGGAACGGCTGACCGACTTCACGACGGCGTTCTTCGGCGCCCGCGACGACGTCAACTGGCTGAGCCTCGTGCCGTCCGGCTGGGACGAGCACCGCACGATGCTCTGGGCGGGCTCGACCACCTACTACGACGGCCTGACCGGGACGCAGATCCCGACCGACACCTGGTCGCACCTGGCCTTCACCGTCGAGACCGGCGGTGCGGTGACGGTCTACCTGGACGGCGTGGCGGTGCACACCGGGACCGGGTTCCCGGACGTGTTCACCACCGACGACGGCGTCTTCGCCCTCGGCGTCAACTGGTGGGACACGCCGTTCCAGGGTGACGTGGACGACCTGCAGGTCTACCAGGGTGCCCTCACGGCCGACCAGGTCGCCACCGTCGCGGACGGACAGGTCGCGGACCTCACCTCGCCCTGACGTCACCGCTGGAGCCTCGACGGCTCCCGGCTCCCCGTGCCCCGTGGGGCGCGGGCAGCCGTTCGTCCTCGGCGGAGAGGAACCGCAGGATCCGCGCCACGGCCTCGCGCCCGGCACGGTTCGCCCCGACGGTCGACGCCGACGGCCCGTACCCCACCAGGTGCACCCGCGGCTCGCCGGCCACCTGCGTGGCGTCCATGCGGATGCCCCCGCCCGGGGCCCGCAGGCGCAGTGGCCGCAGGTGGTCCAGGGCCGCGCGGAACCCCGTGTTCCAGAAGATGGCGTCGACGGGCAGCGCGTCGCCGTCCGCCGTGACGACACCCTCGGGCACGATCCGCGAGAACATCGGCCGCCGCTTGAGGACCCCGCGCTCGGCAGCCGCACGCAGCGACGGCGTGCGGATCAGGCCCGTGACGGACACGACGCTCTGCGGTGGCAGCCCTTCGCGGACGCGCTGGTCGACCATGGCGACCGCACGCGATCCCTCGTCGGGCCCGAACTCCTTGCGCCACACCGGTTCGCGGCGCGTGAACCAGAACGTCTCGGCCACGTGCGAGATCTCGTCGAGCAGCTGCACGGCGGAGATCCCGCCGCCCACCACGGCGACCCGCGCGCCGGCGAGATCCTCCGCGCGGACGTAGTCGGCGGTGTGCAGCTGCCGGCCGCGGAACGACTCCTGGCCCGGGTAGTACGGCCAGAACGGCTTGGTCCACGTCCCCGTCGCGCTGATGAGCGCTCGCGCCGCGATCACGCCGGACCGCCCGGCGACCTCCCAGCGGACCAGGAGCCCGGCGTCGTCGGCCGCCCGCTCGACCCGGCGGACCCGCACAGGCCGCACGACCGCGAGCCCGAGGTCGCTCTCGTAGTCGCCGAAGTACGCGGGCAGCACGTCGACGCTCGCCGCCTCCGGGTCGACCCCCGGCTGCTCCAGCCCGGGCAGGTCGTAGATGCCGTTCACCGTGGCCATCCGCAACGAGCGCCAGCGGTGCCGCCATGCTCCCCCCGGCCCGTCCTCGGCGTCGAGCACCACGTAGGTGCGTGGTGCCTCGTCGATGCCCGACGGCGCGGCACCAGCGGGCACGAGGCCCCGGCGTCGCAGGTGGTACGCGGCCGACAACCCGGCCTGGCCAGCGCCGATCACGACGACGTCCGCCGTCTCGGGCACGTCGGGTGCGCTCCGCGGAGCGTCGGTCAGGTTCACACCGGGCCCAACGCCGTCGCGGCAGCCGCTCTTCCAGCACGGACCGCGCAAGAGCCCACCACGGGGCCGAATCGTGACCGTCGTCCGGCACCCGCCCGCCTCGCCGTGCCATCATCGCGACATGGCTGACGCGCTCACCCACGCCGACTCGATCACGATCGCCGCCCCACCCGCCGAGGTCTACGCCCTCGTCTCGGACGTGACCCGCACCGGGGAGTGGTCGCCCGTGTGCAAGGCCTGCTGGTGGGACGAGGCCGACGCGCCGGAGCCGGGCGGCTCCCCGCGGGTCGGCGCCCACTTCACCGGCCGCAACGGGACGCCGGAGCGCACGTGGGAGACGCGCTCGCAGGTGGTCGTCGCCGACCCGGGCCGCGAGTTCGCGTGGATCGTCGGCCAGGGCTTCGTGCGCTGGAGCTACATGCTGGGCGCGCTCGACGACGGTGCCGCGACCGAGCTCACCGAGACGTGGGAGTTCACCCCCGCAGGTATCGCGGCGTTCGCCCAGCGATACGGCGACCAGACCGACCGCGAGGTCGAGATCCGCACGCAGATGGCGCGCGAGGGCATCCCCGCGACCCTCGCGGCCGTCAAGCGGATCGCCGAGGGAGGCTGACGGTGCGCGCGATCGCCTACGACCGCTCCGGCGGGCCGGTCACGGTGCGCGACCTGCCCGCCCCGACGGCGCCCGACGGCGGTGTGGTGGTCCGCGTGCGCGCCACGGGCCTCTGCCTGTCCGACTGGCACGGATGGGCCGGCCACGACCCGGACATCTCGGAGTTCCCGCACGTGCCCGGCCACGAGCTGGCGGGCGTGGTCGAGCAGGTGGGCGCCGGCGTCGAGCGCTGGCAGGCCGGCGACCTCGTCACCTCGCCCTTCGTCTGCGGGTGCGGTACCTGCCAGTGGTGCCGGTCCGGCGACGCGCAGGTGTGCCCGGACCAGACCCAGCCCGGATTCACGCACCACGGCTCCTGGGCGGAGCTCGTCGTCCTGCATGCGGCGGACGCCAACCTCGTCGCGGTGCCCGACGGCGTCACCCCGGTCGCGGCGGCGAGCCTCGGCTGCCGCTTCGCCACCGCGTACCGCGCCGTGGCCCACCGTGCCCGCGTGCAGCCCGGGGAGTGGGTCGCCGTCGTCGGCGCGGGCGGCGTGGGCCTGAGCGCCGTCATGGTGGCCGCCGCCCGCGGAGGCCGGGTCATCGCCGTCGACCGGAACCCCGACGCTCTGGAGGCTGCCCGCCGTGCGGGAGCCGAGCACACCATCCTGTCCGAGGACCCGGACCCCTCCGACGTCGTGGCGCGGCTGCACGCGCTGTCCGACGGCGGCACCCACGTCGCGCTCGACGCCGTCGGCTCGGAGACCACCTGCGCCACGGCGGTGCTGGCGCTGCGCCGCCGTGGCCGGCACGTGCAGGTGGGCCTGCTGCCCGCCGTCGACGGTCACCCGCGGGTGCCGATGGACCGTGTGATCGGCTTCGAGCTGGACGTGCTCGGCTCGCACGGGATGGCCGCCTCCGACTACCCCGAGATGCTCGCGCTCGTCGCCGACGGCACGCTGCGGCCGCAGGACCTGGTGACCGACGTCGTGGACCTGGAGACGGCCGCACGGCTGCTGCCGGGGATGCGAGACGTCCCGCGCGCCGGCGTGACGGTGCTCGACCTGCGCCGCTGACTCCCCACCGCATCACGTTTTACCGATGTCGGTAGTTCGTGCCGAGATCGGTAGTGCGCACTACCGATCTCGGCACGAACTACCGACATCGGTAA
>NZ_JBWPVO010000042.1:0-590 GCF_056590155.1 Isoptericola sp. GX10416 | reverse complement strand
TTCACCGCACGCCACGGCGAGTCCATCGGGATCGTCGGGATCAACGGCTCCGGCAAGTCCACCCTGCTACGCGCCATCACCGGCCTCATCCCACCCCACTCCGGCTCCGTCTACGTCGACGGCGAACCCGCCCTGCTCGGCGTCAACGCAGCCCTCATGCCCCAGATGACCGGCTCCAAGAACATCGAGATCGGCGGCCTGGCCCTGGGCATGACCCCCAAGCAGATCGACGACAAGTTCGACGAGGTCGTCGAGTTCGCCGACATCGGCAGCTTCGTCGACCTACCCATGAAGACCTACTCCTCCGGCATGGCCGCCCGCCTCCGCTTCGCCATCAGCTCGGCCGCCATCCCCGACATCCTCATGGTCGACGAAGCCCTCGCCACCGGCGACGCCGCCTTCAAGGCCCGCTCCAAGGCCCGCATCGAAGAGGTCCGCCAACAAGCCGGCACCGTCTTCCTGGTCAGCCACTCCATCTCCACCATCGAAGCCATGTGCACCCGCGTGCTGTGGATGCACCAAGGCCGCCTCGTCATGGACGGACCCGTCGACCAGGTCACCACCGCCTACAAGAAGTTCGTCCGCGCGCA
>NZ_JBWPVO010000041.1:0-746 GCF_056590155.1 Isoptericola sp. GX10416 | reverse complement strand
AGCACTACGCCACGGCCCTGTCGGGCATCGGTGGGGTGTCGTTCTGGACGTTCTTCGCCAACAGTCTGCTGCTGGCCGCGCTGGCGGTGGTGGGCACGGTCCTGTCGTCCACGATCGCGGCGTACGCGTTCGCGCGGATCGACTTCCCGGGCCGGGGCATCATGTTCGCCACGATGATCGCGACGCTGCTGCTGCCGTTCCACGTCACGATCATCCCGCAATACATCATGTTCAACGAGCTCGGCCTGGTGAACACCTACGTGCCGCTCCTGGCGGGCAAGTTCCTCGCGGGCGAGGCGTTCTTCGTGTTCCTGATGATCCAGTTCATCCGCGGGATCCCTCGCTCGCTGGACGAGGCCGCCCGGATCGACGGGTGCGGGCACGGGCGCACCTTCGCCCGGATCATCTTGCCGTTGATGCGGCCCGCGATCGTGACCACCTCGATCTTCACGTTCATCTGGACGTGGAACGACTTCCTGGGCCCGCTGCTCTACCTGAAGAAGCCCAGCCTCTACACCCTGCCCATGGCGCTGCGTCAGTACGTCGACCAGACCTCGGTGTCGGACTACGGCGCCCAGATGGCCATGGCCGTCCTGGCCCTGCTGCCCGTGATGCTGTTCTTCATCGTGTTCCAGCGCTACATCATCGACGGCGTCGCCACCCAGGGCATCAAGGGCTGACATGACCCGCGATGCACGCAACGAGGCGCCCCGGCCCCGCCGGGGCGCCTCGGGCAACCTCCTGCG
>NZ_JBWPVO010000040.1:0-813 GCF_056590155.1 Isoptericola sp. GX10416 | reverse complement strand
CCCCAGGACCGCTACTTCCGGGCTGACGCGGCGACCTGCATCCAGGACGACGAACGCGACCAGTTCGACGAGGTGATCTGGACCCTCGTCGTCGGCGGCTGTCCCGACGGAGAGAACGAATGGGTCGTCAACCCAGCGCCCTGCGACGACGGCGCCATCGAGCTCGACGACCTCTGGGTCCAACGAGTCCAACCCGACGGCACCTTCCAGGAACCCGAGCACGTCTCCGGCCGCGAGTGCATCACGCCCGCCGACGTCGCAGCAGAGGCCCAGCAGGCCTTCGCCGCGATGCACATCCCCGCACCGACCGCTGACGTCCAGGGCGGCGACGTACTCCTGGTCAACGAGTTCTACCCCGCAAGCACCACCGCCACCGCGCTCGAGATGCAGGTAGACCTCCTCGGCGTCCCGGTCGCCATCCGCGCCGACCCGGTCGAGTACACCTGGGACTTCGACGACCCGTACACCGACGGCGGCGGCACCCTCACCACCACCGACCCCGGACACCCCTGGACACCCGGCGACCCCGAACCCGACGCCTCCTGGATCGCCCACCGATACCTCGCTCTCGGCCACCCCGACCACGACCCGGGCACCGCCCGTGACGACGAGGGCGACTGGTACCGCGACGACGTCACCACCACCCTGACCACCACATGGCACGGCAGCTTCCAGCTCGTCGGCACCTCGATCTGGACACCCATCGACGGGGCGATCACCACCACCACGACCCTCGACCCCGTCACCGTCACCGAAGCCCGCGTCCGCCTCGTCTGCAGCGACCTCCTCGGCAACCGCACCTGCTGAGAGCGC
>NZ_JBWPVO010000004.1:214107-329756 GCF_056590155.1 Isoptericola sp. GX10416 | reverse complement strand
GTGCTTCAACCTGCTGCACTCAGCGATCCGGGCGGTGGCCGAGCGGGGCAACGCGATCCTCAAGAGCACGTTCAAGGCCCTGGACAAGATCCACATGAGCCCGTCGAAGACCACCGTCATCATCGCCGCAGCCCTCATGCTGCTGCACGTCGAGCACGACAGGTCCGTGTGACGTTCACACCCCTACTGGGAAAGGCTCAGTGATCAGTGGTTCACCGGTCCACTGCGAAACATATAGCGCGCCCACCATTACGAAAGGTGTGCCGATGTACCCTGTTAACTCCCAAGCCGCTCCCATGCCTTTTCGTGGCGCGTCGTGACGCAGAGAATTGCAATCACGGTAGGCGCCCATATGTCGTCTCTTGATTGCCAGCAGCATCGCCGCACCTCTCCTCCATCGGTAGATTTGAGGGCCAAAGTCGGCTACCTTGCCGGTAATCTTACCCTCGATGGCTCCCGCCTTCGCTGTGTCAGCCTTGGCCCGCCGACTACTTGGGTGCCAGCGCCAGTAGTCCCACGCGGCCGCGTTTGCGACCAGGATCCGCGCTGTCGTGGTGGTGCCGGTGGTGTTCATCGCTGCCCTCCTCCCCTGCTGGTTCACTCGGCCTGAGCGGCGCGTGCGACGCGGTTGATCTGGTCGGGGCGGAAGCCGGCGCAGTGGTCCTGTCCGGTGCCGTCCTCGACGACGACCACGGGGGCCTCGCTGTAGCCCAGGTCTTCGGTGACGTAGGCGCGGGCACCGGGGTTGTCCGCCAGTTCGACGACGACGACGTTCACGGCCGGGTCCTCGAGCTTGTCGATGGTCATCTTGCAGCGGATGCACTGCGGGCCGGTGCTGTAGACGGTGACGGTGAGCATCTGCGTTCCTCTCGCTCAGGTGGGGGCCTCGTTCCTGATAGCGGAGCCATCGGCCGCCCGAGCGGCGGGTGCGTCAACCCGCAGGGCGTCGGGGGAAGAAGTTCTCGGACCGGAACAAGGAGCGCAGCGACGCGGCCGAGAAATTCTGGCCCAGACGGCGGGCCCTGGCCCGCTTGCGCGCACGACGCGGCGGCCATGATGGAGCGTCAGGAACGAGCCCCACGGCTTCCGGGTTCACCGTCGCGGGCCTCCGTGCCCGGCCTTCCGTGGTCGCCGTCGCTCTGGTCCTCGATCTTGCCCAGCGCTCGCGCGACTGACGACTTGCCGATGCCGAGCACCTTCGCGATGTGGGCGAGTGTGTCCCCGTCGGCACGCATCCGTCGGGCCACGTCAAGGCGCTCGGGCGTGATCACGGTGGGCCGGCCACCGATGCGGCCCTGCGCTCTGGCGTGGGCCAGGCCGCGGCGGGTGTTCTCCCGGATGGTGTCTACGCGCAGCTGCCCGTAGACGGCGGTGATGCTGAACAGCGCTCGACCCATCGGGGTGGTGGTGGTGTCGATCGCCGGCTCGGTGAGGCTCTTGATGTTGACCTCGCGCCGGCCGAGCTCGTTGACGGTCTCGATCGCCATGACCTCGCTGCCGGCGATGCGGTCCAGGGCGCGCACCACCAGGGTGTCCCCCGGACGCAGGTAGTCCAGGCACGCGCGCCACTGCGGCCGGTCTGCGTCAGCGCGGGATGCCCGGTCGGCCCGTCCCAGAAACGATCGTTTACGGCACCAGTCAGGTCACGATTGCATAACGCTTGGCCTCGTGGAGTAGTAGCCCCAGTCATGCCGGCCATCTAACAGACACGAGCGTCGTCTTCGAACTACACCGGCTCCGCCCTTCCAGCTCCCAAGGCCGACGCGATCAGGCAGCAAACACAGACGGGAGTCACGCCTTCCCATGACAATCGAATATTTGGATCCAGCAAGCCACGCCATTCTCCATGCGAATGACGCTGGCAGTTCGAATCTGCATTCTGGCGCCGATGCGGCCAGTAGCGTTGCGCAGATGATGAGTCGCTCACCGCTTGTTGACGGTCGGAAACCACGGTACTTTCAACCCACCTTCAGGCGAGAACGCCCGTCGGACCGAGCAAGAAGCGAGAGGGCCACAACTTCAATGGAACGTAAGCGCCTCAAGAAGGCTCGACCGCGCTGGATCGCCCTAGCAGCGACGTTCGTACTCGCCGGAACTGCAACGACAACTAGCGCAGCGGCAGGCGATAGCGACGACGCACTTGTCCAAGAGGAAATCAACACGGCCGCTGGGCAAGACGCATTCAGCCAATATCTCACCGATATCCTGGAACTCGCACCCGCCAGTATCATCGATTTCCGATGGGAGGGTGATCACGGACTCGTAGCCGTCACTCCAAACGGTACCGAGACCGCCAAGGCCCACGCCACTAAGCATGGCGTCAACGTGAAGGTCGAGACCACAGACGAGGGGGCCGTCCCATACTTTGATCGTTCCACAGTCGAGCTGGCCGCTATGGAAAAGATCGAAGGCGCGATAGGTGACACAGTCGAGACTGCAGACACAGCCGAGACCGCACTTGCAGCGCGCTACGAATACAAGACCGACAGCGTCGTAGTGACCGCATGGGTAGACGCTGACAGAGCCGCAATAGCCGACCTTGCGGAGAGCGTCGCCCAAGTTAGCGCCAAGCAGTCGACCGCCAGTCCCACGATCAGCGTCGAATACGAGGACGATAGTGACGCCCCACAGGCGGAGTCGAACACCAGGGGAGGCATGGTCTACGGTGGCTGCACCGGCGGGTTTGTCGGCAAGCGCGGGAGCGCCTACGGAATCATAACGGCAGCGCATTGTACAACTAAGCCGGCCAAGTATGACGGTGACGCAACCAGCACAACGTACGTTGCCAGCGAACAGAACGATCTAAGATTTACAAAGCTTACTGGCGGGACACCAAAGAATAAGTTCCGATACAAGAAGGGCGCGACGTTCCGCACCGTGAACAGCACAGGGATCGTGTCTGTCGGCAAGACGCTTTACAAGTTCGGCAAAACCACCAACTATACACACAGCAAGGTCGCTTCATACAGGGGGTGCGTGACCTTTACGAACATCAACAAGAAGTACTGCAACCTGTACCAGACTGCCGAAAAGATTAGCGACAAGGGGGATTCTGGCGGGCCCTGGTTCGCCGTCCACACCGCGTACGGCGTGACCACCGGAAGCAACTCCAAGGGCTCCTACATTACTCCGATCGCGTACATCTCGAAAATCTCGGGCACCGTCAAGGTAAAGACAAGCTGAAGTGGAGCCACCAATGCGATTCAGCACTCGGAGTTCAGTGGTCGCATCGGCAGTGATCGCCGCGACCTTCATCATCGGCGGGTGTGGAGGCGTCGACGCTCCCAGCGGAGAAGACAGCACTCTCGCGCCCACACAGGTCTCGTCGGCCGAGGCCGCGAACCTCGAACGCACGGTGATCAACGCCATCAACATCGACGACCGCCCCGTGGAAGTGCGCTATGAAGCGTCAGAAGACCACCTAGTCCTGACCGTCTACACCCTCGGCGATGACCTCACGCCCGAGGAAATTGAGGAGTTCGAGGCAGCAGCCGAAGCCGCAAGTAGCGGAGTTGATGTCGTGGTCCATCTAACGTCTGACGATGCTCCGGTGGCCGATAACTGAGCGGACGCTTCATCGTTCGGCGTGGAGTGACGTGCCACCATTGCTTCACACCGAACGATGAAGGGTCTGTTCACCGGCCACCACCCGCAAGCATCTCATCACGCCAGGGTGCCATTTCCGCGCTCCCTCGAGACGCTGGCAACATCCCGTCAGCGATAGACCCGCGATGGCATCTCGCGCTATCGGGTCGATCCTCGACATGTCGGCGGCAGCCCTGGACGCGTTCTGGGAGACGAACACCCGGTCCACGCTGCTCCTGACGCGCCGCTTCGCCCAGCAGCGCGTCGCCGCGGAGCCGGGCCCGACGTCGCGTCCCGGCGAGCGTCTGGGGCGTGCCGCGCCGTCGGGCACCGCTGCGCCGTCGGACCCTGCGACCGCGCCGAAGGTGGTGTGGATGACGTCGGGCCAGGAGGCCGGACCGATGCGTGGCGAGGTCGCCTACGCCACGTCGAAGGCGGCGCTGGCCGGGGTGACCGCCACCGTGGCGGCCGAGCTGCTCGAGCTCGGCGTCGTCCTCAACACCGTCAACCCCGGCCCGGTGAACACCGGCTACCTCGACCCGGGGACGACGGACCGGCCGCTCGCGGAGCTGGAGGAGCTACGCGCGGCGACACCGTTCGGACGCTGGGGCGAGCCGACCGACCCGGCCCGGCTGATCGGCTGGCTCGTGAGCCCGGCCGGTTCGTGGATGGTGGGCCAGCGGCTGACGACGGACGGCGGGTTCGGGCTGCAGTGAATCCGGCGCCGTCCGCTCCCGGGCGCTCCGTCAGGCTGCGTCACGGACGGCCTCGGCGCGCTGCTCCACCAGTGCAGGAATCTCCGGGTGGCCGTCGGGCGCGCCCTCCGCATCCGGCGGCCCGACGGTCACCCGGGCGCCACGAGGCACCAGGACGATCTCGTATCCGCAAGCCGCCGCGGCGGCGAGGACGGTCTTGCTGGCGACGGACGCGCCGCGTTCCAGACGGGAGAGCGTGGGACGGGAGGTGGTCGCCTCAGCCGCCAGCTCGTCCTGAGAGAAGCCAGCCGTCTGGCGGGCGCGCCGGATCGCCCTACCCAGGCCGGCCTGGGTCCTGGCACGAAACCACGGTCGGCGAGGACTCCTCTCTGATTCATACCACATCCACGCGCCCGATGGATCAAGAATGATTCAGCGCCCCTCCCGGCACGAGGTGAATCAGAAACGATGCGTTGCGGCGGAAGGATCCCCTCCCTCCTCCACGAGGACACGTAGTCTCGGCAGAGCGGCCGCCCACCGACGATCAGGAGACCTCATGTCCTTCACCCACCCCCAGGGCACGTACGGTGCCGGGATCCGGCCCGGGCGGTTCGTCCGGTGCGTCAACAAGCTGGCGGCCGGCCGGGCACGTCGCGCGCGGGGTTCCACGATGGGCATGAACCTCCTCGTGCTGACCGCCGTGGGGCGCACGAGCGGCGAACCGCGGTCCACCCCGCTGGCCTGGTTCCCGGACGACGACGGTTGGCTCGTCATCGCGTCTGCCGGCGCGGCGGCCTCGAACCCTGCCTGGTACCGCAACGTCGCCGCCCATCCTGACGAGGTCACCATCGAGCTCGGCGGCGAGACGATCCCCGTCTCCGCCACCGAGCTGCACGGCGAGGAGCGCACCGTCGCGTGGGAGCGGATCAAGTCGAGCGCGAAGCAGTTCGCGGGCTACGAGCGCAAGACGGACCGGCAGATCCCCGTGATCCGGCTGACGCGGCGCTGACGCCTCCGCTTTTGCACCGAGACAGTACACGATCCCGTGTATCGTCGGCCCGGTGCGAACTCCAGAGAATCCGAACGACCCGCGCGACGTCGTCGTGGTCGGCGCCGGGCAGGCCGGGCTCGCGCTCGGGTACCACCTGACCCGTGCCGGCGTCGACGTGCTGCTGATCGAGCGCGCCGAGCGGGTCGGGGCGAGCTGGGCGCGACGCTGGGACTCACTGCGCCTGTTCACCCC
Source organism: Isoptericola sp. GX10416 (assembly GCF_056590155.1). Taxonomy (NCBI): domain Bacteria; kingdom Bacillati; phylum Actinomycetota; class Actinomycetes; order Micrococcales; family Promicromonosporaceae; genus Isoptericola; species Isoptericola sp. GX10416. The sequence goes on along the minus strand of NZ_JBWPVO010000004.1, from coordinate 324,233 downwards.
GGCGCGGTACGACGCCCTGCCCGGCGCGACGTTCCCTGCCGACCCGTGGTCCTACCCCGGCAAGGACCAGGTCGCCGCCTACCTCGAGGACTACGCGACCCAATTCGAACTCCCCGTGCGCACCGGCGCCGAGGTCGTCCGGCTGGAGGGTGCAGCGGGCGACTTCCGCCTCCACCTCGCCGGCGGGGAGACGGTCCGGGCTGCGCGGGTGGTCGTGGCCACCGGTGCGTTCGGCCGGCCGTGGACACCGGCGCTCGCGGCCCGTCTCGACCCGGGCGTCGTGCAGGTCCACACCGACGACTACCGGCGTCCGGACGAGGTCCCGCCCGGACCGGTGCTGGTCGTCGGGGGTGCGAACTCCGGACGCCAGATCGCGCTCGAGCTCGCCCGGGCCGGGCGGACCGTGCACCTGTCGGAGGGTGCGCGGCTGCGTGAGCTCCCGCAGCGCTCCCTCGGGCGGGACCTGTTCTGGTGGCTCACCACCACCCGCGCGATCCACGCCCCGGCCGGCTCGCTCGTCGGTCGTCGCCTGCGCGCGAACGAGCCCGTCATCGGCACGCCGCGCCGCGCCCTGCGCGACGCCGGGGTCATGTTCCACCCTCGGGCCACTGCCGCTGACGGCCGCACGGTCCGGTTCGCCGACGACCGCACCGTCCAGCCCCGGGCGGTCGTGTGGGCCACCGGGTACCGGCACGACGACACGTGGATCGCTGTCCCCGGCGCACTCGACGACGACGGCGGCCTCGTCGTCGACGACGGCGCCACTCCCGTGCCCGGGCTGCACGCCGTCGGACGACCGTGGCAACGGGACCGCGGCTCAGCCCTGCTCGGCTACGTCCACCGCGACGCGTACCGTCTCGCCCGCCGCCTCTCGCCCGTCGGGTCTCGCCGTCTCCGCGCGCCTCGCGTCCGGGTCGGCGAGAGTGACGCCCCACGCCTCCCGGAGCATCGCCGTGCCGACCTCGGTGAGGTCCAGGCCTCGTCCTGAGCGGTGCCGCACCACCCAGCCCGCCTCGAGGAACCGGCGTCCGACGGCGGCACCCAGCGCTCCGGCCAGGTGCGGTCGCCGTTCGGTCCAGTCGAGGCAGGCCCGCGTGGTGGGCCTGCGAGCGGCGACCGCACCGTCGACGTCGAACCCGGTGGCCTGCAGCCCGTCGGCACCGGAGTCGGTGAGGACCAGCACCTCACGCCCGGCCAGCCAGCCGCGGCCCACCCAGGCGTCCGCGAGCGCGATGCCGAGGTGACCGGCCAGGTGGTCGTAGCAGAACCGTGCACGGGCCAGGTGCTGCGCGTGCCGGCTGAGCCGGTAGCCGACGACGGGTGCCGGGGCCGCCAGCGTGCCCAGCGCCTCGAGCGCGGTGGCGACGTGCGGCCCGGCGAGGGCGTAGTAGCGGTGCCGTCCGTGCGCCTCGCACGTCACGAGACCGGCGTCGACCAGCACGGACAGGTGCTCCGACGCGGTGGAGGCGCGGACATCGGCGGCACGCGCCAGCTCGCCGGCAGGCCGCCGCGTGCCGTCCAGCAGCAGGTTGAGGAACACCGAGCGCGCGGGCGTGGCCAGCGCCCGGCCGACGGCGGTGAAGTCACGGTCCCTGCTCACGAGACCCACGCTACGACGGGCACGGTTCGGCGGCCGCCGAAACGTCCCGCGCCTAGCGTGCGGTGCATGAGCCATCGCTATGCCACCTCGCTGCACTGGACCGGTTCGACGGCCGGGGGCATCCGGTCGTACTCGCGCGACCACGTCGCCACCACCGAACCGTCGACGGCGGAGGTCGCCCTGAGCGCGGACCCGGGCTTCCGCGGGAGCCCTGACCGCCTCAACCCGGAGCAGCTCGTCGTGATGGCCGCGTCGTCGTGCCAGATGCTGTCCTTCCTCGCGGTGGCGGCACGGGCGGGCGTCGAGGTGCTGGCGTACGCCGACGAGGCCACCAGCCACCTCGACCTGGGCGCGCAGCCCCCGCGGCTCGGCGAGGTCCGCCTGCGCCCGACAGTCACGACCGGCCCCGACGTCGCCCCCGACCAGGTGCGCCGCCTCGCCGAGCAGGCGCACCGGGAGTGCTACGTCGCGAGCTCCCTGTCCGTGCCGGTGGTCGTCGAGACGACGGTCGTGACGTCGTGAGCGCCCCCGGGCAGGACCTGCGGGTCGAGCTGCCCCACCGGCCCGGGGCGCTCGCCGACCTCGGTGAGGCGCTCGGCGACGCGGGCGTCAGCCTCGAGGGCGGCGGCGTCGTCGCGCACGGTGAGTGGGCGGTCGCGCACTACCTCGTGGACGACGGCGCAGCGGCCGTGGCGGCCGTCGCCTCGGCCGGGCTGGGCCGCGCCGTCGCGCGCGACGTGATCATGACCCGGCTCGACCAGGACGCCCCCGGCCAGCTCGGCACGCTTGCCCGGCAGCTCGGCGACGCCGGGGTGAACGTCGAGGTCCAGTACAGCGACCACGACGGCAACCTGGTCCTGGTCGTCGCGGACGACGACGTCACGGCGTGCCGAGACGTCGTCGGGCGGTGGGAGCGAGGGCTGCCGCGCGGGTGACTGCTCGGGGTGGCGGTATCGGCGGCCGGGCCCGAGGATCGACAGATGAGCCGAACTTGTGCCCCTCTGCCCGCACCGTCCAAAAATGGCTCCGCATGACCGGCGCGGTGCTGCTCGACGTCGACGGGACGCTCGTCGACTCGAACTACCTGCAGGTCGACGCGTGGCTCCGCTCCTTCGCCGACGTCGGGATCGAGGTCGACGCTTGGCGGATCCACCGGACGCTCGGGATGGCCGGGTCGCAGCTGATCCCGCGCGTCGCCTCCCTCAGCGGCGTCGAGCTGTCGTCGGCGCTCGCGGACGAGGTCGACGAGGCCCACTCTCGGCACGAGGCCGAGTCCGCCCATCGCATGCGTGTGTTCGACGGGGCACGCGAGCTGGTGCGCGAGATCGCCGCGCGCGGTGCCCGGCCGGTGCTCGCGACGTCGGCCTCGCCCGAGCAGCTCGCGCGGCTGCGGGAGCTGCTCGACGTGGAGGACGCGCTCCACGCGGTGACGTCGTCGCAGGACGTCGAGGCCTCCAAGCCCGAACCGGAGCTCGTGCAGGTGGCGCTCCGGGCCGCGGGCGTCGAGGCCGCGGACGCGGTGTTCGTGGGTGACTCCGTGTGGGACGCCATCGCCGCGGAGCGGGCCGGTGTGCCGTGCGTGGGGGTGCTCAGCGGCGGGGTCGGCGCGCACGAGCTGACCGAGGCGGGTGCTGTCGAGATCCGCACCGACACCGCGGAGCTCCTCGCCGACCTGGACGGCAGCGCGCTCGCCCCGGTCCTCGGGCACCGCACCTGAGCGCGGCTCAGGGGTTGAGCAGCTCGTAGACCGGCGGGGAGTCCTCGGGCCCGCCCGGGGAGTGGCGGAACGCCAGGTTCGAGGCGTCGAACACCTCGAACCACTCGTCCCAGCCGACCTCGCGGGACTCCGGGATGCTCTCGTCGTGCGGGAACACCACCGCCGGGACCGGGCGCTCACCACCGAGTCCGGGCGACTCGATGAGCATCGGCACGCCCGACCGCGCCTCGACCCACGAGCGGATCTCGCGGTGGTCCGTCGTCGTCACGCTCATCCGCTCAGGCCTTCCGCCCGGAGGTGCCTGCCACGATGGAGACACCGATCGCGGCGAGGACGATCTGCAGGGCCAGCTCGATCCAGTCGATGCCGCCCGTGTCCTGCACACCGATCAGGCTGGCGATCCACGTACCGATCAGCGCCGCCACGATGCCGACGAGGATCGTCGCGATGATCGAGATGTTCTGACGGCCGCGCACTACCAGCCGCCCGAGCGCGCCGATGATGGCGCCGATGATGATGGCCGTGATGATGCCGCCTGCGGTCATGGCCGAACCTCCTGGTCGTCGGGTCTCGCCTTTGACCCCAACGTATGGCGGGTCCGCCTCCGCTGCACGGCGGCTTGGGCCGGGCGCCCGCCCGCCGGGAGCTGGGCGAGCGCCTCCTACAGCGGGCCGATCGCGTCACCAGGGTCGGTTTCCAGCTCGAGCAAGTCCAGGACCCGGAGCAGCTGGCGCTCCTCGTAGCGGAAGTGGCTCTCCATGATCGCGGCGACGCCCTCGAGGTGGCGGTCCAGCTCGGCCGCGGGCGCAGCCCGGTCGACGGCGGCCTGGAGCCCGCCGAGCAGGTGGCCGATCATCGAGTGATCCTGCTCGAGGGCCCGCAGCACGGGCGCGAGCTCCGGGTGTGCCGTCTCGATGGCGGGGAACAGGGCTCGATCCTCACCGCGGTGGTGGGCGTCCAGCGCCGAGCAGAAGCCGTGGCAGTACAGCAGCAGGTCGCGGGTGGCGGCCTGCCCGGGCGTCCCGTCGGCCAGCGCCTCGCGGGTCACGTCCAGGGCCTCGCGCAGGCGTCCGTGCACCCGGCGCAGCTCCTGGCTCCAGGCGACGAGCCTGGTCGTCTCGCGCTCAGTCACGCGACGACGAAGAGTTCGACGAGCGCATCGTCGTCCTCCTTCGGTCCGGCGCCTCCATGCCTGACACGGTCTGCCACCGGCACGCGACGCTCGGCCCAGCATAAGGGCTGGGCCGTGCGCCGCGCCGTCGTCAGCGGATCTCGATGCGCCCCTCCCGCACCGCTCGGGCGAGCCGCGGCGGGACCCGGACGCGGCCCCGTACCGTCATCGCGTACCGCCGCCCGGTGTGGCGGCGGCGGACCCGGCGCCGTACCGGCGGCGGAACTTCTCGACGCGCCCGGCGGTGTCCACGACGCGCGAGGCGCCGGTCCAGAACGGGTGGCTCGCGTTGGAGACGTCGACGTCGATGACGGGGTAGGTGCCGCCGTCCTCCCACTCGATCGTGCGGGTGGGTCGGCCTCGGCCTGACGGCGTCTCCCCGGCCAGGGTCGACCGTGTCAGGAACGCGAACCCGGCGCTGTCGTCACGGAAGACGACGGGGCCGTAGGTCGGGTGGATGCTGTTCTTCATGGTTCTCCTCACCAGCTCGAGGTGGTCACGCCGGGGGCGTCCCTGGAGCGCAGGGATGGCAGCGATAATCGTTCTCAACCGGTGGCGGGTCCCGTGCATTCCCGCCCGGCAGGTCGAGCCGCCAGGCAGGTCAAGCCGTCCGGCGGACGGGCCGGCCCACCACCAGCACGACAGCCGCCGCGAGCACGCAGACCGCCGCCGTCGTCGTCAGCCCGGCCGCGAAGCTCGCGCCCGCCGCGACGAACCCCACCACCAGCGAACCGAGCCCCGTGCCCGCGTCGAACCCGATGTTCCACACGGCGCTGGCCGTCGGGTGCGAGCGGCGCGGCACAGCGGCGAACGCCTCCACCAGGGTGAGGTTCTGCAGGCTGCCGTAGGCCAGGCCCACCACGGTCATACCCAGCACCAGCGCCGCACCGTGCGTGCCGCCGTCGGCGATCGCCCAGGCGCACACCCCGAGCCCGCCAGCGCACAACACCAGCAGCGGCGCGAGGAAGACCCGCGGGCCGTACCGGTCCGCCGGCCCGCCCACGGCCCAGCGCGAGAGAGCGGTCGCCGCCGTGAACCCGAGCAGTCCGACCGCCGCCAGCGCGGCGCTGCCGGCGAACTGTGGCGCGAACGTCAACAGCGCCCCGCCGGGTGTCGTGACCGCGAGGAGGACGAGCGACGGCAGGATCAGCCCGAGCAGCACCCGCCACCCCGCGCGGCCCGGTGCGGCGTCCTCGGCCTCGTGGTCGTCGTCCGCCGTGATCCGTTGGAGGCGCCCGCCGAGCGCGGCTGCCGCCGGGACGGCGAGCACCGGCAGCGCCCCGAGGGCGAACACCACGGGGAAGTCGAGCGACTCGGCGATCCAGGCCGAGCCCGGCACCAGCAGGAGCTGCGGGACGGCGATCGACAGCCCGTACACGCCGATCGCCCGGCCGTGCCGCGGGCCGTCCACCAGGGCGGCCACGGCGCTCGACCCGCACACCGTCAGGACCGCGAAGCCCATCCCCCGCACGGCGGACAGCGCGAGCAGCCACCCCAGGGCGTCGGTCAGCATGAACAGGGCCGACGGCAGGCCGAGCAGAAGCACGCCCGCGACCATCGTCGGACGCCAGCCGATGCGGCGCAGCGCCGTCGGCATCGTGGTCTGGGTCAGCACCGTCGCGAGCATCAGCACCGCGTTGACGAGCCCGGCCCCACCGGAGCCCGCCCCGCCGTGCACCGCCCACAGAGGAGCCACGGGCAGGAGCAGCGCGTAGCCCGAGAACCCGAGCGCGGACATGGTCAGCAGCGCCGGCATGCCGGGCACCCGGGTGATCGGTCCGCCTGGCGACGTGGAGGGCTGACGCATCCCCGTCAACCTATCCCGCGCCCACGAGAGCTCGCGGAGAGCTCGCGTGAGAGCAGGGCGCCGGTCAGTCCCCGGGCCACTCCCCCGTCCACCGCTGGAACACCCGGGCGCCACCGCGGTCGACGAGCGCCTTGACGAGGGCGAAGATCGCGCCCTGCAGGAGCGACGCGAGGACGATCTCGCGCAGCGAGTACTCGGACTCCAGCGGCTTCGGCGGGTCGTCGGGGTGCCCGGGCGCCACCCGCTTGTAGACCCGGCGGAACACCTGCCCCGCCACGACGCCTCCCACGATCGAGCTCGCCAGACCGAAGGGGCGGTAGAGGATCTTGGCACTCTTGCTGCCCGCCGCCTCGCGACGGGCTCCGTCGTTCTCCTGGCTCATCCCCCGACGTTAGGCCCGCGCGGGCAAGCACGCAGCCGCGCCGACGCGGCTCGTCCGCGTCACGCGCTGACCGGGCGGACCCGCGTCAGGCGGACATGCTGGGCTGGCGGGAGCGCACGACGAACCGGGCCCAGACGTGCTTGGCCGTGGCGGTCCGGTACCAGCCGACCTCGTCGGCCAGCCGCGCCGCCAGCAGGAGCCCGAACCCTCCCTGACCGCTGGGGCCGCCCCCGACCGCCCCCGGGATCCGGTCGGGTGCCCGGTCGACCACCTCGAGGAGGTACTCGCCGTCCCGCTCGGACAGCCGGACCACCGCCGGCTGACCGGCGTAGCTCAGGGCGTTGGTCGCCAGCTCGCTGGCGACCAGCACGACGGACTCCGGCACGTCCTCGAGCCTCGACCGCTCGCGGCCCGGCAACGTGGCGCAGAGATCGTCACGGATCAGGGCGAGCTCCTCGAGCTCCAGGAGCGGCCAGGACCGCACCTCGCGGAATCCGTGGGGTGCTCGGGCCAGCGGAAGAGTCTGGTCCACGAAGTCGTCCTCCTCAGTCCTTCAGGACGAACAGCGTATCCACCCCGCTGATCCGCAGCAGGTCGACGACCCTCGCCGGGGCGTCGATCAGCACCGGCGGGGTGGGCTTCGACTCCGCCGCCGAGTACAGCAGGCGCAGACCACCGGAGTCGATGAACGTCACGCCGCCGAGATCCACGGTGAGCGTCTCCTCGGCCGTCCGGCGCAGGTGGTCGGCCACCTCGGCCTCCACCCGCTTCTGGACGGCACCGTCGACCTCGCCCCACATCACCCAGTGGGCGCGCTCCTCGTCGATCCGGACACCACCGTGAATCAACTTGTCGTCCACAGTCACCTTCTGAGCCTCTCGGGGTCGCGGCTGCTTCGCGACCGCTCATATACTGCCCGACCCGTGGCCCTCGTGCCGAATCAGGTCCGTCGGCGACCATGAGGACATGGACACGCCCGTCGACACACCGCCGCCGGCCGACCACGTCGTCCTCCTCGCCCTGGACGGGTTCGGCGCCGGCTACCTCCCGCTGCTCGACAGGCTGCCGACGCCGCACCTGGACGCCCTGGTGCGCCGCGGGAGCCTGACCACCGGGACCGGCGTCATGCCGAGCGTCACCAACCCGTCATGGACCTCCGTCGCCACGGGCGCGTGGCCGGAGCGCCACCTCAACGCGGCGTTCTGGTACGACCCCACGACGCGCACCGCCCAGGGCCAGCACCGCGAGATCGCCGTCCCCACGCTCGCGGAGGCGGTACGCGAGCAGGGTGGCACCGTCCTCTGCGTCCAGTGGCCGGTGCTGCAGGGCCACGGCACGGCCTACGGCGATCCGGACGGCCTCTACACGCGGCCGGGCGGCGACTGCGCGCGGCGCGTCGACGACGCGCTCGCCGTGCTGCGCGGCGAGGCCGTGGCCAGCGCCGGGCGGCCGGTCACCCTGCGGCGGCTGCCGCAGCTCCTCGCGGTGTACTGCGACACCCTGGACGCGCTGGGCCACGCCGGCGGGGACCGGCACCCCGGGATCCCCGCCGCGCTGCGAGACATCGACGCCCAGGTGGGGCGCCTGCTCGCGGCCCTCGAGGAGGCCGGCATCGCCGAGCGCACCGCGTTCGTGCTGCTCGGCGACCACGGCATGACGACGTTCGACCGAGGGTTCGGCCGTGCGGCCCGGCGCGCGGTCTCCCGCGCCGGGTACCGCCTCGAGATCGTGCGTCCCGGGGGCTCCCCCCGGCGCCGGACCGACGTGGTGGCCGTCGTGGGCGGGGTGGCGAGCCTGCACCTGGTCGGCCGCGCCGCCGGGGACCGGGCGGCCGAGCGGACGATCCGCGCGGCTCTCGAGGAGCTGCCCCCGGTGCGGGCCGTCTTCGACCGGGAGGACCAGGCCCGGATGCGGATGAGCCCTCGCTACGGCGAGCTGCTGGTCGAGCCCGAGCCCGGCTGGTCGTTCGGCTCCGCACCCCGGCGCCCGGCCGGCCGCCACGGGGCCACCACCGAGCTCGACGTCGGGTTCGCGCTGGCGGGCGCCGGGATCGTGCCGGGCCGGGCGCCGTCGGACCCGCGGCACGTCGACGTGGCGCCCACGGTCGCCGCGCTGCTCGGCATCGACCCGCCGGCCGGCACGCAGGGCCGGGTCCTGACCGAGGCGCTCAGCCCGTGAGCACCACGAGCTGCTGCGTCGCACGGGTCATCGCCACGTAGCGGTCCACCGCTCCCTCGATCCCGTCGCCGAACCGCTGCGGGTCCACGAGCACGACCAGGTCGAACTCGAGCCCCTTGGCCAGCACCGGCGTCAGCACCCGGAGGCGTTCCCGCGGGGCGATGTCGACGTCGCCGACGACGCACGCGGTGCCGGGGTGCTCCGCGAGCCAGTCGTCGAGCACCCGCTCCAGCTCCGCCGTCGTCCGGTGGACGACCGGCCCGGCACCGCGCACCGACGTGGGGACGTTCGCGTCCGGGATCGCCGCCCGGATCACTGGTTCGGCCGCGGCCATCACCTCCCGCGGCGTGCGGTAGTTGATCGTGAGCGAGGCGATCCCGACCCGGTCCAGGCCCACGCGCTCGAGCCGCTCCGCCCAGGTCTCCGTGAAGCCGTGCCGCGCCTGGGCGCGGTCCCCCACCACCGTCAGGCTCCGCGACGGGCAGCGCGCCAGCAGCATCTGCCACTCCGCGTCGGTCAGCTCCTGCGCCTCGTCGACCACCACGTGCGCGAACGGTCCGGCGAGCTCGTCCGGCTCCGCCACGGGGACCTCGGAGGTGTCCACCAGCGCGGTCCGCAGGTCCTGGCCCCGCAGCATCGACATCACACCCATGTCCGAGTCGTCCGTCGCGATCAGGTCGTCGACCACGTCGGCCATGCGCGCCCGCTCGGCCGCTGCGGCCGCCTCCTGCCGCCGTCGACGGCGCGCCGCCCCCGGGTCCCCGATCCGCCGGTGCGCCGCGTCCAGCAGCGGTACGTCCGCCACCGACCACGCCCGGGCGTCCGCCCGCTGCAGCGCGGAGACCTCGTCCGGCTCCAGCCACGGCGCGCACCGGCGCAGATAGGCGGGCACCTCCCACAGGTCGCCGACGACGTCGGTCGGCTCCAGCAGCGGCCACGCCCGCCCGAACGTCCGCACCAGATCGCGGTTCGCCGTGAGCGCGGCCCGCGAGGCGCCGTCCGGGTCGACGGCGATACGCCCGTAGGCGTCGAACTCGTCGTCCGCGCCGCCGTCGGCCCCGTCGACGCCGTCCCCCGTGCCGTCGTCCCAGGCGTCGAGGTTGCCGCCGTCGGCGAGCTCGTCGCGAAGCTTGTCCACACCGATGCGCAGCAGCGCCTCCCACACCTGGTCGCGGGCCTCGTTGTGCGGCGTACCCGGCTCGGCGGTCGCGAACGCCTCCGCCCAGTCGTCGGCGCCGATCCAGACGTCCGCCGAGGGCGTCTCGACCAGGAGCCCTTCCGTCGGCGGGTTCTCGTAGAGGCGTACCGCAGGCTCGATCGCGGCCACCATGCGCGCGTCCGCCTTCAGCCGGGCCACCTGCGGATCCGGCTCAGGGGCCGCCGTCCGCCCCTCCGGGACGAGGTCCGCCAGAACGCAGGTCTGCACGCCCTCCTCGCCCAGGCTGGGCAGGACGTCCGAGACGTACGCCAGGTACGGCCGGTGCGGGCCGACGAACAGCACCCCGCCCCGACGGTGCCCGAGCCGCGGGTCGGAGTACAGCAGGTAGGCGGTGCGGTGCAGGGCCACCACCGTCTTGCCGGTGCCCGGCCCGCCGTCCACCACCAGGGTGCCCCGCGACCCGGCACGGATGATCGCGTCCTGGTCCGCCTGGATGGTGCCGAGCACGTCGCGCATCCGGTCCGAGCGCTCGGCACCCAGGCCGGCGATGAACGCGGACTGGTCGTCGAGCGCGGGGTGCTCGGCCGGTCCGGCGGCACCGGCACCGCCCGGCGCCCCATCCGCATCGGTGGCGAAGACCTCGTCCCAGTAGTCGCTGACCCGCCCGTCCGTCCAGTGGTAGCGGCGGCGGCTGGCCAACCCCATCGGGTCGGCATGCGTGGCGCCGAAGAACGGTTCGGCCACCGGCGAGCGCCAGTCGACGAGCAGACGTTCGCCGGTGCCGTCCGTCAGGCCGAGGCGCCCCACGTAGACCGGGTCGCCGCCGTCGGCCGGGACCATGCGCCCGAGGCACAGGTCCAGGCCGAACCGTTGCAGCGTGCGCAGGCGCCCCGTGAGCCGGTGGATCTCCTGGTCGCGGTCCAGCGCCGCCTGCCCCGGACCGGCGGGGGCGCGGCGGGCAGCGTCGAGGCGCTCGGTGAGGTCCGCCGTCGACTCGGCGAGGCTCGCGGCGATCGCGGCGAAGTGGCGCTCGTCGGCGCCGACCAGGGCGACGTCAGCCTTGGCGGCGCGAGAGTCGGGCAGGTCGAAGGCACTCGAGGAGAGGGAGGTCACGGGCATCGGCTCCGATCGCGAGGCCCCGGGTTGACCGAGGCGGAGGCTTGCGATTCTGCGCCTCGCAGGGGGTCTTGCCGCAAGACCCCCGGTGCGCTATACCTTGGAAAGGGCAGCCGGAGCGCACGTTCCCCGACCGCGTGGCCGCGGGCCGCGCCCGGACAGGAGCCCGCGATGGACTACCGCCGCCACGCCCCGGCGCCGCGCCTCACCGGACTCGTCGAGCACTACTGGTCGGTGATCTCCCCCGCGCCCCCCGGCCCGCTACGTGCCGTGCTCGTGCCGAACGGGCGCGGCACGATCCAGTTCTGCCTGGGCCGTCCGGGGCGGCGCTTCGCCGCAGACACGCCCGCCCGGGAGAACGCGGACGTCTACCTGCCGACCGGCACCGCGTCGATGGTCATCGAGCAGGAAGGCCCCTCCCACTACGTCGGCATCCAGTTCACGCCCTGGGGCGCTCGCACGCTGTTCCCCCGGGCTCCCGAGCAGCCGGCGCAGGTGGTCGACGCGATCGGTCCCCTGCCCGCCAAGGACGCCCTCGCCGAGGACCCTGCCCGTGAGCTCGACCGCTGGCTCGACGGGTTCCTTCCCGGGCAGCCGACCGGCTCGCCCGAGCTCCTCGCGCGGGCGACGGCCCGGATCGACGCCGCGCCGTCCGCCGTCGACGTCGGTTCGCTGACCGGCGAGCTCGCCGTCGCCGCCTCGACCCTCTACCGGGCGTTCCGCCGCGGGATCGGTCTCTCCCCGAAGCAGTACCTCCAGGTGATGCGCCACCGGGCCTTCACCGACGCGCTGCTCGCGGAGGCGGGCGGCCTGCCCACGGCGCTGCTCGCGGCGCTGTCCGGGTACGCCGACCAGTCGCACGCGTCCCGCGACTTCACCCGCTTCACGGGGATGACGGCGACGGCGTTCCGCGACACGTACGACGGCATCGCGCGCCTCATGGCACCGTCCGCAGGATGACCGATTCCTTCAAGCCGAGCACCCGGCGACGCTCCTAGCGTGGCGGCATGGGAACAATCATCCACATCGAGCTGACCAGCACCGCACCCGAGAAGACCGCGGACTTCTACGCCCGCGCCTTCGGCTGGGAGTCCACCGCGTCCCCGCACGTACCGGACTACCTCCTCACCCGCACCGGGGACGGCCCCGGCATCGACGCCGCCGTCATGAGCAGCCGGTACCAGGCGCAGAACACCATCCTCTGGATCGATGTGCCCGACATCGACGCCGCGATCGCCGCGGTCGAGGCGGCCGGCGGATCCTCGGCCGGCGACGTCCTCGACCTGCCCGGCGAGGGCAGGGTCGGGTACGTCGAGGATCCGGACGGCGTGGTCCTCGGGCTCAAGCAGTCGAGCTGACTTCGAGCAGGTCGCCCTCGCAGACGCGCCGTGCACGTCACCGAGCTCATGCCCATCGGCCCGTTTCTGGCGACCAGGACAGCCCGCTCACTGCACCCTGCAGGACCGGATCGAGAAAGTCTCCAGCGAGTACGACCGCTTCGTCGAAGCCAGACGGACTCGGTGTGTTCGCAGCCACCTTGGCGTAGGTGGTGGACCATGCGGCAGGAACAGTGAACGCGTCCCGGCCGGGAAGGCCGCGGTGCGTTCGTTCGCCTGCGATCGCCGCGTCCAGGGCACTGCCGTCGATCTGCTGGGTACGAGCGATGACCAGCAGGTCGACGAGGTCGCGCACGCGAGAGGACTCTCGGCCACCGGGGTAGACGGCCTCGGTCGCGCAGACCTTGTCGGCCACGTGGTCGACGACGGGATACAGGCGAAGACGCGGTGGATCGATCTGCGGGACCGCGATCACGCTTGGCGCGGCTGCGACGTCAGGGTCAGCGGTCATGAGCGACCCGACGACGAGATCGATGTGGAACGCCTGGATCTTCTGCGCCCCGCAGAAGCACTCGACGTTGACCTGCATGCCGGACACGTCCGGCTGCTGGTCTCCGCCCAGTGGGAACGTGCCGGTCACCACGAACCGCATCCAGTCGCCCAGATCCTGGGCGAGCACCCGGCGAAGATCTACCTCAGCCGCCGAGAGGTCTCGGACGCGGTGCAGCAGGTCGACGTCCTTGCTGTGGCGAGCATCCTCCACGCGCATCAGCAGCGCCGTGCCGCCCTTGAGGACCCACGAGTCGTCCTGGTCAGCAAACACCCGAGCGAGGAGCCGACCGTACACATACTCTCTCTGGAGCTCGCCGGGCGTCTTCGAGCTCGTTCGGCTCGCGGCCTTGGCACGCGCGGTGATCGAGCTCCACATCGCGACCGGGCTCGGGGGCTTCGGCTTAGTCACGAGGCGGGGCTCCCTTCGTCTGATCCGTCCCTGGATCGGGTGTCGTCGGTGCTGACCTGCTGAGCCAGTGCCAGCTTTCTCCACGCCTCGACAGTCGCAGCCAGGACTCCGGGCGGAAGGCTGGCCGCGGCTGTTCTTGAGATCGCCTTCGAGGTCTCCGGCAGGCTGAGTGCCGGCAGGGCACTGCTTGCGTTGATCTGCTTCACCACGTCGACGACCGCGCGGTCGTCGCGGAGCCACTTCTGGACACCTGAGCGCTGCAGAGCCCGCGAGTAGTGCGCAGCGACTCCGGATCCGTTGTCCCCCGATGACGACTCGGCGAGCATCTGGAGGACTCGCGCCGCAGCCGAACTCACGGCGGAAGCTCCGAGGCTGGAGGTGACGAGCTGCTGAACGAGGTGGTCTTCATCGATGCCGGCGATCTCGAGGAGGTCCGCCACGACCTCAGGCCCGGACCGGTCACGCTCGACCGATCCCAGCGCGCTCTCGAGCTCGCTCACCGTGACGATGCTGCGCTTGAGCATGTCGGCGACCACCGTGGCCACGTGGTCTCGGTCATGGCCATCGGCGAGCAGATCGGCCACGGTGCGCGCTGGAGTCGTCACGGGAAGCCCGTCGACAAGGGTCACCTCGTCGCTGCGCAGTGTCCCGCGATGGGCGCGCACCTCCGGACGTCGCGCCCGGTACCGGGTCGGCAGGGTCACCTCGACCTGGGCCTCAAGCAGGTCACCGGCCTGATGTAGTCCCGCAGCCGTGGCGTGCGAGAGCACCCCGGTCGGTGGGGACTCGGCAAGACGCTCGTAGGCAAGCCGGTTGGGCTCGATCGAAAGCCACGCTGCTCGCTTCTCCGACAGCTCGTCCCCTGCCCCCGCCGGCGTGGCGTACACGCCGTGGGTGATCCGCTCGAGCTCGCCACGCTCAGCCATCCGCGACAGCATCATGCGCGAGACCCCGGCCGCCGTCGCCTGCGCCGTAGTGAGCAGGCCCCACTGGCCGGCGGCGATCTCCGCTACGGCAGCTCGAATCCCAGCACCACTCATGGAGCGATTGTAACCCCTGGGTGTTACATATGCGCCATGCTCGATCCGTGGGCAAGGTTCAGCGGAGGTGTCGGTACCCGGGGGCGACCGGCCGGTCAGCCCACGAGGCCGATGCCGTAGCCCACGAAGAGCCCCGCGGCGAGCACGACCACCAGTCCGATCGCCACGATCCACAGCCACGGCGTCGCGCGGTGCGGACCGTGCTCCTCGTGGCCCTGCGGGGCGCTCATCTGACCCGAGGCCGGTGGGGTCTCGCCGGGCTGGACGTCCGTCTCGCTGTCACGTCCCGGTTCCGGGTCCGGCTGGTGCTCCCGGTCGTCAGCGTCGTGCGTCATCGAGGCCTCCCCCACGTCGAGGTTCCTGACCACCGTAGGCACCGACGGCGTCACCTCGCGCGTCACCACGGCACCGCTCGCGTTGCGGGGATCACCCAACCCGCAGAGCCTGGTGGTGGTCGCGACGACACCTGGAGGGCCGATGGCTGACACCGACGAGGGACGCCCTCACGGGGCGCACTCCCAGAAGCCTGAATCGCCACCCGACCTGAAGGGTGGGAGCTGGAAGCTGGGGTTCAAGAACGCCTTCCGCGAGTTCAGCGACGACCAGTGCACCGACCTCGCCGCCGCACTCACCTACTACGCGGTGCTGGCGTCCGCGCCGGCTCTGCTGGCCCTCATCTCCGTGCTCGGGCTGGTCGCCGACGCCGAGGCAGCGGTGAACTCGGTGATGAACACCGTCTCCGACTTCCTGCCCGAGGAGACCCTGTCGATCGTCCAGCCGCTCGTCGAGAACGCCGCGAACTCCACCGGTGCGGGCCTCGCCCTGATCCTCGGTGTCGCGCTGGCCCTGTGGTCCGCCTCCGGATACGTCACCGCCTTCAGCCGCGCGATGAACCGCGTGTACGAGGTCGAGGAGGGCCGGCCGTTCTGGAAGCTGCGCCCCGTCATGCTGGTGATCACCGCCGTCGTCCTCGTCCTGGTGATCCTGGTCGTCGCCAGCCTGGTGCTGTCCGGGCCGGTCGCCTCCGCCGTCGGCAGCGCCGTCGGGCTCAGCGACGTCGCGCTGACAGTCTGGAACATCGCCAAGTGGCCCGTCGCACTGCTGCTCGTCATCATCGTGATCGCGCTGCTCTACCACTCGACGCCGAACGTCAAGCAGCCGAAGTTCCGGTGGATCAGCGTCGGTGCGGCCGTCGCGATCGTCGTCTGGGCGCTGGCCTCGGCCGCGTTCGGGTTCTACGTCGCCAACTTCGGCAGCTACGGGTCGACGTACGGCACCCTCGGTAGCGTCATCGTGTTCCTGCTGTGGCTGTGGATCAGCAACCTGGCGCTGCTGTTCGGTGCGGAGCTGGACGCCGAGGTGGAACGCAGCCGCGAGCTGCAGGGCGGGCTCGCGGCCGAGGAGACCATCCAGCTCCCGCCCCGCGACACCCGCGCCAGCGACAAGAAGGCCGCCAAGAGGGCCGACGCCGTCGCCGAGGCGCGGGCGCTGCGGGGCGGGGACACCCCCGCCGACGGGCCGGCACCGCGGCACGTGGACCGGACGTGACACCGGTCGAGGGCGCCCAAGATCAGCAGCAGGTCCGCAGGTAGTCCTGGAGGTCGGCCAGCACGCGGGTCATCCCCTCGCGGTCGGCCCGGTAGAGGACCGTCTTCCCGTCGCGCCGGGACAGCACCGTCCCGGCGCGGCGCAGTGCCTTGAGCTGCTCGGAGGCGGTGGACTGCCCGAGGCCGGCCTGCTCCGCGACCTCACCGACGGAGAGCTCGGCACCGCGGGCGAAGAGCGCGAGGATCGCCTGGCGGGTGGGGCTGGCCAGGGCGGCGAGGAAGTCCTGGGTCTCCTGGCTCAGCACCGGCCCCGCGGGCCCCGACGGCGCGGACGAGGTCATCGCTCGATCGTACCGGCTCAGTTCGTCGCATTGACATATCGCGATGCGTCGATATGTTGAACGCCATGACCTCTTCCTCACCCATGATCATCGTCGGCGCCGGCCAGTCCGGGCTCGCCACCGCCAGAGCGGTCCGCGCCGCCGGGCTCACGCCGCTCGTCCTGGAGGCCGGCTCCCGGCCGACCGGTTCGTGGAGCTCGTACTACGACAGCCTGCGACTGTTCTCACCGGCCGGGTACTCCAGCCTGCCCGGCCTGCCGTTCGACGGCGACCCACGCCGCTATCCCGCCCGCGACGAGGTCGTGGGCTACCTCGCGCGCTACGCCGAGCACGTCGGCGCCGAGATCCGCACCGACACCCGGGTCGAGTCCGTCGAGCAGCATGGCGGCGAGCTCGTCGTGCGCACCGCCGACGGAGCCGAGGAGCCGGCCGCGGGCGTGATCGCGGCGAGCGGGTCGTTCGGATCCCCCGTCCTGCCCGACCTGCCCGGCCTCGACGCGTTCCCGGGCGAGGTGCTGCACTCCGCGGGCTACCGCAACCCGCACGCCCTGGCAGGGAAGCGGGTGGTGATCGTCGGCGGCGGCAACTCGGCGGTCCAGATCGCCCACGAGCTCCACCAGGTCGCGCGCGTGACCCTGGCGACCCGGTCCCCGATCGCATTCACCCCGCAGCGCCGGGGAGGTTTCGACCTCCACTTCTGGCTCCGGGTCACCGGCCTCGACGTGCTTCCCACGCCCTGGCTGCGACGCCTCGTCACCCGGCCGTTGGTCCTGGACACCGGCACCTATCGTCAGGAGATCACCTCCGGCCGCCTCGTCCGCCGCGAGATGTTCACGCGGCTCGCGGGCGAGGAGGTCGTGTGGGCAGACGGGTCCAGGGAGAAGGTCGATGCGCTGGTGCTCGCGACAGGGTTCCGCCCGGACCTCGGGTACCTCCGTCCGCTGGGGGCGCTCGATGCGACGGGTGCACCGCGGCACCAGGGCGGCGTCTCGACCACGCACCGCGGGCTCGGCTACGTCGGCCTCGAGCTGCAGCGCTCGTTCTCCTCCAACACGTTGCGCGGCGTGGGCCGCGACGCCACGCACGTCGTCGGTGCGCTGGCTGCACACCTCGGGCGGCGCGGCGTGCCGGTCGGCCGATGACCGGCCGCCAGAGCAACGAGGGTTTACGCCCGCGCGCCGGCGGGCCCCGGCAGGCTCTGGTGGCGCTGTGCATGACGCAGGTCGTCGGCTGGGGCGTCCTGTACTACTCCTTCCCCGTCGCCCTCCCGGCGATCGTCGCGGACACCGGGTGGACATCGACGTCCGCGATGGCAGCGTTCTCCGCGGCACTGGTCGTCGCCGCGGCAGCCGGGGTCGCCGTCGGCCGCTTGATCGACCATCACGGCCCCCGAGGCGTGATGACGACGGGGTCCGTGATCGCCACCGTCGCGGTCCTGGGTGTCGGTGCCGCCCCGACGCTGGGCTGGTTCGCCGCCGCCTGGATCGTGGCCGGCATCTCGCAGTCGATGGTGCTCTATGCGCCGGCCTTCACAGCCCTCACCCGCTGGTACGGCCCCGCCCGGGGTCGTGCACTGATGATCTTGACACTGGTCGCCGGACTGGCCAGCACCGTGTTCGCGCCGGTCACGGCAGCGCTCGTGGCGCATCTCGGGTGGCGCCTGACCTATGTGACCCTCGCCGCGCTGCTCGCCCTGACCACGATCCCCACCCATGCCCTGGGCCTGCGGGCCGCGTGGCCCTCGCTGCCCGGTCACGACGCCAGTTCCGCGCGCTCGGACCGGCGCAGGATCACCACGAGCCGACCGTTCGTCCTGCTGACGGTCACCACGTCGCTGATCGCGTTCGCCCTGTTCGCGGCCACCATCCACCTGGTCTCCATGCTTGGCTGGCGCGGGTTGTCGCCGACAGCCGCGGCCTGGGCGCTCGGCCTGTCAGGCGCGGGCCAGCTCCTGGGGCGTATCGCCTATCCACCGCTGGTCCGTTGCACGACACCGATGAGCCGCACCGTCGTCCTGGCGGCGTGCGCCGGAGCAACCGTTCTCGCGGTAGGCGTGATCCCGGGCCCTGCCTTGGCGCTCGTCGCGGCGGCCACGGTCCTGGGTGTCGTCCGCGGCGCGTTCACCCTTCTCCAGTCGACCGCGGTGAGCGACCGTTGGGGCACCAGCGGGTTCGGTGCGCTCTACGGCGTCCTCAACGCACCGACCACCCTCGCGATGGCGCTGGCACCATGGGCGGCCGGCGCGCTCACCGATGCGACCGGGTCATACCCCCAGACGTTCGCCGTCCTCGCCGTCCTCGCCGGCGTCGCCACACTCGTCGCGCTCGGCACCCGACCCCGCGAGGCCCGACGAGCAGGCGGGTGACCTGGCCCGGCGACCTCGCAGAACACAGCCTGGAAGCGCGGCTACCCGAGATCGTCCAGCACGATCCGACCGCGCAGCGCCGCCGGGTCGACCGGACCGCCGGCCAGCACCTCGCGGGCGGCGTCCGGCCCGGCGGTGCCCTCCTCGACGCCCCAGAGCAGCACGCCGTGCACCTGCGCGGTGCTCGCCCCGTCGGTCTCGCGCTCCACGTAGTAGGCCACGACCTGCGCGAGCGGGTCGTCGGCGGGACCCTGACGGTCCTCGACGATCTCCAGCGACGCGTCGAGGGTGCCGACCGCCTCGTAGCGCACGCCGAACAGCACCGAGTAGTAGAACGGTGTGTGCGTGTACGGCTCGTCGGCGCCCGCCATGTCGCGCCCGGCCGCCCTGCCCGACGACGTCGCGTGGTCCACGTGCTCGACCCGCCGCGCACCGAGCACCCGGTCCGGTCCGGGTAGTGCGCCACGTCGCCGGCGGCCCACACCGCGGGGTCGCTCGACCGCAGGTGCGCGTCGACGACGATCCCGCCGTCGTCGACCGCCTCCAGGCCTGCTTCGACGGCGAACCCGGTCTCGAGCGAGATGCCCAGGCCGGCCACGACGGCGTCGGCCTCGAGCTCGTCGTCGAACGAGAGCGTCAGGCGCACGGGGCCGTCGGGCCCGCGGATCTCGCCGCCCGTCGCGGCGGTGTTGCGGACGAGCGCGACGCCGTGCTCGCGGAACAGGTGCTCCACCCGCTCGGCGAGATCGGGCGGGAACATCTGGCCGAGCAGCGTGTCCTGGGTGAAGACGAGCGTCACGCGCGTGTCCGTCTCGGTGAGCCCGGCCGCCAGCTCGGTGGCGATGTAGCTGCCGCCCACCACCACGACGTGCGGGCTGCCGTGCGAGGTGAGCCCGCGCAGCCGCTCGTAGTCGCGCACGCTGCGGAACGGGATGACCCGGCCCGTGCCGTGCGAGTCGTCGACGTCGGCCGACCCGGGCGTGCCGCTGGTCGCCACCAGGGCCCTGCCGTAGCCGATCTCCCGCCCCGACGCCGTGCTCACCGTGCGGCGGTCCGTGTCGAGCGCGACGACGGTCTCACCGAGCAGCAGGTCCGCCCCGGTGTCCTCGGCCGTGCCCGTCCAGACCTGCTCGAAGGCGAAGTCGGGGTCCGTCCACAGCTTCTTCGACAGCGCGGGCCGGGTCACGGGCTCGGTCGGCTCGCGCCCGACGACGGCGATGGTGCCGCGCCGATCGACCTCCCGGATGCCGCGCGCCGCGGCGTCCGAGGCCATGCCGCCGCCGAGCAGCAGGTAGTCGTAGTGGTCCTTCGCCATGGTGGCCTCCTCAGATCGTGGCGACCGAGCCGCCGTCGACCCGGTAGTTCGAGCCGACGACGTAGCTCGCGCGGGCGGAGCAGAGCAACGCGACCACCGCGGCGACCTCCTCGGGCCTCCCCCGGTGGTCCCGCTCGATGAAGGGCCGCTCCTCGGCCAGGAAGCTCCGGATCGCCTCGTCCCGGTCGACGCCGAGATCGGCGGCGCGGGCGTCCATCATCTCGTCGGTCATGGGCGTCTCGACGAAGGCGGGCGAGACGGCGTTGACCAGCACGCCCTCGCGGCCGTACGTCTTGGACAGCCCCTTGGTGAGGTTGAGGATCGCCGCCTTCGAGGCGCTGTAGGGCAGCTCGTCGACGTAGGGCTGCACGCCGTCCTCGGACGCCACGAGGACGACGCGGCCCCACCTGGAGGCACGCATGCCGGGAAGCAGCGCGCGCACCGTGCGCACTGCGGCGAGCAGGTCGACCTGCAACGTCTCGAGCCAGCCGTCGTCGTCGATCTCGTGGAACAGCCCCACCGCGCCGTGGACCCCTGCGGAGTGGACCAGAATGTCGGCCGTCCCGAAGTTCTCCTCCGTGGCCCGCACCAGCCTCGCGACGTCGTCGGGTCGCGTGAGGTCCGCACCGACGGCCATCCACGACCCCTGCGGCGCGTCCAGCGACTCGGCCGCCGCGCGGACCCTGCCGGTGTCGGTGTCCGTGAGGACCACGCGCGCCCCCTCGCGCAACAGCTCGTGAGCGGCCGCGAGGCCGATGCCGGAGTCTGCCCCGGTGACGACGGCGACACGTCCTTCGATTCCCAGGTCCACTGGTTGCTCTCCTCGTCCGTGCGGCAGGTCTGGCGCGCCGTCATCGTGCCCAGGGACGCCGCCGGTTCGCACGACGGGACCGACCGCACCCTCGCCGCCGCGGTTCGACACCGATCCCGGCAACTTCTGTCGATTGTCGACACCCTTCTGTCCAGAGGTAGTGACAACTCGCCCGCAGCGAGTTAAGTTGAACCGGTCAACGAATGTGTTGCCTGCGCAAAGGAGCGTCATGAGCAAGCCAGCCTCCGCCACCCGCTGTGCCGTCGCCGGAACGGCGACCGCCACTCTCACCCTCACCCTGGGGCTCGCCGCAGCCATGCCGGCTGCTGCCGCCGACGACGGCCTCGACGAGGTCCTCGTGGTGGGCAAGACCCTGGGATTCCGCCACTCCCACATCGACGAGACCACCCACGCCCTGATCGACCTCGGCGCCGAGCACGGCTTCGACGTCGACGTCTGGGACCCGCCCAACGACTCCGGCGGCTGGTGGGGTCCCGGGTCGCCGGGTCAGCCCGACCTGACCATGGACTCCACCCCGTTCACGTCCGCGGCGGACCTGGCGCAGTACGACTCGATCGTGTTCGTCTCCCCGGTGGACAACACCAACAGCCTCGACCCCGCCCAGCCCCGCCTGCTCGACGACGCCGAGCTCACGGCCCTCCAGGGCTACGTCCACGACGGCGGTGGGGTCGTCGGGATCCACGCGGCCACCGACACGATGCACACCTCAGGCTGGTTCACCCAGCTCATCGGTGGCGGCGCCCGCTTCGCCAACCACCCGCAGCAGCAGACCGCCACCATGCGGGTCGAGAACCCCTCGCACCCGTCGATGCAGGGCGTCCCGCTCGAGTGGGAGCGCTGGGACGAGTGGTACAACTACACGCTCAACCCGCGCGGTGACGTCCACGTGCTGCAGACCATCGACGAGTCGACCTATCAGGGCGGCACGATGGGCGAGGACCACCCGATCGCCTGGTGCCAGAACTTCGAGGGCGGTCGGTCCTGGCACCAGGGTGCCGGGCACGTCGACGAGGCGTGGTCCGACCCCGTCTTCCTGACCTCCGTGCTGCGCGGGGTCCAGTGGACCGCGGGGACGGTCTCGGGCGGCGGCGACTGCGTCACCTGGTCCGAGGTCGACGCGCTCGTCGAGGAGCTGCCGTCCGACACGGCGCGTGACCGCGTCGCGATCTCTCAGCTCGACCGTCGCCTGGACGACGCCCAGCAGGCCGCCGACGCCGGCAACGCCTCGAAGGCCGTCCGCATCCTGCGCCCGACGGCGGCGCTCGCCGGTGCGCTCGTGCGCGACGACGCCAGCGCCGAGACGCTGAAGGCCAAGGTCAGCGACCTGATCGAGTGGCAGCAGGGCCTGGTCGACGCCGGGCTCTGACGACTGCCGCTGAGGCAGCTGCGGTGAAGGGCTCTTTCCCGGACCGGTCGGTCCGGGAAGGAGCCCTTCGCCAGGCCCTCGTGCTCCCGCAGCGCTCAGCGAACCCAGACATACAGGTTCCTCTTGACCGCCCGCTTGGTCTTCGACGTCCCGGGGTAGACGACCTTGATCGTGTGGTGGCCGTCGCTGAGCCGGGGCAGCTTCACCGTGCGAGAGCCGTCGTGCTTCTTCTTCAGCCGGACCTTCTTGACGACCTTGCCGTCGGCCTTGATCTTGATCTTGCCGGTCGGGACGATGTCCGACGGTGACTTCACGCGGACCTTGACCTTGGCGCGCTGCGAGCCGTTCACCGTCGTGTCCTTCACCGTGGCGCGCAGCTTCGTCTTGGCCTTGCGCACCCGGACCGTCTCGTACGTCGTCGACGAGCCGTACCGGCTGTCACCCGCGTAGACGACGCGCAGCTTCGTCTTGCCCACGGGCAACCGGTGGCCGTCGATGCGCACCGTGGTGCGCCCCTCGCGGCGGATCTTCTCGCTGCCGACCTTCGTGCGGCCCTTGTAGACGGTGACCGTTCCGGTGGTGAAGTGACCGTCGTTGACGGCCGAGGAGCTCTTCGCCCCCGTCGTGACGAGCAGCCGGTGGTCGACCCCCCAGCGCATCCTTCGCTTCTCCGTCGCCCAGACACCGCTCTCGACCTTCGCGACACGAAGCACGACCTCGGTGCTGGTGTCCGCGACGTACGGCGAACCTGTGAGGCGTACCTCGAGCCGGTGCTTTCCCGGGTCCAGCACGTCGGAGTCGATGACGAAGACCTCGGTACGGTTCCGCTGCTCCCACGGCCGGATGCGCGCGAGGCGACGCTTCCCGTCGTAGAGCGACAAGGTCCCTGCGACGCGGTCCACGTCCGGGACGTCGACCGCCACCTTCCACCAGGTGTCGTACGGGTGGACGTCGCCGCCACCGACCACCCAGGCGGCCAGCTCCCGCTCGGCTTTCAGCACCGGGACGGTCAAGACCGCCCGCGACCGCTGCAGGCCGCCGTACGGCGCGAAGACGACCTCGAACGCCTCGTTGCCTGGCGCGACGTCGCGCAAGAGGAGCCGTGCTCGCCCCTCGGCGCCGACCTCGTCCTGGTCGACGAACTC
The DNA here is from genome assembly GCF_056590155.1 of Isoptericola sp. GX10416. Classification (NCBI taxonomy): domain Bacteria; kingdom Bacillati; phylum Actinomycetota; class Actinomycetes; order Micrococcales; family Promicromonosporaceae; genus Isoptericola; species Isoptericola sp. GX10416. Next base: position 300,854 of record NZ_JBWPVO010000004.1, on the reverse strand, counting down.
GCCGGTGTCGAGCGACCACAGCTCCACCACACCCCTCGGCAGGTGTTCGCCCTGCACGTCCACCTGGACGTCGACCTCTCCCCGGTCGCCGTAGTGGAGCTCGTCAGGGGCGTCGACGACGGTGGTCGTCGTCTCGACGGTTCCCTCCGACACCTCCACCGTGCCGGTCCACTCCGCCGCCGCGTACCCTGCCGCCGGGAGGTACCGCACCGTGACGGGGTACGTGCCGGCCGCGGAGAACTCGGCGTAGATCGGGAGACGCCCGGAGGCCCAGGCGCTCGAGCCGGAGTAGTCGATCCCGTTGACCTCGGCGCGGAGCCCGCCGTCGTGGACGAGCTCGCCGTCGGGCGTGGTCACCCGCACGTCGAGGTGCCGCGCACCGGCCGGCCACCACGTCTCATACTGCTTGACGCTCACCGTGGTGGGTATCAGATCGCCAGAGCCCGCCGCCCGCGCCTCCGGCGCGACGACCACCATGCCGGCGAGGGCGAACGCCAGGACTGCGGCCAGGAGCCGCATCACCGCGTGCCTGTGGTCCGGGAGTGGCATGGTCCGTACCGCGGCACTGCTGGTCACCGAGCATCTCTCCTTGGGCGTCGTTGCTGCGGGGACCCTAGCGCATCAGGTCATCGGCAGACCATCCGCTCGCAAAACCTGCCGGTCGGAAGGCCCCCTGGGCACGTCGAGAAGCAGCCGTCCCTCGAGGACGTCTTCCTCACCCTCGTGGGTGCCGACGCCGGAAAGGAGTCCTGATGACCACCCACGTCCTGACCGACACCCGCGTCCTCACCGGGCGGTCCCTGCGACACATCAGCCGCAGCCCCGACACGATCCTCACCACCGCGGTCACGCCGATCGCCCTCATGCTGCTGTTCGTGTACGTGTTCGGCGGCGCGATCGACACGGGGTCCGACGAGTCGTACCTCGACTACATGCTCCCCGGCATCCTGCTCATCACGATCGCGTCCGGTATCGCGTACACCGCCTACCGCCTGTTCCTCGACCTGCAGGGCGGCATCTTCGAGCGCTTCCGGTCCATGCCGATCGCCCGGTCGAGCGTCCTGTGGGGCCACGTGCTCACGTCCCTGGTGGCCAACCTCGCCTCGATCGGGATCGTGATCGGCGTCGCCCTGCTCCTGGGCTTCCGGACCGGCGCCTCGGTGGGCGCCTGGCTCGCCGTGGCCGGCATCCTCGGCCTGTTCACCCTGTCCCTCACCTGGCTCGCCGAGAACCAGCCCGTGACGTCCATCGTCAACACGCTCCGCGCCCTCTTCGAGCAGCAGTCCCCCGGCGCCGACATCTGGGTCGCCCTCGCCTGGCTCGTCGGCATCCTCGCGGTCGCTCACACCGCGGCGATCGCGGCCTACCGCCGCAAGACGGGCTAGCCAGCACTCCCCCACCGGCGGAGGATCGAGGGGTGAGCACTCCGTCAGGATCGGACGCCGCCTCCGGACCGGCGCCACGCCGTCGCGCACGCCGGTGGTGGATCGCGGCGCTCGCCGCCGTCCTCGTCGCGGGGGGCGCCGTCGTCGCCGGGGTGCTCGAGCACCGTGCCTGGGTCGAGGCCGTCGCCGAGTACGAGGCGGAGGTCGCCCGCGTCACCGCGGCGGCCGACACCTCCCGCGACCGCGCCGAGGAGGCCTACGCCGCGAGCGCCGACGCGCTCGACGAGGCGGTCGACGGCGGGAGGCCCGTCCTGGACGCCAGCGAGGGCCAGGTGGGCGGCCCTGCCGTGCGCAGATCGCTGGCCGAGGCGCTCGACCGGGCCGAGGACCTGCGCGATGCCGAGGTGACCTATCCGGTCGCGACCCTCACGGTGGACGAGGTCACCCGGCCGAACCCGTTCCGCCCCGAGACGCTGCCGCAGGTGGAGGTCGAGGTGGTCGACAGGTCTGACCCGGCGCCCGCCGAGCTGGACGCCGCGGCGACCGAGGTGACCGAGGCGACCGGCGCCGTCGTCGAAGCGCGCCGGCGGTGGGCCTTCGAGGAGCTGCAGGCGGCCACGACCGAGGGCCGCGACGCCCTGACCGACCTCCGGTCGCAGGTGGACGACGGCGCGCTGGACGAGCTCGACGCGGCGGTCACCGACGGGGAGGCGATGCTCGACGCGGGCGCGGACGCCGTCGACGCGGACGACGCCGTCTCGCTGCGGGACACGCTGCTCGGCACCACGGAGTCCCTGTGGGCGGACCGGCTCGACCAGATCGTCCGCGAGCGCCGCCAGGCCGCCCGGGACGACGGCGTCGACTGCCGCCGGGACAGGTGCGTGGCGCTGACGTTCGACGACGGCCCCGCGGCGAGCACCGAGCGCCTGCTGCGGATCCTCGCCCGCAAGGACGCGCCCGCCACGTTCTTCATGGTGGGCGACAACGTCGCGAGACGGCCCGAGATCGCTCGCGCCGTCGTCGACGGCGGCCACCTGGTCGCCAACCACACCTGGAACCATCCACAGCTCACCGGGCTCGACGACGCAGAGGTGCGCGACGAGCTTCGGCGCACCCAGGACGCCGTCACCGACGCCACCGGCTTCACGCCGTTCCTGCTGCGGCCCCCGTACGGCGACGTCGACGGCCGCGTCCGGTCGATCTCGACACGGACCGGGCTGGACGTCGTCCTGTGGAGCCTCGACAGCCGGGACTGGGAGTCCCGCGACGCCCGCGAGATCCGCCGTCGGGTGCGTGCCGAGGTGGAGCCGGGCAGCAACATCCTGCTGCACGACATCCACGCGACCAGCGTGGACGCCGTCCCGAAGATCATTGACGACCTGCGCGACGAGGACTACGTGCTCGTCACGGCCGAGCTGCTCGTCGACCGCGACGAGCCGTGAGGGGCGATGGCCTGCCGGCGACGGGTGGTAGCGGCGGCCTCAGGACGGTCGCGGCCTCGCGAACACTGAGGTCACCTTCTCGGCGGAGCTCGTGCAGCACCTGGAGATCAGCGAGCGGGAAAGGGGCACCGCATCGAGAGTATGAGCAGTTATATAACTCTCGGCAACAGGGTCGCAGGTTTATATAACTAGGCACCCCAGCTGCCGGGCCGGCGGCCGGTCAGACGGTCTCGGCGCGCTTCTGCCGGGCGAACCGTGCCGGCTGGTCAGGCCCGTCCCACACCTGGATCGCGCGCCAGATGGAGGCGGCGATCGGCACGGCGAGCACGGCGCCGGTGATGCCGACGAGCACCGTGCCGGTGGTCAGGGCGAACAGGATGACCAGCGGGTGCAGGCGCAAGGTCCGACCCATGACCACGGGCTGGAGGAACGTGCCCTCCAGCTGGTTGACGGCGACGACGATCCCGACGACGACGAGCGCCTCGACCGGGCCGACGGCGACCAGCGCGACCAGGGCCGCGAGGATGCCCGCCAGGGTGGCGCCGACCAGCGGGATGAAGGCCAGCAGGAAGACCAGCACCGAGAGCGGGACGACGAGGGGCACGCCCATGATCGCGAGGCCGATCCCGATGCCCACGGCGTCGACGACCGCGATGATGGCGGTCCCCCGCACGTACCCGCCGAGAGTGCCGATGGTGGCGTCGCCGACGCGCAGCCCGCGCTCGTAGGCACGCCCCTCGAACGGCCGCAGCATGAACTCCCACATCGCCGGCCCGTCCTTGAGGAAGAAGAACAGGACGACGATCATGATGAAGAAGCCGGTGACGAAGTCGGCGGTCTGGGAGACGCCCTCGATGGCTCCGGACCCCACCGCGCTGGACTGCAGCAGGCCCGCGGCGGACTCGCGCACCGAGGTGATCTGCTCCTCGGAGATCTCGAACGGCAGGCCCTGGACGTAGCTCTGCAGGGAGTCGAAGCCGTCGAGGGCCTGGCTCTGCAGCTCGTCCCACTGGTCGACGACGGCCCGCACCACGAGCCACACGACCCCCGCCAGCAGGGCGACCAGCGTCAGGAGCGCGATCCACGTCGCCAGCAACGACGGCACGCCGCGACGGCGCAGGAACGACACCAGCGGGGAGATGGCCGCCGCCAGCACGAGCGCGATGAGGATGGGGATGACGACCAGGGTCAGGCGGGTCCCCACGAACCCGAGGACCGCGATCACCGCGATCACCGCGAGGACCTGCAACGAACGCGTCCCTACGCGGCCGAACCCGTCCGACCACAGCCTGGACGCCCCGCGCGCCTCCTGCTGGGCGGGCGCGCGACCCGCGACGCGGTTGGCCTCGACCGGCCGGCGGTCGGGGCGCGGTGCACGGCGGCCGAAGAGACCCATCGTCTGTCCTCCCTCATTGGTCCGGCGGGGCGCCGGACGTCCCGACGCTAGTGCGGCCAGGTCCGGGTCCGGCGACGACACGTCGGCGGGTACCAGACCTCGCACGTCTGCCGCGCCATCCTGCGGTCCCGAGCGGCCCCTACCTCCTGCGCAGCGCCCGTCGCACCCCCTTGACCGCCTCGACCAGGAAGAATACGACCAGCGCGAGGGCGAGCGTCTTGCCCCACTCCTCCAGGCCGATGGTCGCCGAGCCGAACCAGAGGTGCATGAACGGCGCGTACACGAACACGCACTGCAGGGCGACGAGGGACACCGCAGAGATCCAGATGACCCGGTTGCCCCGGAGCACGCCGAGCGTGAGGCTCGACGCGTCGAGGAACCGGCAGTTGAACAGGTAGGCGAGCTGGCCCAGAGCCAGCATCGTCACCGCCGTCGTCTGAGCCTGCGCCAGGGGGGCACCCTGCGCGCGCTCCGCGTAGAAGACGAACATCGTGGCGCCGCCGATGAGCAGCGAGACGATGAGGATGCGCCGAACGAACACGGCGTCGAGGATCGACGCCCCGGGATCGCGCGGCGGCCGGGACATCACGTCGGGCTCCGCCCGCTCGTACGCCAGCCCGAGCGACAACGTGACCGCCGTGATCATGTTGATCCACAGCACCTGCACGGGCGCCAGCGGCAGCGCCAGCCCGAACAGGACGGCCACGAGGATGACCAGCGACTGCGCCCCGTTGGTGGGCAGCAGGAAGAGCACCGACTTGCGGATGTTGTCGTAGATCCGGCGCCCCTCCTCGACCGCCCGCTCGATGGTCGCGAAGTTGTCGTCGGCGAGCACCACCTCGGCGGCGTCCTTCGTCGCCTCCGTGCCCTTGATCCCCATGGCGACGCCGACGTCCGCCTGGGTGAGCGCGGGGGCGTCGTTCACGCCGTCGCCCGTCATCGCGACCACCTCGCCGTGCGACTGCAGCGCCGAGACGATCCGGATCTTGTGCTCCGGGCTGGTACGCGCGTACACCGACACGTCGCGCACGACGGCGCGCAGCTGCTCGGTGCTCATGGCCTCCAGCTCCGGCCCGGTGAGCACCGCAGGCCCCGACCCGGATCCGTCGGACGGCCCGTCGACGATCCCCATCTCACGGCCGATCGCGAGCGCCGTCCCGGCATGGTCGCCCGTGATCATCGTGACCCGCACGCCCGCGGCGCGGCACTGCCCGATGGCGTCGATCGCCTCCGGCCGGGGCGGGTCCACGATGCCGACCAGCCCGCACAGCTCGAGACCCGCGTCGACGTCGGTGGCCTCGATCGTGGTGGTGCCCGCGGGCGGGCGGGTGCGTGCGGCGGCCAGGACGCGCAGCCCGCGTCCACCGATCTCGTCGATCTGCGCCTCCCAGAAGGCGCGGTCCAGCGGCTCGCGGGCTCCGTCGACGCCGGTCTGCGTGGCGCACCGGTCGAGCACGCGGTCCGGGGCGCCCTTGACGTGGACGAACAGCTCGCCGTCCGGGGCGCGGTCGAGGGTCGCCATGTACTTGGTCTCGGACTCGAACGGCACGACGGCGACGCGTCGCCAGCCCGCCGGGTCCAGACCGGCCTTCATGCCGAGGCTGCGCAGGGCGCCCTCCGTCGGTTCGCCCACGAGCCGCCAGCCGTCGTCGGCCGCGGCGTCGTCGTCGGCGTCGGCCTCGTCGTCGGCCGCGGCGGCGTCGTCGGCCGCGGCGGCGCTCGACCCGACCCCGGCGTCGTGCTGCGCCGACATGACCCGGGCGTCGTTGCACTGCATCATGGTCGCGACGACGTCGGCGATGTCAGCGTGGTCGAGGAGCCCGGGCTGCCAGGGCACCGGTGCGTAGCCCGCGCCGTCGACGTCGACCGTACGGCCCGCAGTGCGCACGATGCGCGCCGTCATCTCGTTCTTGGTGAGCGTGCCCGTCTTGTCCGAGCAGATGGTCGTCACCGACCCGAGCGTCTCGACGGCGGGCAGCTTGCGGGTGATCGCGCGCCGTCGTGCCATCTGCTGCACGCCGAGCGCGAGGGTGATCGTCACCAGGGCGGGCAGACCCTCGGGCACCGCGGCGACGGCGAACCCGATCGATGCGGACACGAGGTCGGGCACCGAGAAGTCGTGCACCACGCGGCCGATCACGACCATCACCAGGGCCATGCCCAGGATGAGCACCGCGAGCAGCTTGCCGAACCGGTCGAGCTGCCGTGTGAGGGGCGTCTCGAGGCTCGCGACCTCGGAGATCATCGTCTGGATGCGCCCGATCTCCGTGCGCGACCCCGTGGCCGTGACCACGCCGACACCCTGCCCGGCCGCCACGAGGGTGCCGGAGAACAGCATGCTCGTGCGATCTCCCACGCCCGCGTCCGCGCTCACCGGCTCCACCCGCTTGGACGCCGCGACCGACTCGCCCGTCAGCGCCGACTCCTCGACCCGCAGGTTGGTGGCCTGCAGCAGCCGCACGTCCGCGGGCACCCGGTCGCCGGAGCGCACCCGCACCACGTCTCCCGGCACGACGTCGTCGGCGTCGATCCGCGCCCAGGCCCCGTCGCGACGCACCTCCGCGTGCACGGAGAGCATCTGCCGGATGCCGTCGAGCGCGTTCTCGGCGCGGCCCTCCTGGATGAACCCGATGGCGGCGTTCACGACCGCGACCAGCAGGATCACCGTGAAGTCCACCCAGTCGCCGAGGATCGCCTTGAGCACCGCCGAGACGAGCAGGATGTAGATGAGCACGTCGTCGAAGTGCACCAGGACCCGCTTCCACAGCGGTTCCCGCTCCGGCGGGGGCAGCCGGTTGGGCCCCACCTCGGCGAGCCGCTCGGCGGCGACCGAGGCCGCCAGCCCGTCCTCCCCCACGTCGAGCGTGTCGAGCACCGTATTCGGGGAGAGCGACCACGGAGCCGTGTCGGCGGCGTGGTCCCGGTCGGTTTCCATGGGGCTATTCCACCCGTCCGCGCCGGTGAGCGCGCGGCGGGGGGTGCCGTCGGTGGGCGCTGCCGTCGGCGGGGCGCCGCCTCAGCCCGGGTTCCCCGCGCCCCGCAGGATCGCGGTGCACTCGCGCTGAAGGTCCTCGTCCTGCCACATGGCGTGCTGCGGCGCGGCGTTGGAGCAGACGACGGAGCCCCAGGCGTCGACGGCGTCCGCGTGCCGCACGGCGTCCCGGCAGATCTGCGCGCCGACAGGGCCTTCCTCGAAGCGGGTGTCGCGCGACGCCATCACCGCGCGCTCTCCCGTCCCCGCAGATCGGGAATGTCGGGGAACCCGGGAAGGTGCCGGGCGGCATCAGCAGGATTGCCACTGAGCTCACGCACGGGCGCGGAAGCGGTCGCCTGGGCCAGCTCGACCGCTCCGGCCGCGCCCGCCGCCCGGGCGATCGCGACCGTGACATGCTCGGGGGCCGTCGATCCGGTGCCGGCGAACCAGGCCCAGCGACCGTCGAACGTGAGCGGCCGCGGATCCAGCACCTTGGCGAACCTGCCACGGTGGCGACGGGCGTCTTTCGGCGAGGGCCCGACGAGGTGGACGCCCTGCCGGGTCCAGGCACTCCTCCGCACCGTCGACTGCGGGGGGCCACCGGGATCGGTTTCCTTGGTGTAACGACCAGCACCGGTCACGGGGACCACGCTGCCCGGGACGATTTGGTCGTAGCGGATCACGTAGGGGCGCAGGCCTGGAGCGAAGGACCCGATGATCAGGCCGCGCTCACACACGAGCAACCGCTCGTTGCCGACGTAGAGCAGCGCCAGCCCGAGCAAGACCCCGAAGACCACCGTCGGCGCCAGGGCCAGCAGGATGGTCTCCCCGGGACTGACGAGGGTGAGTCCGGAGAGCAGCAGCCAGGTCCCCACGAAGACCCCGATCGTCTTCGGGGTGGGCTTGTCCCAGTACTCGGCGACGACACCACCGAGCTCCTCACGGTGGCGGCGGGCCGCGGACCGGACGCTCACCGCTGCACCGCCCGGCCGTGCCGGCGGTCCGGCGCGGTCCGCGCCCGACGGTCGTCGTGATCGTGCGGCCCGGTCACTTGGGCGCGAGCGTTCGTCGTCATGTCCCGCCTTTGCGTCGTCGAGTCGATTCGTGCCGTAGGCACCCTGTCGTACATCGGGGTAGCCCACAACGTCGACGTGGGGTGGCACCGGCGCTAGACGGGACAGTGCCCAGTTCGTCGGTTGCTCCGCACCATCGGCTCAGGAAGACTCCCGACGTGACCTCCACTCGTGCCGCTGTCACTTACGCACAGGCCCTCAACCGCAACACGCTGTTCGAGAGCCCAGGACTTCGCCGCGACATCCCGCGGCTGCTCCACCCGGAGGAAGAGGTGCTGCTGGTGCTCCCCGGCGTTGCCGGCGACTTCCCCAACGTCCTGATCGTCACCGCCACCCGACTCCTCCTCGCCTCCGTCGCCGGCCCCCTCAAGAAGGCGAAAATCAAGCGCGACGTTAGGAGCTCGGACGTGGTGGGCGTGCGCTACCGTCCGGGAGCCTTCACCAGGGTGCGGGTGGCGCGGGCTTCGGGGCGCGACATCGCCATGATGCCGCACCGGAAGGCCGATGCCGAGCGATTCGCCCACGAGCTCGAGCATCTGATCCGGACCGGCTCACTCCCCTCCTGATTCTTCCCGCGCTGGTTTCCGATTCACACGTTGAAGCGGAACGAAAACGGCCCATTCTGGCTGGTGACGGGCGCCGTCGGTAGGCGTCGGAAACCCGCTCTGACCTGCACGAACGCTCCTATCAGACCGTTGGGCCCGGTTGGCCGTCATCGGCCTCCGCCGGACTTCTTGCGGACTGTTTGCGGACCGCTGGGCTCACGGCGCAACCTGAGCGACGGCCGCTTCGCAGAGCGTCCGGGCGACCTGCTCGGCCTTCTCGGTCGCCGCGGCGCCCACCGGCTGGCCTCGTAGCGGTCCTGGTTCCGAGCGCGTCGTAGGCGGTCGAACTCTCTGTCAAGGGACAGCGGGACCTCCCCGTGGACGGACAGGAGACCTCCCTGTAGGCGGACAGCTCATCTCCCTGTCCGCGGACAGCTGATCTCCCTGGGGTGCTCAGTTCAAGGGGACCACCCCGCGTCCGGCGGTGGCCTCGGCCAGGCGTAGTGAGGTGCCCTCGGTGATGATGACGTGGGCGTGGTGCAGCAGGCGGTCGACGGCGGCGGTGGCCAGGGTCTTGGGCATGATGGTGTCGAACCCGGCGGGGTGGATGTTGCTCGTCACCGCCAGGCTGCGGCGCTCGTAGGTGGCATCGACGAGGCGGTAGAAGGCCTCGGCGGCGGACTGCCCACTGGGAAGCATGCCGATGTCGTCGACGACGATGAGCTCGGCGCGGGTGATGCGGGCGATGACCTTGCTGACCGAGCCGTCGACGGCGGCCTTGCCGATGGCGGCGGTGAGAGACTCCAGGGTGAACCACGCCACGCGCATGCCGGCGTCGATGACCTTGTGGGCCAGGGCCTCGACAAAGTGGGTCTTGCCCGTCCCCGACGGGCCGGAGATGGCCAGGTTCTCGGCGCGGTGGACCCACTCCAGTGTCGCCAGGGCCGATATGCGCGACGATCCGCCGACGACCATTGACGGACTCAGCGATCTGCACGGCCGTCGCTCCCGAGGCCGTCCGTACCCGCCGAATCCACGCCACGCACCCCACCGTAGAGCACCAATTAGTGCCTCAAAACAGCCACCCGCGCACCCATCACCCCAGGTCAGCGAGCCGCACCCTCCCGGAACGCGACGCGGTGACCAAACTCAGGTCCGGCGGGGGCAGCCGGTTGGGCCCCACCTCGGCGAGCCGCTCGGCGGCGACCGAGGCCGCCAACCCGTCCTCCCCCACGTCGAGCGTGTCGAGCACCGTATTCGGGGAGAGCGACCACGGAGCCGTGTCGGCGGCGTGGTCCCGGTCGGTTTCCATGGGGCTATTCCACCCGTCCGCGCCGGTGAGCGCGCGGCGGGGGGTGCCGTCGGTGGGCGCTGCCGTCGGCGGGGCGCCGCCTCAGCCCGGGTTCCCCGCGCCCCGCAGGATCGCGGTGCACTCGCGCTGAAGGTCCTCGTCCTGCCACATGGCGTGCTGCGGCGCGGCGTTGGAGCAGACGACGGAGCCCCAGGCGTCGACGGCGTCCGCGTGCCGCACGGCGTCCCGGCAGATCTGCGCGCCGACAGGGCCTTCCTCGAAGCGGGTGTCGCGGGGGGTGTACCCGACCCAGCCCTCCCCGAGGACGAGCGGGATCCCGAGCCGGGCGGCGTGGTCCGCGGCCACGCCGATCCACTCGCGCAACCGCTCCGCCATGGCGATGCGGTGCGCGCCGTAGCGGTCGTACAGCCACCGGTCCACGGCCTGCGGGTCGCACCAGTCGTGCAGATAGATCTCGGCGTGGCCGACGATCGACGCGTGCCGCTTCCACTCCTCGTCGGACGGCGGAGCCCAGTCGGCGAGCCGCGGTGCGCCGGGGCGCAGGAGCTCGGCGTCGGCCCGTGCCTGCGGAAAGTCGGCGGGGGCGCCGCGCAGCTCGAACTCGCGCACCAGGTCGTCCAGGACGCCGTACACGTAGGGGTGAACGCCCAGCACCTGGGCGTTGCGCGGCAGCCCGCGCATCGCGGTGACCGGGACGGCGGCGTAGTTCGGCCCGCACAGCACGTCGGGGTGGCGTGCGGAGAAGGCCGCGATGCCGCGCTCGAGGCGGCCGCGCAGCTCCACCACCGGGTCCTGCGTGCCGGGCAGCCCGGCGGTGAGGTGCCCGGCCTGGACCTCGTTGTGCGGCTCGACGCAGGCGAGCACGTGGTCGAGCACCTCGTCCTTGAGCAGGTCGACGAGGTCGCCCATCGCCTCGCCCAGCACGGTGAGGCGCTCCTCGGGGTCGACGGCGTGCAGCGCGTCGTACCAGGCGCGGTCGACGGCGAAGGCCGGGCTCTGCTGGTACTCCCACGACGACGCGATCACCGTCATGCCGTGCCGGTCGGCGGCGCGGAACAGCTCCAGCAGGTGCGCGCGGGCGTCGATGACGGTGGGCTCCCGCACGTCGTACCAGCGCACGCGGGACGCGTAGCCGCCGCCGATGGGCCCCAGCCGCAGCGCCGTCGTGTCGAGGCCGGAGCGGAACAGCAGGAACGGCATCGCGCAGACCCGCACGGCGTTGTAGCCGAGCTCGACGGCGCGGGAGAACGCCGCGTCGAGGTCCTCGAACGGCTCCCCCGGCCCGGTGCGCACGTACCAGGAGAAGTCCCAGAGCGTGATCGCCAGCCGCGGGGGCAGGTGCCCGGGCAGACGCCGGGGCGCTGCGTCACCTGCCGTCTCCGCCGTCGTCCCTGCGCCCGTCACCATGCGGGCCGTCGTGCCGGTCACGAGTCCTCCTCCAAGGTCAGCACCGTGCGCGCCACGCGCACGACGTCCACCGCCTCGACGGTGATCCCGTCGGGCACGTCCCGCACGGACGGGTCGACCCAGACGCCGGTCTCGGCGCACCACGGCAACAGCTCGAGCTCCACGCCGTCGCGGGCGACGTCCTCACGCCAGGGGGTGAGGTCGACGTCCCAGGCACGACCGTGCCAGAAGTGGTCGCTCACCACCTCGTCGCCCACCAGCGCGCGGCCGACGTCGCCGGTCCACGTGATCCGTAGCAGCGTGCGGTCGACGCCGCCGAGCACGTCGGCGGGCACGTCCAGGTGCACGCGGGCCGCACCGTCGAAGTCCGTCGGTGCACCGAGCCGATCCATCGGACCACCACGCGCGGGCGGCGGCGGGGCGGGCGCGTGCGGGCGCAGGTCCGCCGCGACCGGGACACGCCCCGCGCCGGGCACGGCCAGCGTCCAGGTCGTCCAGAGGGCGCCCTGTCCACCGGTCTCGACGACGGCGGCGTCGCCTCCAGACACCGTGAGCGACGCCGGCGCGGGCAGCAGGGACACGGTCGCGGTGGGGACGTCCGTGTGGACGACCAGTGCCCCGTCGAGGGCGTGGACCGGCACGTCGCTCAGGACCAGCCGCTCGCGGCCGCCGACGTCCAGCCGGTACAGGCGGTTCGCGGTCGCCTCGTCGAGCACCAGCACCCGCACCCCGGACTCGTCGGCCGCGCCCTGCAGCCGGACCACCGCCTCAGGCCCCGGCGCCCCGGTGAGGTCGAGGACGGTCGTCCCGCCCTCGCGCCGGGCGGCCACCGGGCCCGTCGCCTCCACGTCGCCGTCGAGCACCAGCTCCACCGGCACACCGTCGGTCGCGACCAGCACGACGAGCCCGCCGTCGTCGTCCGCGCCGTCGTGCGCGTCGTCGTGCGGGAGACGTGCGAGGAGCTGCGCCGTGGCGCTGCGCAGCACCAGCCCGTCGGCGAGCGGGAAGCGCAGCGGCCACGCGACCGAGACGCCCGCGGGCAGGTCGACCGGCCGCGTGGGCACGGTGACCGTCGTGTCCTCCAGCTCCACCTGCACCTGGGTGCTCGGCTGCGCCGCGAGCGGTCGGCGTGCGGGCTGGTAGGTGGTGAGGAAGACGTACCCGCGGCGCCCGTCCGAGCGCACCGACCAGCGCAGCGCGGACGGGTCGTCGCTGCCCCCGCCCACCCTCGTCGTCATGGCCGCGAGCGCGTCGCCGTCGGCCCGCAGCCACAGGTGCTGGCGCCGCAGCAGGTGGTGGTGGCGGCGCACCTGCCCGTGCTCGCCGACGGGAGCGCCGAAGTCGTAGGTACGGGTGGGGACGTCGTTCGGGTACGCGGTGGCCTGCGACTCCTGCTCGGTCCCCAGGGGCCCGACGCGCTGGGTGCCGCCCGCGTACATGTAGTACCCCTGCCAGACCGAGCCGCTGCCGATCTTCGCCAGCGCGAGCGCCGCCACGTCGTCGGGCGTGACGAGCGGACGCCGGTGGTAGGCCACGTGCATCCCGCCGCCGAGCTCGCAGGTGGCGTACGGGAGGAGGTCGTCGTCGGGCTCCGGGAGCGCGACCCCGGACGCGTCGTCGACCGCGAGCCCGTCCAGGGCCTCGCGCAGGTCCGCGCCCACCGACAGGTCGTCGCGCACGGTGCTGTAGCGGAAGTGCACGGGCGCGAACGCCGGCCACTCGGTGTCGGCGTCCTCCCAGAACCCGTCCGCGTACGCGCTGTACACCGGCAGGAGCGTGCTCGGCACCTGCGCCCCGCCCCAGCCGGTGGCCGTCCAGAGCGGGACCTGCAGGCCGAGCTCCTCGGCGATCGTGCGCAGCATGGCCAGGTGCTCCGGCTGGTCGTAGAGCTCGTTGTCCATCTGGGCGCCGACCACCGGCCCGCCCTGGGCGTGCAGGAGCCCGTCGAGCTGCGCCACCGTCTGCGCGTAGAACGCCCGGACCAGGTCGACGTAGGCCGGGTCGTTCGTGCGCGCGGCCACCCCGCGCTCGACGAGCCAGTCCGGGAACCCGCCGTAGCGCGCCTCGCCGTGCGCCCACGGCCCCATCCGCACGATCACGTCGAGGCCGTGCCGCCCCGCGAGCTCGACGAACGCCCGCAGATCGAGGTTGCCGTCCCAGCGGAAGTCACCGGGCGTCGGCTCGTGCGCCTGCCAGAAGACGTACGTGGCCACCGAGTCCAGCCCACCCGCCCGCGCGTGCCCCAGGACCTCCGACCAGCGCTCGCGCGGGATGCGGGAGTAGTGCACCTCCCCGGTCACCGGGAACCAGGGCCGGCCCGCCCGCTCGAGGTACCGTCCGGTCACCTCCACGGCGTCCGGCGTGCCTGGCGGGTCGCCCAGCTCGAGATGGTCGCGGCGCGGCGCGGGCGGGCGGGTGACGCGGACGCGTCGGGTGAGGGTGGGGGACGTGGCGCCGCCCCCGTCGAGGGCGGCGAGCTGGCCGCGCAGCGCCCGGACGCGGTCGTCGTGATCCTGCTGCACGTCACGGGTGAACAGCAGCATGGCGGGCAGCGACGTCGCGAAGTAATCGATGGTCGCGCGGCGCCCGGCCTCCTGCTCCACGTACCGGGCGAGCCCGTCGCGCAGCAGCCGTGCCTCGCCGTCGCGGCCCAGCCGCCGCAGCGCGAGGACGGAGGCCGCCGTGCGCTCCGAGAACGCCTGCACGGCCATGCCCGCGAAGTCGCCCTGCTGGTCGGCCGCCGTCCGCCAGGCGTCGCGCGCCTCGTCGGCGCGACCGGCGGCGGACAGCGCATCGCCCTCCAGCAGGTGCAGGTCGGCGGTGTTGGCGAGCGGGTGCCGCGCCTCACCCAGGGTCGCGGCTGGGGCCAGGGCCGCGGTGGCGTGGGCGAGCGCGGCCGCGGCGTCGCCGTCCTCCAGCGCTCGCCGCCCGAGAGCCAGGTGCGCGGCGTCCCAGGCGGCCAGCACCCGCCCCTCACCGCCCTCCCACGGCTGGAACGGTCGGCCGGTCAGGATCTCGAGCGCCTCGTCGGCCCGGCCGACGGCGGTCAGCAGCTCGGCGAGCTGGACGGACAGGTCGTCGCGCGCACCGACGAGGTCCGGCCGGTCGAGCAGCACCGCCAAGCGGCGCTCCGGGGCGGTGCCGCGGCGTGCCTCGAGCTGGTCGCCCTCGTAGAGCAGGCGTGCGTCGTCGGGCGCCACCGCGCGTGCCCGCGCGTACCAGGCGGCCGCCGCCTCCGCGTCACCGCGCACGTTGTGGGCCGCGACGCCGAGGTTCCGCAGCACCACGGGGTCGGTCCCGTCGCCCGACGCCGCTACCTCCCAGGCGGCGATCGCCTCCTCGCGCCGACCTGCCGCGTAGAGGCGGTGCCCCGCGAGGCCGGCGACGAGCGGGTCCTGCGGCCAGGCGCGACGCAGGCGGGCCAGCGCGTCGTCGTCGGTCGCCGCCGGGAACGCCCGGTCCCGCGGTGCGCGCCGGGCCCGTTCGAGCGCGCGTCCCGCGGCCGCCCGGTCGCCGCGGGACAGCTCCAGGTCGGCGAGGTGCAGCAGGGCGAGAGCGCGCACGTCCCGCTGCCCGCGCGGCGACGGACGCGTCGCGACGTCCTCGAGCAGCTCGACCGCAGCAGTCGTCTGACCGGCCGACGCATGCTCGAGCGCGACGTCGAGCGCGATGGTCGGGTCCGTCGTCGGGCCGACCGTGGTCGCGACGCCGAACCGGGCCGCGAGGTCGCGCGCCCACGCATCGAGCGGGTCGACGGCGAGCGTGCCGCGGACCAGGTCGTGAGTGCGCTCGACGTCGCCGCCGCGCCGTGCGGCGAGCGCCGCGAGGTTGCGCCCCTGGACGTGCTCCGGGCTGCGGCGCAGCAGCGCGTCGAGCTGCTCCGTGGCGTCCGCGGCACGCCCTTCGGCAAGGTCCAGGCGTGCCGTCGCGACGGTTGCCGCGTCCCGCCAGGCCTGGTCCCACGCCGCCGTACCGAGCGCCTCGCGCGCCTCCGCCGTCCGGCCCTGGCGGGCGAGGACGACGCCCAGCCGGTAGTGCGCCTCGCCGTCGCGCGGGTTCGGGTTGCGCAGCGTCAGGCGCGCCGTCGCGGTGCGCAGCAGCTGCTCGGCGTCGGCCAGCCGGCCCGCGCGCGCCCGCCGGGCCGCGAGCGCCGTCGCGCAGCGCGCGTCCGACGGGTCGCGACGCAGCGCCTCGGTCCAGTAGGGCTCCGGCGACCGCGTCGCGTGCCGGTACTGGTCCAGGTGCAGGCCGGTGACGTAGAGCTCGTCGAGAGAGTCGATGTCCGCCGGGGCGGGGGGCTCGGTGGCGGCGTCGGCGTCGGTGGCGGCGTCGGCCGCGGTGGCGGCGTCGGCGTCGGCGTCGGCCGCGGTGCGGGGGCGCCAGGTGAGGAGGGGCGCGCCGTCGTGCTCGACGACGAGCTCGTACGCGGTGGCCGCGACACCCGCGGGTCCGGTCAGCTCGCGCACCAGCGGGGCACCGGGCGCGACGTCGGCCCGCTCGTCCAGCAGCACCTCCTCGCCGGCGCGCAGCACGACCCGCGCCCCGGCGCGCGGGGACGTCACGGCGACGCCGACGCGCACCGCGCCCTCGGCGGAGACGTCGAGCCGCACGGCCGCGTCCCGCGTCGCCTGGTGCACCGGGCCGACGTCCTGGATCGGGTACCAGTACTGCGAGAAGCTCGTGGTCTCCCCCGGGCGCAGGAACGCGAAGTCCGGTTGGTTGTCCGTGAAGACGCCCGCCATCAGCTCGACGTACGGGCCGTTGGAGTCGGTCAGGTGCTGGTCCCACGCCCGGCCGAACGGCGCGTTCCCCCAGGTCCACAGCTTCTTGCCGGGCGAGATGCGGTGGTCCGCCCAGTGCACGAACCCGGCACCGGCGGCGTGGTCGTACCCGCCGAAGAAGTCGTCCTGCGAGCCGAGGCACATGTACGACGTCGGCACGGGGATGTTGCGGTACCAGTCCAGGCGGTCGCCGTCGGGGCGCTCCGCGGTGCGGCGGGCCGGATAGTCGACGCCGTAGTAGCGGCCCGACGCCGCGGGGAAGGTCGTGACGGCACGCTTGGCATGGTCGGCGACCACGGTGACGTCCGTCGGGAAGAACGCCTGGTAGTCGTCGTGGACGGCGGCAGCGACGTTGGCCCACCACAGGAACGTCTGCACGTCGTCGGTGCGGTTGACGAGACGTACCCGCAGCTCGACGAGCGCGCTGTCCGGGCGCAGCCGGACGCCGTGCATCCCCTGCATGCGGGCGAACGGGTCGTGGTCGGAGCACCAGACGGTGACGGCGCCGTCGGGCTCGCGCTCGATCCACGCCTCTGTGGGGAGAAACGTGGCCGGGCGGTGGTGCTGCGGCCAGTTGAGCTCCACCCCGCCCGAGACCCACGGCCCGAGCAGCCCGACCAGTGCCGGCTTGATGACGTCGTTGCGGTAGAAGAAGTCGTAGCCGCGGGTGCGGTCCAGGCCCACGTGGATGCGTCCGCCCAGCTCGGGCAGGACCATCAGCCGCACGTACGCGTTCTCGAGGTGGATCGCGTCCCACTCCCGAGGCGCCTTGGTGTGCTCCACCCTGTCGACGAACGGCATCGGGTACACCGCGCCCGTCGACCCCTGGTACACCCGCTGGTCGAGGTATGCCGGGTAGCGGTCCGGCTCGCCGATGCCGTAGGTGTCGATCGACACCGGCTCTCGCCAGCCGCGCACCGGGTGGGCAGCGATGTTCTCGGGGGCGGGCGGCAGGATGATCCGCGACTCCTCAGGGGGCACGGTACGAACGTAGGCGGCTTGACGGCGCGGTGCGATGGGCGATTCTCTGAGGCGCATGGACGAATCGACGGTCGAGGCGGGCGGAGGTCTCCGCGAGGGCTTCGCCGGCCAGCGCATGGTCGTCGTGCCGCGCCCGGAGGTCCGCGCGGCACTCGCACGGCCCGTGACGGGCCGCCTCGTGGTGACGGACGCGGGATTCTTCCCCCATGCCGCCCGCCACGGGCGGTCGCGGCCCGACGGCGCCCGAGAGCACGTCCTGCTCGTCTGCACCGACGGGGCCGGCTGGTGCCGGACGCCGGACGGACGGTTCGACGTCGGAGCCGGGGATGTCGTGCTCGTGCCCGCACGGACCCCGCACGAGTACGCCGCCGCCCAGGGCGCACCCTGGACGCTCTGGTGGTTGCACGTGACCGGCCCGGACGCCGACGAGCTCGCCGCCGCCGCCCGTCAGGCCGCCGGGGGACCCGTCTCGCACCTGCGCGACCCGACGACGACCGCCAGCCTCGTCTCCCAGGTGATCGACGCCGTCGACGACGGCACGGCGGGAGGGTTCGTCCGAGCTGCGGGAGCCGCCTGGCACGCCCTCGCCCACGTCGTGGCGACCGGGCGCCGCTCCCCCGGACCCGCACCGGACCCGGTGGAGCGCGCCGTCGAGCACCTGCGCGCCACCGCCCCGCGCCGGACGTCGGTCGGGGCGCTCGCGGCGATCGTCGGGATCAGCACCTCCCAGCTGGGCGCCCTGTTCCGTGCTCAGGTCGGCGCCTCCCCGCTGCAGTACCAGACCGGGCTGCGCCTGGCCCGCGCTCGCGTGCTGCTCGACACCACCGACCTGCCCGTCGCCGCGGTGGCGCGGGCGTGCGGCTACGACGACCCGCTGTACTTCTCCCGGCGGTTCGCCCGCACGCACGGGATGTCGCCGACGGCGTACCGGGCCCGCGCCGTCTGACGCCGGGCTGGGCACGGCCGGCGCACGGGATCAGCGGCGGATGCTCACGACGTCCGCGTTCAGCGTGATGTTCATGGTGCACTTCCTGACCATCTGATCCCAGACGTCCTCCCAGCCCTTCTGCCAGGCTGTGACGCCGCTCCACTCGCCGAAGGGCCACGCCATGTCCGGCGTGACCCAGACGAGGCCGTAGTACGCAGGAATCTTGTCGAGATCGCCATATCCCTGCACCTGATAGGCGTACATCAGATAGCCCTTCAGCACGCCCATCCAGTTGTCATCGAGGTACTGCGCGAAGGTCTTCGAGAACACGCCGTACGGGTCACCCGCCGGTCTCGAGTCCGGCATGACTCCGTTGAAGGTGCCGAAGATCTCGTAGCGCAGGCGGACGTAGTTCGCGGCGGCGACCGCGAGCGCAAGGTAGGCGAGCTCCTGCTCCTCCTCGCTGCAGGGCCACCCGAAACCAAGGTGCTGACAGGCGACCATCAGCCCGTAGTCACCGAAAGTCATGACCGCCTCGTGGGGTGGCTCACCGACCACGATGCCGCGCTCGGAACCGTGCGCGACGGGCACACGGGCGTTGCCGACGGTGAAGTCGGAGAGCGACTGCACCATCTGGTCGTACGCCGGTGACAGATAGCACGTGCCGAGCTCGGCGATCGTCGTACGGTCCTGATCCGGCACCTGCAGCGAGTGCGTCTTGCCGGCAAAGCGATCCGTCTTCTCCAGCAGGATGACGTTCGTGTAGCCCGCGTCGATGAGGCGCTGCGCGCAGAGCAGCCCGCTCACCCCCGCCCCGATGATGACGATGGCACTGTCCTTGGGCATCGTCATCAGCTCCGGCTTCGCCCTGAGCAGGATGTTCAGGTACGACCAGCAGTGCAGGACGGACTCGAAGCAGGTCGACGCGTGGACGTAGACGGTGTCGTTCGCGCCCTGCATGTCGAGCCATCGCCACGGTGCACCGGCACCGAGCTCGCCGAACGAGAACTGGTTGAAGTACGGCGTCAACAACGGGTTGGCGGCCGGGTGGGTCACGCCGTTCTGGTTCTCCTCGACCTGCACGATCTCGTACCGACCAGGCTGGAACGGCCACCACGACGGCGGGTCGTCCAGGAACGCCTCGCGCTGCGCGGCCAGGGTGGCTGGATCCGCCTCGCCGTCGATCCCGGCCATCTGATAGATCGTGACCACGTTGCTCTCGGCGTCGTTCGCGACCGGAAGACCCCACTGTTTGGCCGTCTCGTTGCGATAACCCTGCACGAGGCCCGACTGGGACTCGACGACATCAGGAGCGAGGATGACGACCCGACCTTGCGACGTGCGCGGATACACGCGCAGGCACGTCGTGTAGAAGGTGAAGTTGCGCAGAGAATTCAGCAGTTCCAGCTCTTGGGGCGTGTAGTCCATCACCGGCTCGAGCGCGCGTGGATCACACGCGATCACGAGAAGCGCGGGACGGAGAACAACACGGTTCTCGCCGGTCTGATATACCACTTCCATGGCTGCGACCTCCGTGGCCACCGTAGCACTAGCAGCGACAGCGCTTCCGCCATTCTGCGGCACGGCGGTTTCGCGAGATATCGGCGTCGCTTCGGCACTGCGACACAGGTCAGACGAAAAGTCGTCTTCCGCCGGTCTTCCGGTGTGGCACCTTGTCGGTCATGGAGCTCGCATCGCCGCGCAAGGCCGCCCCCGGGGACAAGGTCGCTGTCGTCTCACCATCGTTCGCCGCGCCCGGGTTCGCGCCGGCGGTGCACGAACAAGCCATGGCGCGTCTGCAGGAGATCACCGGCCTGGTCCCCGTGGAGTACCCGACCACGCGCCAGCTCGGCGCGACGCCGCAGGCCCGTGCCTCCGACCTCAACGCGGCGTTCGGTGACCCTGACATCCGGGCGGTCCTGGCCACCATCGGCGGCGAGGACCAGATCACCGTGATCCCCCACCTCGACGCCGACCTGATGCGGGCCGACCCCAAGCCGTTCCTCGGCTACAGCGACAACACCAACCTCCTCAACTGGCTGTGGACCCACGGCATCGCCGGCTTCTACGGCGGCTCCACGCAGGTCCACCTCGGGCCTGGTCCCTCCGTGGACCCGATCCACGCCGCCTCGCTGCGCGCCGCGCTGCTCACCGGTGAGCGCCTGGAGATCACCGATCCGGGCGAGTCCGAGGACTTCGGCATCGACTGGCAGGACCCCGCAGCGTTGACGGACCACGGCGACCGGGAACCCACCGAACCGTGGACCTGGGCCGGACCCCAGCGGTCCGTCACCGGCCGCACCTGGGGAGGCTGCATCGAGATACTCGCCTGGATCCTCATGGCGGGCCGGTTCCCCACCGACCCGGGCGTGCTGCAGGGCGGTGTCCTGCTGCTCGAGAGCTCGGAAGAGCTCATCCCCGCTCGGGAGTTCGGCTGGATCGTGCGTTCGCTCGGGGAGCGCGGCCTCCTCGACGCCGTCGACGCCGTCGTCGTCGCCCGACCGCCGGCCTCGTCCTTCGAGGTGCGCCGGACGTCGGCAGAGCGATCCGCCCAGCGTGCCGAGCAGCGCGATGCCGCCATCGAGACGGTGCAGCGCTACAACTCCGACGCCGTCATCGTCGTCGGCGTGCCGTTCGGCCACACGCGACCACAGTGGATCCTTCCCCACGGCGGGACGATGACTGTCGACGGTAGCGAGCAGCGGATCTGGGCCGACTTCGCGTAGGAGGTGCGCCGACCAGGCGCGTCGACGGCCCGAGCCGCCGACCGGCCGGGCGCCGCTCTTCCAGTTGCGCTTCGACGACCTCAAGTCGTGGGGCGGTCTGCTGCGACGCCCGTCTGGCGGAAGTGCAGTGTTCCATCTCGCAGTGTTCGGACGAATAGTGCACGCGGTTTGCGCAACCGGAGCCGCGGGCACCAGAGATGGGCGTCATCTCACCGGGTAGCAGCCCCTTTCGCGTTCATCCGATCCTGCCCTCGTTCCCGTGGGTCAGGGCGTCGGGCAGCCGCGGATCGCGGTCCCGGGGAACGCCGGGACCGGTCGGGCGTCGGCCTCCTCGGGTGTCAGGGCGAGCCCGTTGCGCTGGATGTCCTCGATGAGCCAGTCCATCTCGGCGATCTCGCGGTTCTGCGCCTCGATGATCTCGACCGCGAGCTGGCACACCCGGACGTCGGTGATCTGTGCTCGCTCGGACCGCGTGATGGCCAGGGAGTGGTGCGGGATCATCGCGCTCATGAACGCCGTGTCGTCGACCGTCACCTGGCTCCGGTCCAGGGCGGTACCACCGGCGAGGAGCACGAGGCTCGCGACGACGATCGCCACGTTGGCCTTGGTGTTCTTGTACATGTTCAGCATCCAGGCGAGCATGATCAGGCCCATGGTGCCGCCCATGGTGATCGCCATGAAGACCCGGCTCTGGCTGAAGCGGACGTGGCTCCACTCCCAGGAACCGACGAACATCACCCAGTACATGACGACCATGGCCGTGAGGATCATCGCGGCGAAGCGCAGGTACATGCCCTTCATCTGGTGGCCGTCGGAGCCGTGCTGGTGCTGGTCGTCCGAGTGCTGAGTCTCGGCGTGCTGAGCGCCGCCGTCGTGCTGGTTCTCCGTCGGCATGGCCTCGTCCCTTCTGTCGGCACAGGATCCGGGCTCTGTCCGGGACGCTACAACTGGGCCCGGGAGCTCGCACCGGAGCTCACGCCGGTGTGCATGGCGCCGTGCGCTGCGTGCGGGGCCGAGTGCGCGAGGTGGGAGGCACGAGCACGGCACGGTGTGCGTACGGGTGGGCGATGGGCACGTCGGGCGCTGTTCGCCGCGCTGGGATCAGGGGCTGGAGGAGTGGCCTTCGTGGCAATGCTCTGGAGCGGTAGTTAGGCTGACGGGGACATGCACCTGATGGCCGACTTTCGTTCGCTCCTCGCTGGGCACCGGCGAGGTCTTTCGGGTGCCCTGCTGATCGCGGCGCTGCTGCTGGGTGTCGTGACGATGCACGCGATGAGCGGGTCGTCCAGTGCCCACGGCGGGCCGGCGGCAGCGACTATGGCCAGCGCGGACCACCACGTTGCCCCCACCCATGACCTGGCAGCCCAGGGGGCTGGCAGTGGGCACCACGAGCAGGATGGTTGCGTTGACTGTGGCGTGCACGAGATGGCATCGGCCATGTGCCTGATGGTCCTGGTCGTGCTCCTCGCCTTCACGCGCCCCGGCGCCGGCATCCTGGCACGCCTTGCCCCCGTGTGGTCACGCCTCGTCGATGGGGGCCGGGCGCAGTCCCACCATGGCTCCGCGCCGTCGCTTCATCTCCTCGGGATCTCTCGGACGTAGGAACCGCACGCCCTCGACGCTTTCGCGTCGACCGTTTCGCCCCTCTCTGGGGGCATGTGTGGTTGCTGAGTACCGAGTTGAGAGGTCCATTTTCATGAAGTTCAAGCGTGTGTTTGCGCCAGCGATCGCGCTGGCGGCCGTCGTGAGTCTCGCGGCGTGCTCGAACGACGACGACTCTGGGCACGACATGGCGTCGATGCCCTCCGCGACCGAGATCGAAGAGCAGGAGAGCTCAGCGCAGGGCGACTTGTTCAACCAGCAAGACATGATGTTCGCCCAGATGATGGTTCCCCACCACGAGCAGGCGATCGAGATGTCCGACGTCATCTTGGTCAAGGACGGCGTCGACCCCCAGGTCGTCGACCTGGGGAACCAGATCAAGGGCGCACAGGGCCCCGAGATCGAGCAGCTGAGCACCTGGCTCGAGGAATGGGGATCACCGATGGCTGAGTCCGGCTCGATGGATCACGGGTCCATGGACGGGATGATGGGCGAAGAGGACATGCAGGCTCTGCAGGACGCGCAGGGTGCCGAGGCAGGGCGGCTGTTCCTTGAGCAGATGATCGTTCATCACCAGGGTGCCATCGAGATGGCGCAGGTCCAGATGGACGAGGGCCGACACGATGACGCTGTCGCGATGGCGCAGCAGATCGTCGAGACCCAGCAGGCGGAGATCTCCACCATGGAAGACCTACTCGCCTCGATGTGACCCTCTGCCCGTGGGGGTGCGCATGACGGCGCACGCCCCGCGGGCTCTTGCCGAAGGACTGCCTTGATGAACTTTGCCCTGATGAGACGGCGGAGCAGGTGGGCAGCAGCGGCAGCCGTGCTGCTGTTGGCTGCCTGCACCACCACCCCACCACCGACGCCTACCGCTACGACGCCGGCAACCCAGGACTTGCCTGACTTCAGGCATGTGCACGACGTCCAGGTCGCCAGGACCGACCACACCATCTTGATCGCGACCCATACCGGCGTCTGGACCATCACCGACCCGTTCCGGGACGAGCCCGGACAGCTCGAGCGGGCCGGCGAGGGTCGCCAGGACACGATGGGCATGACCCTCGCTGTCGATGGCACCGTCTACGCCTCTGGTCACCCCGCTCCCGGGGAATATCCGGACCTCAAGTCGCCCAATCTCGGGCTGATGCGCAGCACCGACGGCGCCGCCACCTGGGAGCAGGTCTCCCTCACCGGTGAAGTCGATTTCCACGCGCTGAGCACAGCGACGACCAGTGGCGGCGCCGTGCGCGTCGTCGGTCTGGACTCGGCTACCTCACGGCTGCTGATCAGCGATGACTCCGGGCAGAGCTGGACGCCTGGCGCGACCGTGGAGGCCCGCGACGTGCACGTCATGGGCGCCGCCCCGGACACCATCGTCGCCGCCACGCCCGCGGGACTGCAGTTGAGCCGTGACGGTGGGCGGACCTTCACCCTGGACCGGGATGCGCCACGCCTCGTACTCGTCGATGCCGGGCTGGGCGGGACCTTGGTCGGGATCGACCCCCAGGGCGTCGTCTGGACCGGCTCACCCGGCTCCGAGGACTGGACCGAGCACGGCAGCACGCCCAGCGGGTTCCAGGCCATGACGTACGTGCCCGACGACAGCCCCGGCAACCAGCCATGGATCCTCATCGCCACGGACACCGGCCTGCTCACCAGCCGTGACCTGGGTGCCAGTTGGGATCCGGTGCTTGGCCAGGAGGCCGGGTGACACCGTGATCGCGGCTACCACAGCCACGAGCACACATACCCGGAGGCGCATCCGGGATCTCGGCGGAAGCCGTCGCCAGACTCGGGCCTCGTTATCTATCCGTGACATTCGGTGCGTCGTCCGGTACGTTCTGTCCATCTCACGATCGTGGGGTGCACGGGCGGGCGTCGAGCCCTGCCGCCGTCGCGTGCTCGTCGAGGTTCGGCAGGGACGGGGGAACCACTTTCGGGCGCCGCAGGTCGGCGTCCTTGGGGTGAAGCCATGCGAGCGATCTCGCTGGCCGGGTCAGTCTCCGACCCGAACCCGACAGCTAACCTCGCAGGCGCCAGGAGATGTCGATGCCTGTTTACCTGTGCGCTGGTCCGGTAGCCGATCTCAAGCCTGCCCGGGGCCGACTGCTCTGTGATGGCCTCGCATGAGGCACGGCTACACGAGTCCTGTTGAGTCCCGGCGGGTTCGTCGAGCTCAGTCGACCCGCAGCCGCACGAGACGTGGTCGCCATACAGAGGCTCGCCCGCGGAGCGCGCTCGCCGGCGCCCGCCTCCTTGGCGGCGGCCTCGGTGTTGCCGCCATGGTCGCTGCGACGGCTGCCTTCGCGATCACTACCGGCGAGTCCCGGGACGCCCATGCCGACGCTTTCGGGCAGGGGCCCGACGCCCGGGCGCAGGAAGCCAGCAAGGGCAAGCCGGTGGCCGCAGCTCCCCCGGTCGTTGTCGACCGGTCCGCCAAGGTCTCCAGGGCCGGGGAACGACCGAAGATCAAGATCGAGCCGGCTCCGGAACCGGAGCCGACCCCGCCGCCGCAGGTGGAGCCGGACGAAGCCCCGCAGCACGACCATGGCGAGCCTCAGAACCACGATGCGTCTGGCGATGCGGCGATGCCCCCTGGCTGCGACGTCACAGTTCAGCAGGGGTTGGCCAACGGTCAAGTCCCTGTCGACCAGCTGTGCTCGCCCTGGGACGGTGCGGCGCAGATGCGCGCGGACGCAGCCCAGTCGCTGGCCCAGCTGAATGAGGCCTACCTCGCCAGGTTCGGCGAGGCCATGTGCATCTCGGACGGCTACCGGTCCTACGACCAGCAGGTCGCGACCAAGGCGGCCAAGGGCTACCTCGCAGCCACGCCGGGTACCTCCAACCACGGCTGGGGCCTCGCGGTCGACCTGTGCGCCGAGACTTATGCCGGGGAGCGGTGGGACTGGCTCGCAGGCCAGGCGCAGACCTCCGGCTGGGACAACCCCGACTGGGCGAGGGCCGGCGGCTCGAAGTACGAGCCGTGGCATTGGGAGTTCGTCGACGCGGTCGCGGCACAAACCCCCTGAGCCGGCGCCCGCGCCGTGGATGAGCACGGCCTCGCAAATGGCACGGGGGTTGCCGAGATGCTGACACATCCGGTTCTCGGCATCGTGGGGAGCCATAGCCGAAGGTGACGTGCCGATGCGAGGGAGGCACCTGTGGTCGCGCTGGGTGGGCTGGCTCTGGGCATCGGGCTCGTGCTGATCGGGCTGCGGGTGGCTGCGATGGCGCTGGCCGTCGCGCAGACGCCCGCCATGAGCCTGCCTTTCGAGTCGGGCAACCTCCCAGCCCAGCACGCCGTCTCGCGGTTCCACGTGCGCTGGTACGCCCTGTGCGTGCTGTTCCTCGCCTTCGACATGGAGATGATCTTCATGTACCCGTGGGCGGTGGTGGTCGCCCAGACGGGGGCAACGTCCGTGATCGAGATGTTCGGGTTCCTCGCGGTCCTGCTGGTCGGTGTCGTCTACGCCTGGCGGGAGGGCGCGTTGCGATGGGTCTGAGAGGGCGGGTGGCCCGGTTCGCTCTGGCGCGACCTCATGTGCTGGTCGTGGTGGCGCCTGACGGGCGTGGGGTCGGGAGCGTCGTCGAATCCGTGCTGCTGCGCCGCGGCTGGCCCTTGGCGCGTTCCCCTGCGGATGCCGACCTGCTGGTCGTCGCGGGCAGCCCTGGGCCGGAGCTCGCGGCCGCCGTGGAGGTGCTCTGGGCCCAGGTGCCGGCACCACGGTCGCACGTACACCTCGCGACGGCGTCGGACCTGGACGCCCGCCTGGACGCGGCGGTTCGCCACCTCCTGGCGTGGGAGGCGCAACGATCCGACGCCGGGCCCGCAGACCCGTGGGTGGGCCGGGGGCCGGACGCGGACACCGACCGACACGCCGATCACGAGGGGCCCACAAGCGGCGAGGGCCACGACCACGACGACATGGACGTCGCCGGGCTGCCCATGGCGTCCTCGGCGCCAGACCGGGACGGGCTCGAGCTTGAGACGTTGCACGTGACCTTGGGCCCTTGGTTGCCCGGGTGGCCCGACGGTCTGGTCGTCGAGGCGTCGATGCAGGGCGACGTGCTGTCCGATGTCGGGGTGCGCTGGGCCGACGACGCGCACCCCTGGACAGCCGGTCCGCAACAGTGTGCGCTGGACGCGCTGGTCCGGCTGCTCACGCTGACCGGGCCCGCCCCCGTCCTGCAGCGGTGGCGTGAGACTCGCGCGGCGGTCCGCGAGCAACGGCCCGGAGCCGCGGCGCACGCCGCTCGGTCGGCGCGCCGGCTCGCGCGTTCCCGGGTGTTGGCCTGGTCGCTGCGCGGCGTGCCGGCCCCGGCCGGGACGGACGTCGCGGAGTGCCTGCACCGCTGGTGCGACGTGCTGAGCGAGAGCCCTCCGCCGGACGCGCGCAGCCCGGTCGTCGGTCCGCAGGAGCTGGCAACGACACTCCAGGGTGCGGAGCTTGCCGGCGCCCGCCTCGCCGTGGCGAGCGTCGTCGTCGGTCCGGGACACGCCCTGGCGCACGACGACGCTGGGGACGGCGCCGCGCACGTCGAGCCGGCACGAGGCCACCACGGGGGCGGACATGACTGATCCGACCACCTGGACCTCGGTGTGGGCCGGGCTCGTCGTGGTGGTCGGCGCGCTGCTGCTCGGACTGTTCTTCGCAGGGCTCGACGCTGCGGCTCGCGCCGGGTTCCGCCCCGGGTTCCGCCCCGGGTTCCGCGCCGGGCCCGGGCCGGACGCGGCCGCACCCGTGCGTGCAGGGACGCGGCTGTTGCTGGGTCGGCGGCGCACCACCTTGGCTCCGGACGCCTTGCTGCGCACGGTCGCCGTCGCCGCCGTGCCGACGCTCGCGCTGACCTCCGCCGCGGTGCTCCCGTGGGACGGGCGCAGCGTGGTCTCGACATCGGCGGACCTGGTTTGGTTCAACGCCGCCGAGGCACTGTTGTGGGTCGCCGTGTGGCTGCTGGGCTGGGGCCCCAACGCGGTGTACTCCCTGGTGGGCGCCTACCGCTTCCTCGCCCAGGGGCTCGCCTACGAGCTGCCGTTGATGTTCGCGATCATCACGGTGGGTGTGGGGGCCGGATCGTTGCGTGCCACCGAGGTGGTGGCCGCTCAGGCGGGTGGCGCCTGGTTCGTGTGGACCATGCCGGTGGCGTTCGTCGTGTTCCTCCTGGGTGCGGCGGCCTTCACCTTCTGGGGGCCGTTCGGCGCGCCGGCCGCGCAAGACGTCGCCGGCGGCGTCCTGAGCGAGCTCTCCGGGCTCGACCGGCTGCTGGTGGACCTCGGACGCGCCGTCCTGCTCGGCGTCGCGTCCGCGACCGCAGCGGCCTGGTTCCTCGGGGCCGAGGACGGGCCGGCCCTGCCCGGTGCACTGTGGTATGCGCTCAAGACCCTGGCCGTGATGGCCGTGCTCGTCGGCGTCGGACGACGGCTACCGCTGGTGCGTCCCGAGCGGTTCGCCGACGTCGCCTGGGTGGTCGTCCTGCCGTTGGTCATCGTCCAGAGCGCCGTCGCGGCGGTGCTGACCCTGGGAGGTTTCTACGGATGACGGAGCTGCTCCTGCTGGCGGGCCTCGGTGCCGCGGCGGTATGCGCGGGCGTCCTGGTGTTCGTCGTCGACTCCATGGCCCGTGCGACGTTCTGCCTGTTGGCGTCCTTCCTCGCGACCGGCGGGATGCTGCTGGTCATGGACCTCGCCTACCTCGGCCTGCTGACGATCCTGATGATGACCATCGAGATGGCGATCATGGTCGTGTTCATGATCATGCTGATGATGAATCCGGCCGGCCTCATGCCGATGACGATGATGCACAGCACCAAGGTGTCGGCGGTGGTGGGTGCCGCGACGTTCGCCGTGCTGGTCGTGGGCATCTGGACGGTGGACTGGCCCGAGCGCACCGGTACCCCGCCGCCGGATCCCACGCGGCAGGTCGGTGAGGCGATCATGGGCCAGCACATGTTGTTGATGGTCGTCGTCGGCGTCGTGCTGCTGTCGACGATGGTCGCCGGCATCACGCTGGCGACGCACCGTGGCCGCTACGACCGGTTCGGTGCCGATCTGGGCCAGGGCCGCCCGGACGACCCCGTGCATGGAGGGCTGCCCCGATGAGTGTCCTGACCTTGCAGGTCGTGCTGACGATCGCTGCCGCCCTGGTGGGCACAGGCCTGTTCGGCGCGCTGTCCCAGCAGTCGATCGTGATGGTCATGATGGGCCTCGAACTCGTCGTCAACGGTGTGCTCCTGGCTGCCGGCTCGGCCTGGTACTTCGTGACGCCGCAGCTTCCGGGACCTCAGGTGCTCGTCCTGGTGGCCACGGTGGTCATGGCGGTGGAGATGGCCATGGGATTCGCCGTCGCGCTGGCCATCTACCGCGCGCGACAGGTCGACACGGTCGATGCGGCCGAGGAGCTCGGCGGATGAGCGCCACGCTGCTCGCCCTGGTCGTGCTGCCCGCCGCCGGGGGGATGGTCTTGCTGCTGGGCAGGCATCGGTTCGATCGCGCCGCCGTCCCGCTCGCCCTGCTGCTCGGCGTCGCGGGTGCGTTCCTCGCGGTCATCGCAGCCATCGCGCGACCCGCCGTCTCGGTGCCGTTCCTGGCCGCCGCTGGCCGAGCGGTCGTCGACGGGGCGGACGTCGGTCTAGCCGTCGACGGGCTCTCGGCCGTGCTGACGGTGACGGTGGCGGCCGTCGCCCTCGCCGTGACGGTCTTCGCCGCGGCCGATCGCGAGGCACAGGTCTCGCGAGCACGGTTCTTCGGCTACTGGTTGCTGTTCGTCGCGGCGATGCAGCTCACGGTCACTGCCACGACGTTCCCCGGTCTGCTCGTCGGCTGGGAGGTCATGGGAGCCACGTCGTACGCCCTCATCGGCTTCCGTTGGCGTGCCGCGGGCACGACGACGGCGGCCACGACGGCGCTGCTCACGACCCGGGCGGCCGACCTCGGCCTGTACGTCGCGGCCGGAGCCGTTCTCGCCGGTAGCGGAAGCCTGTCCCTCGATCTGGTCGGCCTCGGATCGCCGTGGGCGGCGTTGGCGTCGGCCGGCGTCGTGGTGGCTGCGCTCGGAAAGTCCGCCCAGCTGCCGTTCTCGGGCTGGTTGTCCGCGGCGATGCAGGGGCCGAGCCCCGTCAGTGCCCTGCTGCACTCCGCCACGATGGTCGCCGCGGGAGGCTATCTGCTGTTGCGACTGCATGACGGGCTCACCGGTCCGGCGGCGGCCGCCATCGCCTGGGTCGGTGCGGTCACCGCCCTCGTGCTGGGCGCCGTCGCCGTGGCGCAGACCGATCTCAAGCTGCTCCTCGCGGCGAGCACCGCCGCTCAGATGGGGTTCGTGGTCCTCGGCGCGGGAGCCGCCGCCGTCGGCTCCGGTGCTGGCCTGCTCGGTGGTGTCGAGCACCTGACCGCCCATGCCGCGGTCAAGGCAGGTCTCTTCGTGGCGGCCGGTGCCTGGCTCGGTGTGTTCGGCACCAAGCAGCTCTCCGGGCTGCGCGGAGCGGCACGGCGCACGCCCGCGGTGGGCGTGGCGGCGGTCGTGTGCGCCGCGGTGCTGGCGGGCGTCCCGCCGCTGTCGCTGTGGATGACGAAGGACGAGGTGCTCGCGGGGGTCGAGGCGGCCGGCCTGCCCGGCGGTGCCGCGCTCCATGTCGTCGCCCTGACTGCCGGGGCGCTTTCGGCGGCCTATGCCGCAAAGGTCGTGGCGCTCGTCCTGGCCCCGGGGCGTGGCACTTCGGCGCAGCGGGTGCCGGCCGCGACGGCGGTCGCAATCCTCGTGCTCGCGGCGTCAGCTGTCGCGTCGGGAGTCCTGGCGCTGCCGGCGGTGCGCGACGCCGTCGCGGGCCTCCTGGGTGTGCCGCCGGGCCAGGGACCCGGGGCGGGAGCGCTGGCGCTGTCGGGAGTGCTGGCCGTGGTGGTCGGAGCCGTCGTCCTTGTTCGACCGGCAGTGGCTGAGGCTTTCGAGCGCACCACGCTGGCACCGTGGCTCGGCACTCGCGCGCTGCTGACCGCTGTCGGGCGCGGAGCACTCGGGATCGCTCGGGCCGCCGACCGTGCCGACCGGCTCCTCGATCGGGGCGCCATGGCCCTGCCTGCCGGCGTCCTTGCCGCTGCTCGCGCCACAGGCACCGCGGACGTGCGGCACGTGGACGGGGCCGTCGAGGGCTCTGCCGTCGGGGCACTCGGAGCGGCCCGACGGACCGCCGTCCTCGACGACCGGGTGCTCGACGGCGCGGTACGACGGACCGCGGCCGCGGCCGGCCGCCTCGGCGAGCTCGCCCGCCTGCCCCAGACGGGCATGCTGCACCAGTACTACGCCCAGGCCGCCGCCGGACTCGGTGTGCTGTTCATCATCCTGTTGACCGTGAGGTGACGCCGTGCTGCTGACCGTCCTCGTCCTGCTGCCCGCTGCCGCCGGGCTGGTCCTGGTGGCTGCCCGCGTCCCGGGACGCGCGGCGGCATGGGCATGGCTGGCGACGTCGTCGGCCGTCGTCGCCCTGGTCGCCTGGACCTGGTGGGGTCTGGATCCCGCTGGCGGGATCCAGTACGACGTCAAGGTGCGGTGGATCCCCACCGTCGACGCCTCGTACCACGTGGGCGTCGACGGGCTCTCCCTGCCGCTCCTGGCGCTGACCGCCGTGCTGTTCTGGTGCTGTGCGATCTGGTCGCTGCGCAGACCTGAGCGGGCCCGCAGCCACGCGGCGCTCTTCCTGCTGCTCGAGACCACCTGCCTGGGGACGTTCGCCGCTCTCGACCTCATCCTGTTCTTCCTGTTCTTCGACCTGTCGATCGTCGCGATGTACTTCGTCATCGCGGGATGGGGACACGGCGACCGCCAGCGCAGCGCCCTGAAGTTCTTCCTGTACACGTTCGTCGGATCGCTGGCGCTGCTGCTCGGCTTCATCGGCCTGTTCCTCGGATCCACGCCACGAACCTTCGACATCGTGCGGCTCACCGAGGACCCGCCCTGGCAGGACGCGCCCGGCACCGCCTCGCTCGTGCTGCTGGCCCTCTTCGTCGGGCTGGCCGTCAAGACCCCCGTGTTTCCGTTCCACACCTGGCTGCCACCCGCCCACACCGACGCACCCGCGGAAGGATCGGCGGTCCTGGCCGGTGTGCTGCTGAAGCTCGGCACCTTCGGGTTCGTGCGGATCGCCATGGCGACCCTGCCCGACGCCTGGCAGCGGTGGGGCACCTGGATCGTCGTCGTCGGCGTCGTCAGTGTGCTGTGGGGTGCGCTCGTCGCGCTCGCCCAGACCGACGTCAAGCGGATGATCGCCTACACGTCGGTCAATCACATGGGGTACGTGCTGATCGGCCTCGGTGCGGTCGGTGTGCTGGCGCGCGACGGCGGCGACGCCGCTGACGCGACCAGGTCCGCAGGCGTCGCAGCGACCGGCGCCGTGGTGCAGATGGTCAGCCACGGTCTGCTCACCGGTGCGCTGTTCCTGGTGGCCGGCGTCCTGTGGTCGCGCGGCCGTTCGTACTCCTTCTCGCAGTGGGGCGGGCTCGCGCACGTCATGCCGGGCTTCAGTACCGTGCTGGCCGTTGCGGCGTTCGGGTCCCTGGGGTTGCCCGGACTGTCCGGATTCGTGGCCGAGTTCCAGATCTTCGCCGGATCGATCGCCGGAGCACCCGTCGCGGTGGCCGTCGCGGTCCTGGGCATCCTGCTCACTGCCGGCCTGTTCCTGCGGACGCTCGGCCGCCTCCTGACGGGGAACCTCGCCGTGCCCGACGGCGTCGACGCTCGCGGCCTGAGGGACATGACCGCCACCGAGCGGCTCGCCATCGTCCCGCTGCTCGCACTGAGCGTGGCCGTCGGCCTGCTGCCCTGGCTGCTGCTCGACGTCGTCGGCCCGGCGGCAGACGCCCTGGTCGCCCTGGTCGCGAGGTAGACCGCCGTGGTGCCGATGCACGAGGACCCCCTCGCCCTACTGCCCGAGATTGTCCTGCTGGTCGCCGCGATCGGCGGTCTGCTCCTGGGCCTGTGGACACGCCAACAGGACCAGCGACGCGTCGCCGTCGTCGCCGCGACGGGTTGCCTGGGCAGCGTCGTGGCCACGCTGGCGACGCTCGGCGAGCCGGCGCGCACGGTGTTCGCAGGGACGTGGACCGTGGACGCGACGACGGCCGTGGTGCGCCTCGCTGCCGCCTCGGCCGCGCTCGCCGTCGTCGTGCTGCTGCGCACCGAGATTTCCGGACACCCGCGCGAGACCGAGGCGTACGTCCTGGTTCTGCTGGCAGTCCTCGGCGCCGACGCCCTCGCCGCCGCGAGCGACGCCCTAATGCTCGTCGCCGCGTTCCTGCTGGCGAGCGTGCCGCTGTACGCCCTGGCCGGCTTCCGCAAGGACGGTCGCGCCACCGAGGCCGCGCTCAAGTACTACCTGCTCAGCGCCCTCGTCGGGGTCGTGCTCCTGATCGGAGTCTCCGCGCTCGTCCTGGGTGGCGGTCGGACGACCTACGCACTGCTTGCCGACACGATGCCGCGCACCGCGCCCGCGCTCGTCGCCCTGGCCGCACTCGGACTGCTCACCGCCGTGCTATTCAAGGCCGGGGCGGTCCCGGTGCACTTCTGGGTACCGGACGTCCTGGACGGCACGAGCCCGGCCGTCGCGGCCTGCATCTCCACCATCCCCAAACTCGGGGCCCTTGCCGCGGCCCTTCGTCTCGTCGACGAACCGTTCGCGGACACCCCCGTAGGCCTTCCGGTCGTGATCGCCGTCGTAGCAGCCGCGAGCATGACGCTGGGAAATCTGGCAGCGTTCTGGCAGCAGTCGCTACTACGCCTGCTCGCCTACTCCACCATCAGCCAGGTCGGGTACCTCCTCATGATCGTGGCCGCCGCCGGTGCGCAGCTCGCCGCCCCGGCGCTGCAGCTCTACCTGGCCGCCTACGCCGTCACGAACATCGGGGCGTTCGCGGCAGCGGCCGCCCTGCCACGACGCACCACCCTGGTCGGCTGGGCCGCAGGCGCCGCCGGCCGGCCGTGGCTCCTCGTCAGCCTGGTCGTGTGCCTCCTTGGCCTGGTAGGTACGCCCCCGACCGCTGTGTTCCTGGGAAAGGTCGCGGCCTTCACCACGGCGGCAGACCAAGGGCTCGCCTGGCTCGTCGTGCTGGCAGCCGCCAACTCCATCGCCAGCTTGTTCTACTACCTGCGCTGGATCGCACCCGCCTTCCGCGCCATGACTTCAGCCCGCCCCGCACGAGGGACGGCCTCTGCGCCAGCAGCCGCCGTACTGCACGTCGCTGCCGCGACGAGCCTGCTGCTCGGTATCGCGGTAGGGCTGGCAACTGCCGACGTGCGCTTCTGATCATCGAGGACCTCGCCCCCTACCTCCACGGGCTACTCCCCACCGGATCGGCGAAGAGTCGCCAAACTCATCAATGCGGCCACTTCAAGCGGGTCGTGCCCGACCACCCCTGCCTTCTGCTCGCCCTGAGCCCAGTTGACGTCAGCGCCGTCGACCCGCAGGACCGACACGGCGGTACGGGCGAAGGGCCCTGACTGGACCTTGTGTCGGTCGGCCTCGGTCCAGACGAGTGGTGATGGCTGTGACACGTTGAGCACCACGGCGGTCTTGAGCGCCCAATGCGCTAACCGACGGGCGTCGTCAACGTCAAGGTCCCGGTCTCCCTGGAAGATGAGCCTGGCCGCGTCCACTTCCAGCGCCGACATCCACCCCCCGTTGCATGTCGCGCAGACCCGGCCCACCTTCAGTGCGTCGAGCCCCATCGGACCGCGTACGTCGCTGTGGTCCCGGCCGAACGGTCCTGCCCGATGCGGCTCGAAGGTCAGGAGGTCGCCCGGAAGCCGCTTCATGATCCAGCGCCCGAACACGTGCTCACGGGTCTTGGGCCTGCCGCGCGCCGGGCACATCCAGCAGTCCGGCTCCAGCTCGAGGTATCGGGGGCGTCGCGCTCGCCCGTTCTGAAGGAACTGCCGGTCGAAGGCGCGAAGATCCGCAACTCGGTACGTCACGACGACATCGCTCCACACTTAGGTCTGCACTAGTACAGCGGGCAGATCCCGCCATCGGAAGACTCGACACTCACCGCTGAGGGCCGTCGCCAGGCCAGACGTACCAACAGGATTGCCCGGTTCGAGCCGCCAGCGAACCTCGGCCATCGTCAGGCGAAGGTCAAGCAAGATTCAAGCCCGAACCATGTTACATAGGTGAGGGTTTGTGAAATCTAGGCTGCACGTCGACACAACAAATGTCGACGTGCAGCGCAGATTGCGCGGACACGCCGCTGCAGTTCGCATGAACCCGGGCGCGCCACGCGCGGCGCGCAAAGTAGGTTGCGTCTCTCCGGACGGCGCCCAGGAGCCCCGAGGGTCTCGAGCACACTGTCGAGAACGACCAGGCAGCTCGACGGCGGGCTGAGGGGCGCGGAAGGATGGCCGCCATGCCACTGGCCCCCAAAGACCCCGCCATCGTTCGCCCCGCGACGCCCGGCGACGCAGCCGGTTGCGCGCTCGTCCACCACACCTCATGGGTCGAGACCTACTCCGGACTCCTCCCGGCGGCGCACTGGGAGAAGGACACCCTCGAGCAGCGCACCGCGACCTGGCAGCGTTGGCTCCAAGGCGACCTCACCGCCATCGTCGCGGAATCAGGCGGGCTGGTCGTGGGGGTCGCATTCAGCAGCACGGGTCGCAAGATCGGGGCCTACGAGCCCGTGCGTGACCGCGAGCTTTGGCTCCTGTATGTGCTGGCGGCGCACCACGGGACGGGCACGGGCCAGGCGCTACTCGACGCAGCCCTGCCCCCGCACTCGCCCGCCCAGCTCTGGGTGGTCGAGGACAACCTGCGGGCGCGACGCTTCTACGAGCGCAACGGGTTCGTGGCCGACGGTGCCCGCTTCGTCGACGAGCGTCTCGACCTCGCCGAGGTTCGCCACGTGCGCTAGCACCCGACGCCGCCCGCCGCTTCTTCGCCCCACCCCGCAGGCGCTGCACCGGCACTCTCGAGCCGCCCCCGACCACGCCAGCCCTTCGGACCCGGTGGTCAAGAACGCGCCATGTTACATAGACGCGGGTTCGTGAAATCTAGGCTGCACGTCGACAAAATGTCGACGTGCAGCGCAGATCGCACGAACACGCCTGCCTACCTTGCGCGATCTCGGGCGTGGCGCGTGGGTCGTGCAAAGTACGTCGCCCGCTGTGGTGGCCAGCACGCGCAGCGTCCTCCAGCATGGCGAGATGAGCCGCGACGCTGACCTCGAGTTACGCCTCGACCAGATCGAGTCGACCCAAGCTCTACACCGCGTTGTCGCGGAGTACGCCCACGGAGCGGACAAGCGAGACCTCGGACGGTTCCTGGCGACCTTCCACGCTGACGGCGTGTGGGACGTCGGCGTGGCGCGCTTCGTCGGCCACGACCAGATCCGCGCCGCCATCGAGCACTAGTGGGACGCTCAGCCGCAGATGCACCACTGGACGACCAACACGTCCATCACCCTGACCGGACGGGACACAGCCGACGGAGTGTCGGACGTCGCCGCCCTGACACAGGTCGCCGACGGGCGATGGGTCCTCTCCGCGGGAAGCTACCTCGACTCCTTCGAGCGACGTTACGGCACCTGGGCGATCGCGGCACGCCGCGCCGTCGTGCACTCCAGCGTGGACCTCACGCCATAGGTTAACCACCATGCTCATCGAGCAGCTCACCCTCAGCCCACTCGACGGCGCCGCCGGCGTGGCGATGACAATGCTCGCCCCGGGCCTCGACAGCGAGCAGGTCCGCGTCGACATCGCCGTCCTCGAGCCAGGATCCTCGCTACCGAAGCATCCGGCAGGACGCGACCAGGCGTTCTACGTCGTGGCAGGCACAGGACAGGTCGCCGGCGACGACGACGTCCCCGCCGACGTCGGACCGGGAGACCTCGTGACCTGGGAAGCCGGGGAACAGCACACGACCTGGGCCACGACCACCCTCACGGCCGTCATCGTGCAACGCAGGGCCTCCTGACCCGCGCGCTCCGCGCGCGATGCTCGACCCGGCCGCCCTACCTCAGGGCCCTGCGACGGCGACAGCGGCCTTCACGCGCGACCCGAGTGCTCACCCTTCTCGTCGACGACATCCCACCACTCCGCGTCATTCATCCGCGTATCGTCGCAGGTCATCCCTCCGTGACCCTGCCACGCCCGGTGTACTGCACCAGACCGGTGCCTCACGGTGGGGCACTACCTGGACACCGTCGCCTCGTCGACATCAAGCTGCTGATCTGCCCAGACGTAGCCGGCGGGCATCAGGTCGGACACAGGCACCGCACGGAGTCCGTCGCGTGTCCCGATGATGACGTCGAGGGTCGGGAAGTAGTCGAGGAGCACCTGCCGGCAGCGACCGCACGGGGGCAGGACACCGCGGTCGCGATCGCCGACGGCGACGATCGCCTCCAGGTCATAGACACCCTGTGCGGCAGCGGCGCCGATGACGACCAGCTCCGCGCAGGGACCTCCGGTGAAGTGATAGGCGTTCACGGCGGTGACGATCCGGCCGTCTCGGGCGCGGGCGGCGGCCGCCACCGAGTGGTTGTCGCCCCGACAGCGCGTGGCGGCCACCTGTTCCGCCGCGCCGATCAACTCAAGGTCGGCGAGTCGGCAGCGCCGGCCCATGCCGTCATCGTCCAGGCCTTCGTGGGAGGTCACGTCGTCATCCTAGGAGGCCTCGGTGAAAGGCACGGCGACGACCTGCACCTCGTCCGCGTAGACGATGCGTCCCGGCGCCCGGGTGCGCCTCTGCACGCATGCCACGTAGTACCTATCGAGCAGTGTCACGTACTCCCAGGCCTTGCCGATCAGGCCGGTCGCCGACGCACGGAACCACGCCCGTGCGCCGGGATTCGGCTCGGGGTCATAGACCGCAGGGTCCACCGAGCTGCCAGAGACACGTACACGCGACCCTCGGTAGTGTCCTGCTTGTGAGAAGCGGGCGTCGTCCACCCTTGCCCGGCGAGCGTGACCGGTTCCGGGCCGCCCTCGTGCGCGAGGCGCTGGTGCTCGGAAGACGGATCGCGCAAGGCGAAGATGCAGGCGTCGTCCAGCAGGAGACGACGATTTCCGAGACGGTACTGCTTAATCTGCACGAAGATCTGGGTGACACTCTGCGGATCAAGATGCTCACACAGATGGACGAGGCCAACCGCGGTGCGGACTGGATCTGGTGCGCGGGAGGAGCCGACGGTTGGTTCTCGTTCTACGTGCAGGCGAAGAAGCTCAAGAAGGGTTCTTACGACATAGGCTACGCAGGATCGCGAGGACGTCAGATTGACAACCTGATCAATACCGCGAGGCAGGCTCAGGTGCTTCCCGTGCATGTCCTGTTCAACCCATTGCGATCCGGGGTGCAGTACAGTACGCGAGGGTGCGTTCACTATTTCGAGCGAGGCGCTGATGCGTTCACGGTTGTTCCATCTGTCGCGGCTCGCGAACTCTTGCGGGCTACAAGCTCGCCTCTGGTGAGTCTGGACGCGATGCAGGACCATGCTCACCCTTGGTCCTGCCTTGCTGGCTGCCCGCACGACCCGCAGTACTGGGGCAACCCGAGCGCTGGCATCGGCGGCCCGTGGGACGAGTTCATCCTCGATGCTCTGCCTTTCGCTGCACACCGTGATGATATCGCGAGCGTGCTACTGCGACAGCTAACGCGACAGACACTGGAAACCCTCGAGACCCTGGAATCCTACGAGCTCGACTTCCATCAGCGGATTACCCTCGATCTTGCGGTAGGCGCCTATAGCCCAGAACCACCGATATGGGCTTCATCTCCCACCGAGGCACTCAGCCGATGGATGGCTTCCTACGAGGATCTTCGTGGCGATCTGCCTATACCTTCCACGGTTGTCGTTCAGCAGTTCGGCGAGCCCAGGCAGCTGTTCTAGTCGCTATCCTGTTGCAGTCTGCTCGGATCGGCCCACTGTAGACAAGCGCAAGGTATCGGAGGGGGCTGCACAGCGGTTGTCAGGCGGCGAGTGCGACCTGAGCGGTCAGGATGGCTTCGTACTCGATGGGGTCAATCGTCCGAGGCGCTGTTGGCGGCGGCGTCGGTGGCAGGTGCGTTCGATCCAGGTGATGATCGCGATCCGCAGCTTGGCCCCGGTGGCCGGGCCAGTCGCACGACGGGCGAACGTTGGAAGTCTTGCTCGCCGGCATCTGGGTGCCGCGCCTCGGCGCAAGTCGCCCGAGGACGACGCCGGACGCGGTGCTCGGGGACAGGGCGTACTCCTCACGCGGGAACCGGGCCCTGCTACGTCGGCGCGGGATCAAGGTTGTGATCCCTGAGCCGTCCGACCAGTAGTCCAACCGCAAGCGGCGAGGCTCCGAGGGAGGACGCCCGCCGAACCCGACCACGAGCCCTACAAGCGGCGCAACGTCGTCGAACGGTCCTTCAACCCGCTCAAGCAGCGGCGCGGCCTGGCCACTCGCCACGAGAAGCACGCCGTCGTCTACCGAGCACGGGCCGCCATCGCGGCAATCATCACCTGGCTGCGGAGGTCCTAAGAAGTCGGTGACCCCGAGACCACGGTCGCGCCGGTCGCTCAAAGTAGGTTGCACGGTCCGCCAGGTGGGTGCTGGCGGAGTGCTCAGCCTCACCGCGTCACGAATCGGAGACCAGGCGCTCTCCACACGTATGGGACGCATCCTCGTCGCATCACTCGCGGCCACGGCTATCTGTGCGCTGGCTGCCTGCAGCACGCCTGCCGACGGCCCCTGCGAGTCCTGTACCGCTGCAGAGAATGAATACCTGAGCACGTGGGTCGGGCTCATGGAGGGGGAAGGCGGCGAGCCCTACGACATCACTGACCACGAAGTAGATGTACTGCTCCATTGGGGTGAACGTTTCTGCGCGGAAGGGTGGGCCAACGACACTGAAGCGGCCTTCGACGCGATGGGTGCGAGCCCCGTGGAAGACTTCTTTGGTCCGGAAGGGGCGGCGGAGGCTTCCGACGAGTTCGTGAACTTCGTGAACTCCGGCATCCTCGCGGCGGCCATGACCAGCAGCCCGTGCACCTGACGCGTAGCTACCGCTTTCCCTCGATCGACGGCATGGCTGCCCCTGGGCGAACTCTCCGCCGCCAGGAGCGCCTAAGGCAGAGTCATGATGTAGGCGGCGGTCGTCGACTGTGCCCCGGACCTCTGTCGGCGGCAGGGTGTTGACTCTCCGGCGTGACAGACGTGCCAGCCGCGTTGACAGCGGAGCAGGTGTCGGCCAAATGGGCTGCGATCGCCCCGCTGATCGACAAGCTCAACGACCGGACCGACGACAAGGACGACTTTGACGTACATCCGCGCTCCTCGCTGGCGCGGGATGACGAGTGGGCGGACCCGTATCACGTCTCCCACGCAGTGAAGGCGTGCATTGTGGCCGGCGTCGACCACCTACACGCGGTCAAGGTGTTGATCGTCGACGCGCAGACGGTCCATGTCGCGGCGCCAGCCTCGCTCGTCCGGGGATGCCTTGAGAACATCTCGGCTGCTTACTGGATCCTGCACCCTGCCTCGAGGGCCGAGCGCGTCACCCGGTGCCTGCGTTGGCACATGCAGAACGCCAAGGACCAGCACAAGGCGATCCACCGGCTCGCCCTACCGGACTACAAGCCCCAGGACGAGCGGATCGCAAAGATCGTCGCGGTCGCCGAGCGCCACCGAGGCATCGACGTGAAGTCCGTGGAGCGTGGATACTCCAGCACGGCGGTGGTGACGTACGCCGACAAGCATGTCGACTCGAGGCTCGGCGTGCTGACGCCCTGGCAGCTCTGCTCGGGTTTCGCCCACGGCCGACCGTGGGCAAACCTGTCGTTCTCTGAGCGTGAGGAGCACCCAACCTCAGACCCCAACGTCATGGTCGTGCGATTCTCGACAGATCTGACGCGCGCTCTGTACTTGGTAAGGGCCGCGATGAACCTCACCCAGGACTTACTCCAAATGCATCAGCAGCGTTCGCGGCCGCAATACTGATCGGCGGAGAATCGGGGGTGGTGGCAGGCGGGTCTGCTGATCGGACGGGACTGCTGCACGGATAGGTGACGTTGATGTGTATGGGTCCCAGCAACGATCACCGTGGCCTAGATTTCAGCACCCGACTCCACGGAAGGCGGGGCACACCACCACCTCCTTTGAAGCCAGGGCGGTTCAGTCCGCGACTGTTCAGGACCGCCCCCGTTGGATCACGCTGTGACCCCCAGGCCACACGATCTCCGACCCGGCCGTCGCGGGCTTATTGCTGCACCGCGACCGAACTGCGGGTTCCTAATCCCCGGCAAGCCCCACGGTGGGCCGGAGTCCGCCGCTGCACTCTGCAAGCCATCAGCGGTGTCCTCGGCTCAACGCGTCTCAGGCCGGGGATTAGACCTGTGCGAGTACTGGCCCCCAAGTCGCCCGCCGTAACTCTGGATTCGGCTGCAGTGATGGATGTCGATAGCTGCGCCCAGGCAACGCCGGGTCGAGCACCTACCACATCGCGGTCATGAGACTGGCCGGGCAATGACTACGGTTACCGGAACGACGGGTGTTATTGGATAGAGACGAATCCTCGAGATATGTCAGACGGGCGCACTGTGGCGGGCAGATCCACCAGCGTGGCGAGGTGGTTGATCAGATCACTCAACTTATCCGTCCGGAGCTTGCTGGTCTGCGCGTCAAGCGTTTCCCGGTACAGCCGGATGGCATCCTCGTCGTAGCCGAAGACAAGTGGGATCTCGTTCAAAGGGCCGATGAGCTTCTCTTGGTCCAGGCGATAGCGCATAACCTCGCGAACTAGACTCATGCGGTCTGCCTTATCCTGGTCCGCCGCCTGGCGATCCGCCGAATACCGCTGCTGCTTGAAGCTGATGACACCCGCAATAGCGGCGCCGACGACCGCGCCGACGACCGCTGAAATAAACTCTTCCATCGTGTGCTTTGGCTCCTTGTGGCTGATGGTTGGATCTCGGCTACTACGAGTTGGCCGACCTCTTCGTCACCGTAGTGCCGAGAGCCGGGGTCAGGTCTCGCCGACGTCGTGATTGCGCGCGCCTCCTCAGATTTCGCACTCGCCGGTTCCAAGCAGACCGACGCGCCCCATCCGCTAACTCGCTCGGGGCCGGTCGGCACAGGATGAGCCGAGTCTTTCGCGGCGAGATGCGGATCCGGTTTCGCGCCGCCTACCAGGCTGGAGGACGACCCGGCGCGCCTCAGCGGCGGCGAAGCCTACGCACTTCGTGTCGAAGGATTCGGACGGTACGCCTGCCCTTCTGGCACTCTGGTGGCATGCCATCGCAGATGATAATCGCTGGAGCCACGGTCTCTGACCCCTTCACGGAATTGTCGGAGTACGCGCGTCGCCACGGCGGCACCGTCGCGAAGTACGACCTGGGCGGTTCCGGCCAACCCGACGTCCTGGCTACCGATGAGGTGACGCGGACGCGCATCATCGCGAGCCGGATCTCGGCCGCGGAGAGCGCCTGGTTCGTAGATCGGGCCAGCAGTGCCCCTTGGAAGACGGTGCCCGCCGACGCCAGCCTGGCTGATGCGGACCCGGCCGAGCCCGACGGACTCTACGCAGCGGCCATCGCCCTCTACGAACACTTCCGCGACGCCGCTCCCAAGGGCGTAGC
The DNA here is from genome assembly GCF_056590155.1 of Isoptericola sp. GX10416. Classification (NCBI taxonomy): domain Bacteria; kingdom Bacillati; phylum Actinomycetota; class Actinomycetes; order Micrococcales; family Promicromonosporaceae; genus Isoptericola; species Isoptericola sp. GX10416. Next base: position 258,720 of record NZ_JBWPVO010000004.1, on the reverse strand, counting down.
GATCGCCAAGATCCACAAGGTGCTCCACCTCAAACGCCCAGCACTGATCCCGATCCTCGACAGCAGGGTGCTCGCCGCTTACGGGCCAGCAGCAGCCGAGGCCGCTCGCCGCCACCCGAACCTCGGTGCTCGACGCCTGAACTGGGCAGCCATCCGCGAGGACCTCATCGACGAAAGCAACGCCAGGGCACTCGCCGAAGTCCGCGACCGGCTGGCTGCCGATGAGGACACTGCAGTCCGGGTGATGGCTCGGCTGACGGACCTGCGTCTGCTCGACGCCGTGACTTGGAGAGCCATCTGATGGACCAGGGATCAGCGAACGAACGGCGTCCGCCTCGCCCTCGCCAGCTCGTCGATCCCTACCCCGAGGCGCTCGAACGAGCGCTGCACCACGTGGCTGATCGCGACCTCGAGGGCGCGCGGTCGGTCCTGCAGGAGATCCAGTTCGAGCCCGTGCCGCGGCGCGCAGAACGATGGCCCTCGACGTCGGTGATCGCGCGGATCTATGCACGCGACTGCTACCAGTGCCGCTACTGCGGAGAGAAGACCGTACTCACCCCGGTCATGCGGCTGCTGTCGAGGCTCTTCCCGGACGAGTTCCCCATGCACCCGAACTGGAAGTCCGAAAGAACACACCCCGCCTTCGTCACCCGCTCCGCGACACTCGATCACGTCCAGCCCATCGCCGGCGGTGGCGACCCCGTGGCGGAAGACAACCTCGTCACCGCCTGCTGGGGCTGCAATCGTCGCAAGGGAGACCTGCGGCTCGACGAGCTCGGTTGGGAACTACGCGACCCTGCAGATGCGCGCTGGCGCGGACTTGCGGAACTCTACGAACCGGCATGGATCGCGGCCGGACGACCCACGCTGAGCGAGACCGAGATGACATGGATGCGCGCAACAAGATAGTCGTGGTGCACGGCGGGTGATACGCCGCTCAGGCGCCAAGGAGACCGCGGGTCTGGGCGCCGAGGTGGTAGTAGCGGTGGCTGTCACAGATCGCTCTTGCGGGCGCACTCGTGCCAGCGACGCGGTTCAGCAGAGCGCTCTGTAGGAGCACTGCGCCGGTGGCGGCGAGGAGGGAGACCTCGTAGGCGTCGTACTCGCTGTTGGGCTCATGCTTGAGCAAGGTGTAGGTCTTCCAGAATCGGCGCGCCCATGCCATCGGATCACCGACGAGATCACCGAAGGGGGCGCCGACTCGTGCCGCGAGGTTGGCGGCGAACCTTCCCTGACCTTGCGATTTGCGTGCCCACTGAGCCGATCGGCGATGTGCCGATACCCAGTACTCGATGGCCGCTGCGATCTCCATCAGGCGGGTCTCGACGTTCTGGAGCCCGTACCGGTGTCCTGCTAGGAGCGGACCTGTGGCGCGCGGGTGCTTGTCTGTCAGGTCGATCCATCGCCGCAGTCCGGCGATGCCGCCGATGGTGCTGAGGTGAAAGTTCGGAATCTCGGTCATCGATCGCGGTGCGCGGGCTCCGTCGGGACGGCGCATGATTCGGGCGGTCCACCACTTTGGGCTCTCCATCGGTGGCCGGTCGGTGTCCATGGTCACTCGGCCGCCGTCGGCGACGACGAGACCGTCGTAGGCCAAGCTCAGGAGTCCCTGGATCGACTGCAGCGGCGGGATCAGGTCGCTCCAGCTGGCAGGACGCGATGCGCTGACCTTGAACTCGACCGGAGCGTAGATGGTGCGCCGGTCCTCGGGTCCGTCGACCTGCCAATGCGTCGAGAGCTCAAGCTGTCGCCCCTTGCCGAGGTCCTGCGCGCGGGCTTCGGCCGCCTGCACCGTGATCGCCAGGGACGTCAGCCGACCATCTTCGCCTTTGGCGGGCGCAGTGCTGGAGCCGGCGACCCCGGCCCACCTTGCGATCCCAGGGAAGAACGCCGACACGTCGCGGAACCCGTCGGACCGTAGGTCCCTCAGCGGTGCACCGGTGACCACTCCGTGGGCTCGGTACGTGCGTGTAGCGACCCTGTACCCGCCGTGTGTCGTGGCCAGGCGGCCATGGCCTACATCGAGAAACAGGGCACCGCCCACCGACGTGGTTGCCGCCACTGAGCTCGGAAGGGGCACATCGCCGAAGGGGTCCGCGTTAGGAACCAGGAGGTCGATCTGGAGATCGCCGTCGGCGGACAGGTGTACGTGGCCGGGCATCGCCCGGTCCAGCGCCATGACTTCGTCGACGTCGGTCCAGAAGTAGCCGACTGCGCCAGTCATCAGGTCGGTCATCTTCGACATCTGTGCAGCCTAGTGAAGGTCGATCCCTCAAGCTGGACGTCGCTGACCGACAGGGGCTCAGGGCCCGACCGGGCCGACGGAGTGCATCACCGCGCCAGGCTCGCCGTCCGCTACGCAGTCCGCGACCACGTCGCCCTTGTCCGCGCGCAGGTCCTCCAGAATTCCACCTCCGGCACTGAATTCATCACCCACTGCAAACGTCTCACCGGTGGGCGACCGCAGCTCGCCTTCGTCAGTCAGTCGCGTTCCGGCCGGCCAGACGACAACCTCGACCTCGCCCTGCCCATCTGGCGGCAGCAGGCCGAGACATCCCTCGGGGTTCACAGCGAGGATGCCCTCGAAGCCGGCATCCATCCCTCCCAGGTCAGCGATCTGCACCAGCGCCGTGAGGTCACCGTTGCTGTCACTCTTGATGTTGGTCGTCACGGACGCGACGCCTGACGCGCAACTCGCCGCACTGGTCCCGATGAGCAGCGCCGTCGCCATCGTGGCGGCTCGGCGAACGACAGTGCATGTCCACTTCTTCGTCGGCATGGTCGGCACCAGAGACCTCCCCGTCCGGGATCACTGACGACCGTAGCGGATCGGCGATCACTGCACGACGACGCCTGGTCGCGTTGTGCGGAACTCGCTCTGCAACCGTGCGCACGGGCACGCTGGCAGGGGCGCGCTGTAGCGGACGCTGGTCAGGCGCGGATGAGGACGTACCCCCGTCTGCGGGACTCCTCGAGTCCGTCCTGGAGCTCCTGGGCAGCGCGCACTTTCAGTTGATCCTGCGACGGGATGCTGCACCCTCCACCCGGTCCCTGCCCGAATCCTCTCGGTTCCTCCTCGGCGCAGCGCAGGTCCGGCGGGACCTGCCGGGGAATCTCGATGCAGATGTCGTGGAGATGCCCTGCGGAGCACTCGACCTTGGCGCGGACGTATCGCTCTGGCTGTGGCATGAGGAACCTCCTGGGGAAGACTGCTGCCTCCACCCAGATGGGAGTGGCGCCTTCGGGCGGTGATACGACTTCTGGGCGTTGCTCTACGTCGCCGGGCGGGCCAAGGGTGCTCGAGCCACGAAGGCCCCCGCGCAGCCTTCGTCTCCTACGAGGCTTCCCGGTCACGCAGTTGGCGGTAGAGGTCGAGGCGTCGGGCTCGCCAGAGTCGGCGGTAGAACTGGCCTTTGCGGCCGGTGTAGCCGAGGGCATGGAGAGTGTCGGTGTAGGTCGCGCCGTCGTCGACGGCCTGGGTGACGGCCATCATGAAGGTGCTTTTCGACATGGCGTGCTGTCTCGGTGCCACCGGCGGGCGGTGGTGGGGACGGCGTCGTGCCTGGCGGAGGAGGTTTCGTTGTCGTGCCGTCAGGCCGCCGCGCATCTCGGTGGCGGTGACGTAGCGGGAGTCCTCGGTCTGCAGTGCCTCACGCAGGCAGTCGGCGATGACTGGGCAGTCGGTGCAGACTTCCCGTTGGCTGTCGCGGTCCGCAGCTTCGTCTTGGGCGAGGAATCGCGGGTCGTCGGCGCACGCGGCGTGGTGGTGCCATCCGCGTTGGATGGGTGCCGGTGGGCCGAGGACGAGTTCGGCCCACAGGGCCGCGGTCAAGCTCTGGGTCGGCCGGGGCGGGTGCGGGCTGGGTGCGGTGATCATGGCGCGGCCAGGAAGTTTCGGGCGATGTCGAGGTCATCGGCGGTGATTCCGGTCGTCGCTGGAGGCTGTAGGAGGAGGCATGCCGGGCCGTAGGAGTTCGTGAGCTCACGTCGGTGGGTAGCGGTGATGTCGTCGTCGATCCACGCGAAGCGTCGCCCTAAGGGCACACAGCGGCGGATGCTGTCGAGCTTCGGCGACGCCGCTGGGGGCCGGTCCTGATCGATCGTGTCGAGGAGCGGGAAGTCTCCCAGGCCGAGGGTAGGTGCGACGTGGGTGCGGGCGTCGTTGCCCCAGCTGGTCAGCCATCGCAGGTCGATGACGCCGTCGAGGTGGATGTCGTTGAGGACCTCGACGACGGCGGGGCGGTAGAGCATGCGGTAGCCACCGACGCGGGCGAGCTGAAGCCCGCCGCGGGGTTGGGTGCCGTAGGGGCTGATGACGCCGTCAAGGTCCAGGATGAGCAGTGGCCTGTCGTCGTCTGCACGGGCACTGTCGCCCTGCCTCACCGTGCGGCCCCTGGGCCAGTCGCTTCCGAATCCGGGGCGCTCTGGCTTTCTGGACGGGATCCTCGAGGGCGTCGGGGTGGCCGAAGCCGTGGGTGGAGCTGTAGCGAGCGGTACCGCCCGGTGGTGTAGAGGATCTCGGCGCGGCGCAGGATGATGATCGCGGGCTCGAGCTGCTTGCGGGTCCAGCCCATGTGGTCGCCCAGCTCGCGCCAGGTGGGTCCGCGGCGGTAGCTGCGCCGGTAGGTGGCGACGAACTTCACGGCCCGGCGGGCGACCTCTTCGTGGATGTGGCCGTCGTCGTTGAGGACGAGCTTCTCCCCCGGCGTCTCGGGCTGGTCTGGCGGGTTCGGGTCGGAGTTGGCGGGTTCGCTCATGGGTTCTCCTCACGGTGGGTGCGATGGGCGACGTCGACGAGCGCTGTGGTGGCTGGGCGCCGCAGGGACGTTGCGAACTGGCGGTACAGGGCGCGCTGGTAGCGGTCGGGCGCGGTGGTCCATCCCGGGCTGGCGGCGGGCAGAGCGTGGGCCCAGTGCTCCCAGAGCCAGGTGACGGCGTATCGGTGGGATGTGGGGCGGGTGCCGGGGCGATACTCGGTGCACCAGTCGTCGAACCAAGCCCGTCGAGTGGTGAGCCGGTCGACGGTGGCTGCTCGCGCGGTGTAGTCGATGTCCAGGCGGTTCGTGATCGCGTCCAGCGCCTCGATGAGCTGGGCGTTGTCGAGGTGGGTGCGGGCGCTGATGGCGCGGGCCGTCCGGGTGCCGATCTCGGAGTCGAGGCCGAGCACGGTGGCGGCGTCGGCCCAGGTGGTGGCCCCGGCGCGGCGGGCCAGACACAGCGACAGGAACAGGCGTGGGGTGTACTCGCGGGTGGTGAAGAGGGTCGCGGCGTGGTCGCGGTACAGGCCGTTCGGCAGTACCTGGGGTATCCAGCGGGCGTCGAGGTGGCATGGCCGGGCGGCCAGGGCGTGGCTGGTGCGGCGGTGTGGGGCGAGGGCGGCCATGACCAGGCGGGTCAGGCCGGGGGTCATCCGGGTGTGGTCGGCGAGCCAGCCGAGACGTGACTCTGGCCCCGGTGGTGCGAGTCCGAGCCAGGGGTCGAGGCGGTCGCAGGCAGCGTCGAGGTCGCCGGTGGTGAGGATGTGGTCCGCGCACGTCAGGACCGTGGACCGGAGTGCGGCGGCGGCCGGTGGGTGCAGGTGCCATCGCGTCGCCGGTTCGGTCGCGGGGCGGACTTCGCCGGCCCAGTCGGCGAGGGTCTCGGCGCCGGGCTGCCTGGCGAGGTGGAGCAGCAGGACTGCCAGGGCGCGGGTGTCGGTCAGGTACTGCCGGCCGGGTGTCGGGCTGCCGAGCATGGCGACCGGCTCTCCGGCCAACGCTCGGTCGTGGCGGTGCTGGCGTTCGATGGCGTCGTCGGGAGCGGCCTGCGCGGCGAGGGCGGTGACGTCTTGCTCGCACGTGTCGCGGTGGCCGATGGGGTTGAGGCAGTGCACACCTGGTGCGGCGCGCAGGGTCGTGTGCGGGTGGTCGAGGAAGCGGCGTCGGCAGCTCGGGCAGGTGTCGATCAGGTAGGTGCCGTGTTGGGCGCAGACGGTGGTGGTGGCCAGGCGCCAGGCGAGGTTCCAGGTGCCGTCGGTGACCAGGCATCGGGGGCACGCGGTGGTGCCGGTGGCGCTGATCCAGCCGCGGGCCGCGACGCGACGCCAGGTGGACCACCGGTGAGTGTCGAGGCCGTGCAGGTCGAGGGCGCCGGTGCCGTCGAAGCGCTGCAGCGTCGCCCGTCGCGTTCGCTCCGGTCGACTGGTGGTGAGGTCGGTGATGGCTGTCGTGGTCGCGGCATCGAGCAGGACGGGCAGGAAGCGGGTGGTGCCACCGCCGTCTCGCAGCAGCGTGCACAGTGCGGAGCTGGTCAGGCTGTTGTCGCTGGCCAGGTGTTCGAGCCAGTCGTCGATCGGTTGGTGCGGACCGGGTCCGTAGCGCACGGGCAGGGGTGTCACGTGCCCTCCCGGAGCACCGTCGGGCTCAGGGGTAGCGGGCAGCTCTCGGTCGCGCCGGTCTCGGTGATCTGCGTCAGGTGGTCGAGTGCCGCATCGCGCAGGGCAAGCCGTTGTTCCGGGTCGAGCCGGGCATCGGTCTCGACGGCCAGATCCGTCTCGGCACGCGTGCTGGCGGGACCGTGGGTGAGCATCACCCAGACCCAGGCGCGCAACGCGTGGTCGCCCAGGTCAAGACCGGGGGCTGCGGTCCGCAGACGTCCGAGCAGATGGTGGGACGCGGCGACGTACTGGCGGCGCTCGGCGTAGTCGATCAGGCCGTCGTCGACGAGGGCGCGCACCTGGTCGCTGATGGCCTGCGCGAGGCCGGGACGGATCCCTCGGTCCTCGGCGACCCACCGGGAGAACGGCATCCGGTACCGGCCACCCGGCATCTTCAGGACACCGTTGCGGTCGCCGTCGAGCAGGTGGCGGGTGACGCGGGCGAGCTCGGTACGCAGCGGCCACTGCCCCGGGGATGGGGCGAAGCGCTCGTCAGGCAGCAGGATCCAGTCGGGGACGTGTCGTGGCTGCAGGCCGTGCGCCATCGCGAGTTGCCGCAGTTCGGACTGCAGCCTCGTGAGCGTCTGGCGGGAGGGTCGCTCGGGTCGCTCGGCGGTGAGCCGTTCGGTGATCGGCGGCTTGGGGAGCAGGCGATACCAGCGGTCCTCGAGGCTGCGCACCTCGGTGTCGGGGTGGGTGCGGATACGGTCCCAGCCGTCGTGGACGAGGCGTTCTGCGCGGGCGGGGGACTCGATGGCGCGCCAGGCCTCGAGCACCACGATCGCTGCCTGCGCCGGCTGTGTGGGGGGCCGGCAGGTCCAGGTGCGATGGGCGAGGGTCTCTCGGCGCAGCTCGTGCTCCCACCCCGCGAGGCGGGGCCAGTGTTCGTCGCTGGTGACCGCGATCAGGCTGGTCAGTTCGTACAGGCGGCGCAGGGTGCCGTCCGAGCGGCGTGATCTTCGTAGCTTGTCGAGGTGGGCGGTGATGCGGCGCTGTGTTGCGACGGCGCGCTCGTCCGGTGGCGCAACCAGTGGCCGGTCGACGTCGTCGTGGACCCGCAGCAGTGCGGGACAGCGGGTGCACAACGGGTGCAGGGCGAGCTGCCAGTCCCGGTCGTAGATGCCCGTCGCTGGGGTGCAGCGTGGGCAGGACCAGCGCACGGCGGGCAGCCGCCAAGTGCGGTGCGTGGCCGCGGGCCGGTGGCGCCGTCCGATGGCGCCCGTGGGGTAGGCGTCCAAGGTCATCGTGGCCAGGTCGCGTGCGGGGACCGCGACGGCGCGGCTGAGCCTGTCGACGACGGCGGCATCGACGTGCTCGCGGGCGATGGTCGCCGCGCGTAGTCCGAATGCGCGCGGTGAGATGTTGTTCGCGACGGCGGTGCGTTCCAGCAGCGAGGTGAGGTGCTCTCCGGGGGCGTGTTGGGGTCGCATCGGCAGCAGGTTCATCGCGCCGCCTGCTTCGCCGCGGACTTCTTGGCGTTCTTCGCCATGGCCTGGGCGACCTGTTCCTTGTGCCGCTGTTCGGACATCGCGTGCCGCTTCGCGCGCTCCTTGAGGTCGGCGTTCTCGAGATGATCGACAGTGATGGTCCACCGATCGTCCTCGGCGGCGGCTCGTGCTGCACGGCGCACGAGCTCGGCGACGTCGCCGACGTAGCCCTGGGTGCGTCGCCAGATCCTCGGTGCGTGCTGGCCGGCGAGGAGACCGGGCTGAGCGCGTGGCAGGTAGGGCAGGATGCGCTGCTCGATGCCGTAGAGGAAGTGCTGCCACTGACTTCGCTCAGTAGCGGTGTCGATTCCCATGGGTCCGATGGGCACGTAGCGCAGGCGGGCGCCGATCTGCGGGTCCTCGAGGATGGGGTGGCCGTCGAGCTGGGCGCCGACCAGGATCATCGTGCCGTCGCGTTCACCGAGCTCGGTGTTTATGTGCTTGATGTGGTCCAGCACGTCGTGGCCCTGCATGGGTCGGGTGTTGAGCAGGTGGGCGTCGTCGATGATCAGCAGGCGGATGCGGTGCCGGTCCAGGGCATCCGCAACGCGCAGGTTCATCGACCGGATGGTGCCGCTGACGGGGTAGCCGAGGTACTCGAGGATCGCGGTGTTGAACTCCTTGATGTTGGCCGCAGAGGCCAGGTTCACCCACACCAGGGGCACGTGATGCGCATGGACCCCGGGTCTCGGCTCCCACACCGGGATCTGAGGCGAGTCGATCGCCTCACCGATGGCTTCCCGATACAGGCGGATGGCCCACTGGCGCACCAAGGTCGACTTGCCCACGCCGTACTCGGCATCGACGGCGAAGATCTCCTTGGCGCCGTGGCCGAGGACCTCGTTGTCCTCGACGCACTCGGTGAGCATCTGGTGCAGCCGGTGCTGCTGGGGCCAGTCGAACTGCAGGCTCGTCATCCACAGCCGCTGCGCACGGAGCACGCCCCTTCGTGCCGCGGGGCTCATCGCCCGCAGCTCCTCCAGCGTGTGGATCTCCGGCTGCGGGTACGGCTCCTCGCGGGCATGGCTGTGCCACAGCTCGGCCTTCATGCGTCGTCCAGTGGTGGTTCGAACGGCCAGGAGTCCGCCCAGATCGAGTACTCGCCCTCGTCGCCCTGCCCGGGGAGCGACGCTCCGGGCTGCTGGCGGCCCTCGGCGGCCTCCACGGCATCGGCCACCGTCATCGCCACCGCGGCCTCGGTGTGGTCGCGGGTCGCGGCGTCGTGCCGCAGGCGCGCAGCGCCGATGCGTTTGCGCCAGTCCTTGGGCACCACTCCGTCGAGCAGGCTGCCGAGCTCAGCGATGATCTCGTCCTCGGCCGCCTTGCGGCGCAGCCGCGGAGTCGATCGACGTGCGATCTTGCCTCGCAGTTCACGCACCAGTGTCTGCGTCAGGGGTGCGTCGATAAGGTGGCTCTTGCGCCATGGCACCTCCACGATGCGCCCGGTGTCCGGGTGCCGGAACCAGACCCGGCTCATGTCGTGCGGGTCGTAGTGGAACGGCATCGCGGCATCCTTGGCGCGGAACATCCCGATCGGGACGTTGCGCAGACCGTCGAGCCCGCGGCAGTCGTAGGTCAGGTCCTCGAACTCCACGCCTGTGCTCTTCACACTCCCCCACCGCACCGGCAGGAAGTCGTAGATCATGTCCGGCCGCTGCGGCACATGCAGGCGGCCGGTGAGCTTGAGCATCGCGTCGAACATCTCCACCGGGCACAGGTCGATCGCCTCCATGCCCGGCATACGCAGCCCGCTGTGCGGAGTGCGGTGGTAGTCCAGCACGATCCAGCGTCGCAAGAACTTCTCCAGCTCCTGCGCCGTCAGCAACGGCTCGTCCCGATGCGCCTGAGGTGTGCCAACGATGCGGCCCCGCTCGGCGACGTTGCGGCCCTTGTAGCCCGGCAGCTGCTGCAGGCCGCGCTGCAACGTCTCGTGGTACCGCTCCAAGATGCCGTTGTCGACCGGCCGGCGCGTGCGCGACAGCGGCAAGTCAATGCCGAAGCGATTCAGCAGATCACGGAAGACCTGCGAGACGAAGATCGATCCGTGATCGGCACGAACAGCCGAAGGCTGGACCCCCGGGATCACGTGCGTGCCCTGCAAGCTGCGGGCCGTGTGCAGGCGCCGGCACGTGCGCGGGCAGGACACCTCCACTCCCGAGCAGTCGTCGTCGGCTGCCGGCTCGTCGGCATAGAACTCGATCTGCTCCGGAATCCCGGCCCACGCCCAGTCCGACACGCTCGTGCCCTCGACCACCTGGGAGAACGGCCGCATCACGTCGTACAGCAGCATCGCCGCGTCATGGGAGTCAGCACTCATCGGCACCACCCGCAGGGCCAGGATCATCCGCGTCGCCACGTCCATCGCCGAGATGATCTCCACGCTGCACGAGCCGCCCCGCGTCGGGCACCACACCATCACATCCGAGCGCGTGACATCGATCGCGACCATCTGGCCCGGCAAGATCGCCGGGTACGACTCCACACCGGCGACACCACGCAGCTTGTTGGACCGCTGCGCCCTGGTCGTCTTGCCGCGGATGCGCTTCAGGTGACTGACGTACCGTCCTGCGGCCCGCTCGGGCGGACGAATATCAAGCCCCGACTCCCTCAGCCGGACCTTGACCCGGCGATGGATCTCACCCAGGTCGACCGTCGAAAGGTCACCGTCGAGCTCGGCCACCACATCCGATGCCGCTAGCCGCCACTCCAACGGGATCGTCGCGAACACCTCCACCTGCTTGCTCCGGCGCCCGTCCACGAGACCCAGCAGGCCGCCTGCTTCCCACTTCCGAATCCAGTACTGCACCGTGCTCGCAGAGACTCGGGCGGACGGGCTAGGTGAGCGGCTCGATGTCGACTCGTGGGTCAAGCGATCGGCCATACGCTTGGCCCGCTCAGTCAGCGACGTTCCCAACGCTGGGTCGAAGAGAGTCGACGGCTCTCCAGGCAGCGCGAGTTCTGGGAAGCCGAACCGGTATCCCGTCACGACCTCCTGCACGACACCGAGACGCTGCAATGTCTCCGTACGGGCTTCGTCGTCGAGCCGGTACCACACCTCGGCGAGGCTGCGCAGCGCGGGAGGGTCGCTCGCCGTCGGCTCACCGCCGTCGATGGGCTGCGCGGTGCGCAGATCCGGCCACTCGACGAAGGACACTGCGCCACGGACGTCCTTCAGCTCGACGCCGGCGCGATCGACGTGGATGACGACGGCGGTGCCGTCGTCGGTCAAGACCATGGAACCCGCCGAGAACTCGACGCGGTTCTCACGCATCGGAGCAGTCCCCCAGCGCGATCGGTGAGTCCGCCGTGATCGGCACGTCCAGATCGACAACCAGGTAACCCGTCCAGACCAGGTGCCACAGCATCGCGATCGTGTGCCCGTCACCGTCGTCGAGGGCCAGGACGTCCCCGACCTTGACCCCAGCGCGCACCGCATCCGTGACGTGGCGGGTGGCCTGCGAATGCGGCCATCGAGGCAGCCTGCGGTGCGAGGCGAGCCACAGCATGTTCAAGCGCCGAGCCGTCGGCTGGGTACCGAACACGTCGTAGCTCCAACCGACGGCCGCGCACGCCGACCTCGTCAGCGCAGCGATCCGATGGAACTCCTCGTCCTGGCGGTCATCCGGGCGCACATCCCACAGCACGACGGTGCCGTCATGATGCTCGGCGAGCAGGTCCACCACGTGCTTCGAGTCGTCGTCGAACTCGATCTTCACCGGTTGGGCGACGATCCACTCCACGTCCGGGTCCCGGTCCAGGCGACGAGCGGCCTCGTACTCCAGGGACGACTCGATCAGAAGCGTGCTGCCGGTCGTCTGGCACGCCATCCGCACCGGGGTGTGCCGCGACATCGCATCGGCCGTCGGCCGGCGCACATGTCGCAGAATACGCACCGGAGGTGGGCCCACCGCCCAGTCCCACGTCGTCTCGCCATCCGTCCGGAACTTCCACGTCGCCGCCATCGCGCGACCCTCCCGCCGGCCATCGGGCAGCGCGAGCAGCATGGCAAGAAGCCGCGCGCACTCCATGTACGGCGGGGACCACGCCCTCTAGACTGGCCATCGACGGCCCTTCGTCTTCCTTGGACACATCAGAGCCGTCACCGGGGTGTCGCTGTGACAGCAGCGGCACCCCTCTTTGCGCTCTCACGCAGGCTCTACCACCACCGTGGTGGTTCTACCGAGCGTAGACCCATCAGCTAGCCAGTGGAAGACTGGAATCGTCCGCGACCTCCTCGTCACGGAGGTCACCTGGTAGCAACTTGCTAACATTTCACATCTAACATCCACGGTTTCTCGGGAATGTTTCGTCCGTTCAGGGAACCACTTTGGGTTCTCCGAACGACATGACCAGCACCGACGACCCCGAACCGACCTGGGAACGAGCCCATGAACGATGCGGAGCTCTACCGGCCCTTGCGATGCATGGAGCCGCACTGCACCAAGAGATGCAAGCTGCCACGGGTCGGCAGACCAGCCGCGTTCTGCAGTTCGGCCTGCCGGAATCGGCACCACCGCCGACGGATCGAACTACTCGAAGCACTGGCTTCACTCGAGGCCGCACTCGCCACCGCCAGCAAGAGTGAACGAGCCGCGCTCATGCACCGTCGCAAGGCCCTGCGCTTCCAGCTCTTCCGATACCCGGAGATCCCGACGGCCGTCGGGTAGCTGTCGTCGGACTCGTCCGCGCGGTCTCCTGGTGCCAAGTGGAGGTGATCGGGCGCTGCTTCGGCCGCCCTAGCAGGAAATCTCCGGTGCAGAGCCCGGTCCGCACAGTGGCGCCTCGGGGCTGGGCGCGTCGGAGTGTCTTCCTTGATCCAGCATCGTGGAGCGGAATAGCAGGTCGTCGTCGAGGTCGAACGTTTGCGTCTCGAGCAGCGTGCCGTCTTGGGGATCGAGGAGCAGGACGTAGCGCGGCAAGTCCTGGTCGGTGAAGTCCGCCTGGATCGCGGTTGCCGGACGCCCGGTTGAGTCGTGGTCCCGCCCGAGGAGCTCGACCCCCGGGACGGTGGCGAGGACCTGCCACAGCCCGCGGCGCAGCTCCGGGCTCGCGGGACTCTCGTGGAGCAAGGCGGTCGTCTGGTTCCACAGGCTCCAGTCCTCGCCGTGGCTCGATGCCGGCAGCAGGTCGGTGAGTCGCCTGCGGAGTGCTTCCGGCTCGGTGGGCAGGGCCTGGAGCTCGTCCCAGCTGAGCTGTGCCCCGTCGCCGAACCCGGTGGCGGCGCTGTCGTCTGTCACGTCGCGCACGCGCACCAGATCGGGGTCGAGGGAATCGACGCCCAGGTCCCGTGCGCGCAGCGCAGCCGAGACCTCGCTGCGGATCAGGAACTGGTCCGGGGATCTCCACACCTCGCGCTCATACGTGCCGGCCACCGGGTCCTCGATCTGGGAGTGGACATACCAGTACTCCCCCGTCTCGACAGGCTGTGCCGCCGCGCTGTTCGCTGCCTCGAGCAGGACATGTTCGGCGGACGCCGGAGCAGTCGCCAGAACACCGACGGTCACGGTGGCTGCGACCGCGGCGACAGCGGCCGACAGACGGGTCCACAACCGCCGGTGCCACGACGTCTCCACCACAGCCCGTGCGGGTCGAGCAGAGATGCGCTCCAGCAAGGCGTCGGCGCGGGCGGCTTCGTCCGTGGTCAAGGCGGTGTAGGGGGCGGGGTCGGCGTCGGCCAGCCGCCGCAGGGCGGGGTCGTCCAGGAGATTCTTCACGGCTGTGTCCCTTCGATGACGAATCCGGACCGGCTCTGCGCGGGCGATGGCTCAGGAAGGACGTCGACCTCTCCGAGCAGCCGCTTCAGGCGGCGCCGGGCCCTGCTCAGCCGCACGGAGAACGCTGCTCGGGTGCAACCCACGACCCTCGCGGCCTCCCGACCTGTCAAGCCGTCCCAAGCCACCAGAGCCAACGTCGCCCGATCGGCGTCGCTCAGACGAGCCCAGCCCACACGCAGGTCCAGCGCGGTCGTCGACAACGCGTACTCGTCACCCCCAACAATCCCGGGTGGAAGCCCCGATCGAGTTCAGAGGGGGATACGCTGGCGATCGACCGACGGAGTCGCAGCGGAGCCAGCGTATCCCCCTCTCGATCCCCTGATCCCTTTGTGACCTGGTCCCCACAAGGACGCATGAGGTCCGCAGCCCGTCAACTGCACGCGTCGACGTCGACATCAGCGGCAACCGTCCACGCCACCGTCACCGGCCTGTCGGCCACCCGATGTGCCACCTGCCGACCAACTCGCACCCCGCACTTCACGCCGCGCGGTACGCCATCGTCATGCTCGGGGCAACGTGAGTGCGACCGACGCTCGCCCAAGCCCGCGGCAACATAGTCAAGAAGGCGCTTGGACTTGGTCAAGTATCGTCCACTTTAAGTAGGCGGAGGATCGACCAATCTAGGCTGCACGTCGACAACAAATGGGAGCTAAACCTGCATGTCGACGAACCGCGAGTAGTGCCCCTGGAACGCCACGGTAATCGTGTCGGTCGGACCATTACGATGCTTTGCTACGATCAGGTCCGCCTCGCCAGCGCGAGGCGATTCCTTTTCATACGCATCTTCACGGTGAAGAAGAATCACCATGTCAGCATCTTGTTCAATCGAGCCACTTTCACGAAGGTCCGACATCGCCGGCTTCTTGTCCTGCCGCTGTTCCGGACCACGGTTCAGCTGCGACAACGCAATGACAGGAACCTCGATCTCCTTCGCCAAGAGCTTCAGCGCACGCGAGAATTCGGAGACCTCCTGCTGGCGCGACTCGACCTTCTTGCCGGACGTCATCAGCTGCAGGTAGTCGATGACCACCAGCTCGAGGTCGTGCTTCTGCTTGAGCCGCCGGCACTTGGCGCGGATCTCGGTCAGCGACATGTTGGGCGAGTCGTCGATGAACAGCGGCGCCTCGGACACCTTGCCCATGACCTTGGCGAGCTTCTGCCAGTCGTCGTCGCCCAGGGAGCCGTTGCGGAGCTTCTGCAGGTGCACGCGCGCCTCGGCGGAGAGCAGACGCATCGTGATCTCGTTGCGGCTCATCTCGAGCGAGAAGACGACGGACGTCTTCTGGTGCTTGATGGACGCCGACCGTGCGATGTCGATGGCGAGCGTCGAGTTGTGCGTCGGGATCTTCGCCGCTGACGCGAGGTAGAGGTGCTCCGGGTGGTCGATCTCCACGCAGCGCACAGGCACCGAACCGACCGCCACGACGTCGACGATCTTCCAGGCGGCGCCGGGCCGCGCCACCGAGTGTGCAGCACCCGCACGCATCGACGCGACGATGTCCTCCGTCGTCCGCACCGCGGCGTCAGCAGGCTTCCCCGACGTACTCGTCACCCACTCGTGCCAGGCGTCCGCGACGATCGTCGTGCCGTCGTCGAACACCACCTCGTAGCAGGGCCGGCCGGTCATGACCTCGGTGGCGCGCACTACGCGCGTGGGCGTCCCGTCCGCGGCGATCAGCTCGTCCCCGACGGCGACGTCGCCCATCGTGGTCCAGCCGGTCGGCGTCGGCAGCGGGGTGTCGAGGGCGAGCGCCTTACCCATGGCTGGCCGCGCCGCGACGACCACCATCTGCCCGGGGTGCAGCCCGTTGGTCAGCCGGTCGAGGTCGGCGAACCCGGTCGGCACCCCGGTCATGCCTTCGCCGCGGTTCCCCGCGGCCTCGATCTCGTCCATGGTGCCGCCGATGATGTCGGCGAGCGGTGCGTAGTCCTCGGACGTCTTGCGCTCGGTGACGGCGTAGATCTCGGCCTGGGCGTTGTTGACGACCGTCTCGACGTCGCCGCCGTCGGTGGCGTACCCGAGCTGGACGATCTTGGTGCCGGCCTCGACGAGCCGGCGCAGCACGGCCCGCTCGCGCACGATGCGCGCGTAGTAGCCGGCGTTGGCCGCGGTCGGCACCCCGGCCATGAGGTCGTGGATGTAGGACGCCCCGCCGATCCGCCCGATCTCGCCGCGCTTCGTGAGCTCGGCGACGACGGTGATCGCGTCGGCAGGTTCCCCGCGCCCGTAGAGGTCGATGATGGCGTCGTAGATGGCCTCGTGCGCCGGGCGGTAGAAGTCGATGCCGCGGATCTGCTCGACCACGTCGGCGATCGCGTCCTTGGAGAGCAGCATGCCGCCGAGCACGCTCATCTCGGCGTCGACGTCCTGCGGAGGGGTGCGGTCGAACCCCGCCCGCGACGGCGAGTAGTTCGCTTCCAGCTCCTCGATCGACATGTCCCCACCTCCCCCGGCTCCCACCGGCACCACGACCCGACCCGGGCTGATCGACCGGTCCTCACGACCTTGTTCTACAGTCCACCTCTGACACCCGGGACGACGCTAGGCGCGCCTGGAACCGTGCGCAAAAGACGCTGTGGACACACCTGTGGACAAGGGTGTGGAACACTGCCGAGACCTGTGCACCAGCGGTGGACAACCCTGTGCACAACTGGGGACATCTCCTGTGTACAACTCCAGATATCGCTGTGACCTGCAGCGATGTTGTTACCAGCCTGTGGAGGAAAGAAAGGTGGGGGTGAGTTGCGCCGCATCGACCGCGAGATCCTCGCGCTCGCATGGCCGGCCCTCGGGGCGCTCGTCGCGGAGCCGCTGTTCGTGCTCGTCGACAGCGCCGTCGTCGGCCACCTCGGCACCGCGCAGCTCGCCGGGCTGTCCCTCGCCTCGACGCTGCTCCTCACCCTCGTCGGCCTCTGCGTGTTCCTCGCCTACGCCACTACCGCCGCGGTGGCGCGCCGCCTCGGCGCCGGGGCAGAGCGCGAGGCGCTCCAGTCCGGCATCGACGGCATGTGGCTCGCTCTGCTCCTCGGCGCGGTCCTCGCCGCCGCCCTCCTCCTCGCCGCCCCGTGGGCGGTCAGCGCCATGGGCGCGTCCGACGACGTCGCCACCCACGCCGTCACCTACCTGCGGTGGTCCGCCCCCGGTCTGCCGGGGATGCTGCTCGTGCTCGCCACCACCGGCGTGCTGCGCGGCCTGCAGGACACCCGCACCCCCCTGTGGGTGGCCTCGGGCGGTGCGGTCTTCAACGCGGTCGGGTCGGTCACGCTGGTGTACGGCGCCGGGATGGGGATCGCGGGCTCCGCGCTGGCGACGACGACGGCGCAGCTGCTGATGGCGCTCGTGCTCACCGCCGTCGTGGTCGCCGGAGCCCGCCGGCGCGGTGCGTCCCTGCGTCCGCACCATGCGGGGATCTGGGCCAACGCCGTCGCCGGTGCGCCGCTGTTCGTCCGCACCGTGTCGCTGCGGCTCGCGATCCTGCTGACGGTGTGGACGGCGACCTCGCTCGGTGCGGTGGCCCTCGCGGGGCATCAGGTCGTCAACTCACTGTGGGGACTGGCGGCGTTCGCCCTCGACGCACTGGCGATCGCCGCTCAGGCGCTGGTCGGGCACGGTCTGGGGTCGGGCGACGTCGACCGGGTCCGGGCGGTGCTGCGACGCTGCCTGCAGTGGGGCGTCGGCGCCGGAGCCGTGATCGGTGTGCTCTTCGCGGCGTCCGGCTGGTGGATCGCGCCGCTGTTCTCCCCCGACCCGGGCGTCCGTCTCGCGGTGACGGCCGGGCTGGTCGTGTGCGGCGTCCTCATGCCGATGGCCGGCTGGGTGTTCGTGCTCGACGGTGTCCTCATCGGCGCGGGCGACGGCCGATACCTCGCCTGGGCCGGCCTGCTCACTCTCGCGCTGTACGTGCCGTGCGCGCTGGCGATCCGGGCCTGGGCCCCCGACGGCGCGGTCGGCCTCGCGTGGCTGTGGGCGGCCTTCGCGGGGGTCTTCATGCTCGCCCGCGCACTGACCACGGGCCTGCGGGCACGTGGCGACCGGTGGATGGTCACGGGCGCCTGAGCGCCCCGCTCGTTCGGCACTTGCTGCCTCGTTCGGCAGTTGGAACTGCCGAAGGAGGCACAAGGTGCCGAACGGGACGGCCCGACGGTGGAGTCATCTCGGTCTGGGCAGCAGCGGGTTCTTCCGTGCCGCGCGCCGGACGTCAGCGGGAAAGCGCGCCAGCAGACGATCGGCCACCCCTTGCGGGTCCGGTGCATCCTTGGATGTCACGTGGAGCGGCTGGATGCCGGTGGACTCCGTGATGGCATCGGACCGGCGCTTCTCGTCGATCCGCGCCCGGTCCGGGTCGTGGTCCTTGCCGAGCGCGCCGGTCCGGTACTTCACGAGGCCGTCGAACTCGGCGAGCACCCGGTGGTCCTCCCAGCCCAGGTCCACCCGGAACCGACCGATCGCGGTGCGCACCGGCACCTGCGTCCGCGGGCGAGGTAGCCCTGCCCAGTGGGCCACGTAGCGCAACCACGACTCCCAGGGGCTCTCGGCTCCGGGGTCCGCCAGCTCGAGGACGAGGAGCGCACGCCGGCCGCCTCGAGCACGCGACGCGACGAGCTCCGCCGTCCGGTCGCGGTCGAGACCCCGCGCCACGGCGGCGTCGGCGACCACCAGGGCGTCGAGCGGTGGCAGCGTCGTTGCACAGTCGGCCACCGTCCGTTCCAGGGTGGTGACCGGCAGGCCGAGCACCTCGCAGCCGTCGGCCGGGCGCCCCTCGACGAAGTGCCGGCGCACGTCCCGGGCCGCCCGCGACGACGCTCGATAGGTCTGCAGCACGTGCGTCTGCGAGGGCAGGCGCCACAGGGGCAGGCCGTGCAGCATCGCCGCCGTCTGGTGGCTGAACCAGTGCGCCGACCGGAGCTGGCGCCCCAGGGCACGCGCTCGGTCGACCTGGAGCCAGCGCGCGGCCGACCACCTGTCCGGTCCGCGGCTGCCGTCGTCGGGGACCACGCGGTACGCGCCACGGCGGATCCGCTCGATCTCGCCCGCCCGGCGCGCGGTGCGCAGCGCGGTGGGCAGGTGCTCACGGGCGACGAGTATCTCGGACGGCATGCTCCCAGCCTGGCCTCGAGGCACGGTGCCCGTGCCGACTGTCCACAGGCTCGTCCCCTCATTCGGCACTTCGTGCCGCGTTCGGCAGTTGGAACTACCGAACAGAGCACGAAGTGCCGAACCCGCTCCCCCGCCTCACGCAGAAGGCCCCGGTCCACTCGCTGAACGAGCGGACCGGGGCCCTCGGTGGCCGGAACCGGCGTCAGCCGGCGACGACCTCGAGCTCGATCTTGGCCGACACCTCGGGGTGGAGGCGGATCGACGCGGTGTGGACACCGGTCGACTTGATCGGCTGGCCGATCTCGATCTTGCGCTTGTCGACCGACGGGCCACCGGCAGACTTCACCGCGGCGGCGATGTCGGCCGTCGTGACCGCACCGAAGAGACGGCCGGACTCACCGGAGTGCGCCTCGATCGTGTAGGTCTTCGACTGGATCGAGGCTGCAGCGGCCTCGGCGTCCTCACGCGTCGAGATCTCGCGGGCCTTGCGGGCCTTGCGGATCGCGGAGACCTGGGACTCGGCGCCCTTGGTCCACGGCGTGGCCAGCGAACGGGGGATGAGGAAGTTACGGGCGTACCCGTCCTTCACCTCGACGACGTCCCCGGGCTCACCGAGACCGGTGACCTCGTGGGTCAGGATCAGCTTTGCCATGATCTGGATCCTTTCCGGTCAGCGGGCCGACGACGAGTACGGCAGGAGTGCCATCTCGCGGGCGTTCTTGACGGCCTTGGCGATCTGGCGCTGCTCCTGCACGGAGACGCCGGTGACACGACGCGCGCGGATCTTGCCGCGGTCGGAGATGAACTTGCGCAGCAGAGCGGTGTCCTTGTAGTCCACCGTCTCGACCTTCGCCGCCTTCAGCGGGTTGGCCTTCTTCTTGGGCTTGCGCACCACAGGCTTGGCCATGGTGAGTGCTCCTTACTCAGGATCGTCCCGGCCGGTACGTGCCGCCGGGACAGGGATGATCTGGGGGGTTGAGCGACGATCAGAACGGGGGCTCGTCGGAGAACCCGCCGCCGGACGACGCCGGGCCTGCCGTGGCCCAGGGGTCGTTCTGCTGCTGACCGCCGCCGGAAGAACCGAAACCGCCGCCCTGGCCACCGCCGGACTGGCCACCGGGGCCACCGGCGTTGCCGCCGTAGCCCCCGCCGCCACCGAAGCCGCCGCCACCCGAGCGCTGCGCACGGGTGACCTTGGCCGAGGCGAACCTCAGGGCCGGGCCGATCTCGTCCACCTGCAGCTCGACGACGGTGCGCTTCTCGCCCTCGCGGGTCTCGTACGACCGCTGCGTCAGACGGCCCTGCGCGATGACGCGCATGCCCTTCGTCAGCGACTCGGCGACGTTCTCCGCGGCCTCACGCCAGATGGAGCAGCGCAGGAACAGCGCCTCCCCGTCCTTCCACTCGTTCGACTGCCTGTCGAACGTGCGGGGCGTGGACGCGATCGTGAAGTTGGCAACAGCAGCACCCGACGGGGTGAAGCGCAGCTCCGGGTCCGCAGTCAGGTTTCCGACGACCGTGATGACGGTCTCACCAGCCATGCCAAGCTCCTTCGTTCGTCCGCGAGATTCGGCTGTACTCGACTTCCAGGGAAGATCCCATCACGAGCCTCCCACAGGGGGCAGCGACGGGCGCAGAGTGTTTCGGTTCAGCGGATTCAGCGAGCGCTGGGACGCAGGATCTTGGTGCGCAGCACGGCCTCGTTCAGACCGAGCTGGCGGTCCAGCTCCTTCGCGGTGTCCGGCGTCGACGTGAAGTCGACGACGGCGTAGATGCCCTCGGCCCGCTTGTCGATCTCGTAGGCCATACGGCGACGGCCCCAGATGTCCACGTTGTCGACGGTGCCGCCATCGGTCTTGACGACCGTGAGCAGCTTCTCGAGCGACGGGGCTACGGTGCGCTCCTCGACCTCCGGGTCCAGGATCACCATCAGTTCGTACTGACGCATGTGTTCAACCCACCTCCTCTGGTCTCGACGGCCACGGTCTGTCCGTGGCAGGAGGGTTCTTGCGTGCGTCGGCCGCGCCAACGGGCGGCACGGCCAGTCCACCAGGGTACCCGTTGCGGGGACCGCGGTGGAATTCACGGGCCGGTGCTGTCCATCACGGTCAGCCGAACAGGCCGCCACGTTCGCCGTCGTCACCACCGTCGCCACCGCCGTCGCCGGGACCGCCGCCGTCGTTGCCGCCGCCGCCGTCGTTGCCGCCGCCACCGTCACCGCCGTCGCCACCGTCGTCCTCGCCGCCCTCCGGGCCGCGCGAGACGACGATCGTCACGGTCGAGTCGGGTGCCACCTCGGCCCCGGCGCCGGGGTCCGTGCGGATGACGTTGCCGACCGGCACGTCGTTGCTGTACTCCTCCGCGGTGTTCGCCGACAGCCCCACTCTGCGGAGCTGCTGCTCGGCGGCGGTCCGCGGCTGGCCCGCCACGTTCGGCACGGCGACCTGCTGCGGTTCGACAGGCTGGCCCGTCGACACCACGAGGGTGATGGTCGAGCCCGCCGGGATCTTGCCGCCGCCGGCGTTGACGCTGATGACGGTGCCCTTGGAGGCGTTGTCGTTGGCAGCCTGCGTCGCCACCTTCAGGCCCATCCCCTGCAGCAGGCTCGTCGCCTGCGAGATGTTCATCCCGACGAGGTTGCCCGGCAGCTCGACCCACTCGGGCGTCGACTCGCTCGGCGACGGGCTGGGCGAGAACGACGGCCGGGGCGGTGTGTAGGCCGGGAACTCCTCGATGTCCTTGCCGTCGAGCGCCACCTGCATGAAGTCGGTCCACGCCGCGGCGGGCCAGGTGCTACCGGTGATCTCGTCGTAGCCACCGAAGGCGTCGATCGGCTCCGTCCCGCCGAGGATGCCCTCCTCGACGTCCACGTTCTTGTACTGGCGGACGTTCACCACGGTTGCGAGCTGCGGGGTGAAGCCGGCGAACCAGGCCGTCTTGTTGTCGTTCGACGTACCGGTCTTGCCGGCCACCGGCCGGCGGGTCCCGTCGGGACCGGTGAGCTCCAGGGCGGCACGGCCGGAGCCCTCTTCCACCACCTTGGTCATGGCGTACGTCGCCTGGGTGATCACGTCGCGCTCAAAGCGATTGTCCGGCGTCGTGTCGGGCTCCCAGCGCAGGGACCCGTCCCGGTGCTCCACCCGCTCGACGACGTGCGGCTTGATGTAGGTGCCACCGCCGGCGATGGTCGCGTACGCCGAGGCGAGGTCCACCGGGTAGACGGCTGCCGTGCCGAGCACGTTGGACGGCACGGCCTCGATCTCGGTCTCGTCCCGGATCCCCAGCCGGTGGGCGACCTCGGCCGTCTTCTCCGGGCCAACCTCGATGTTCAGCGCCGCATAGGCGGTGTTGACGGAGTTCGCCGTCGCCTTGACCAGGTCGATCTGGCCGTAGCTCTGGAGGCCGAAGTTCGTCGGCCACTCCTTCGAGGGGTCTTGCGGGTCCAGGTGCCCCGGGGAGTTGCCGTCGAACGTCTCGTTGAGCTCGTGGCCCTTTTCGAGCGCGCCGATCAGCGTGAACGGCTTGAACGTCGAGCCGCCCTGCACCGTGTCGTCGGTCGCCGTGTTGAGCGACTGCTTGATGTAGTTCTTCCCGCCGTACAGCGTGACGATCGCGCCGGTGGTCGGGTCGATCGAGACGATCGAGGCGCGGACCTTCTTGCTCGCGTCGTCGGGCATGTCCTTGACGATCTGGCGGGCCTCGCGCTGCAGCTTCGGCTTGATGGTGGTGTAGATCTGCAGACCCTTGGTCTCGATCTCCTCCTCGGTCATGCCGTTGTTCAGCAGCTCCTTCTTGACCGCGGCCATGATGTAGCCCTTCTGGCCGCCGAGGCTGTTCGAGTTCTCCTCCTTCTCCTGGAACTCGGGGAACTCGGCGGACTGCCGCTCCTCCTCGGTGATGTAACCCTGGTCGGCCATGCGGTTGATGCTGCGCTGCCACCGCTTCTCGGTCACCTCGGGCTGCACGGACGGGTCGTAGTTCACCGGGGAGGGGATGATGCCGGCCAGCATCGCGGACTCGGAGTAGGTCATGTCCACGGCGTCCTTGCCGAAGTACGCCTGCGAGGCCGCCTGCACGCCGTACGCGCCGCGGCCGAAGTAGATCGTGTTGAGGTACCGGTCCAGCACGAGCTCCTTGGACTGCTCGCGAGTGATCTTCAGCGCGATGATCGCCTCCTGCGCCTTGCCCAGGATGTCCGTGGTGCTGCCCAGGTAGTAGCGCTCCACGTACTGCTGCGTGAGCGTCGAACCGCCCTGCGTGCCCCCGTCGCTGGTGAGGTTGGTCCACAGCGCGCGGGCCATGCCCTTCATGTCCACGCCCGGGTCGGTCCAGAACGACTCGTTCTCCGAGGCGACGACGGCGTCGCCCACGTGGGCGGGCAGCGCCTCGTAGTCGACGATCTCTCGCTTGATCGTCGAGTAGGAGCCGACCTCCTTGCCGTTGCCGTAGTAGACGGTGGTGGCCTGGTGATCGACGTCGTCGAGGTTGGCCGGGATCTGCGTGGAGGTCCACGCGGCGAAGAACACGCCGGCGCCCAGGGCGATGCCGCCGAGCATGCAGCCGACGACCACACGCCACGACGGCAGCCACCGCTGCACCAGGTTCTTGCCCCGGCGCGGGTAGTTCCAGAAGCGACGTCTGCGCTTGCTCGCCACGTCCCAGCCTTTCGATTGCGGAGGTCCTCGGAGAAGTCCCGCCCCTACGGGCATGAAGAACCACAGGGAACACTAGGGGATCGACCCGAGGGACTGTCCAGGCTGACCCGCGTCTGACGCAGTTCCACGCCGACCGTCCCCAGACCCTCACACGGCGCTCCACCGTGCCTTCACAACCTTGTGCCCGACGGCGGACAGGCGCGTCCCGTTGCTCGCACCGGTCGGTACGTCCTATCCTCACGATGTATCGACTCGATACAACGAGTCATCATTCATGACCGGTCCGTGCAGCACGGAGCAGAGGAGGGCAGCAGGGTGCGCAGTCGCTCGAACGTCCTGGAGACGGCCATCCTCGGCCTGCTCAGCTCCGCGCCGCTGCACGGTTACGAGCTGCGCAAGCGACTCAACCTGCTCCTGGGGTCCTTCCGGGCGTTCTCGTACGGCACCCTCTACCCCGCGCTGAAGTCGCTGGTGGCCCGGGGCCTCATCGAGACGGTCGAGCCGGAACCCGAGGCCCTCCCCCGGGCCACCGCCCGCGCCGGCGCGACGAGCGCCGCCGGACGTCCGTCGTCGGGCACCAAGCCGTTGACCGGACGCCGCGGGCGTATCGTGTACCGGCTCACTGCCGACGGCAAGGAGCACCTCCAGACCACTCTTGCCTCCTCCGGCCCTGCGGCCTGGGAGGACGAGAGCTTCGACGTCCGGTTCGCGCTGTTCGCGCAGACGGACGCCGAGACCCGCCTCCGCATCCTCGAAGGCCGGCGCACCCGGCTGACCGAACGGTTGGAGGCGGTCCGGGAGTCCGCAGCCCGCACCCGCGAACGGCTCGACGAGTACACGCTCGAGCTGCAACGGCACGGGCTGGAGCAGGTCGAGCGCGAGGTGCGCTGGCTCGACGGGCTCATCACCACCGAGCGCGACCGCGCGAGCAGCCGCGACAAGACTGCCGGGACGCACGACGTCCCGGCCCCGAGAAACAAGGAGCGAGGATGACTTCCGTCCGCGTTGCCATCGTCGGCGTCGGAAACTGTGCATCGTCCCTGGTCCAGGGTGTGCACTACTACCGCGACGCCGACCCGTCCGACACCGTCCCGGGTCTCATGCACGTGCAGTTCGGTGACTACCACGTGCGCGACCTCGAGTTCGCGGCGGCGTTCGACGTCGACGCGAAGAAGGTCGGCTTCGACCTGGCCGAGGCGATCCACGCCTCGGAGAACAACACCATCAAGATCGCCGACGTGCCACCGACGGGCGTCCTCGTCCAGCGTGGCCCGACGCTCGACGGCCTCGGCGACTACTACGCCGCCACGATCGACGAGTCCGACAGCGAGGCCGTCGACGTCGTGCAGGCGCTCAAGGACGCCCGCGTGGACGTCCTCGTCTCCTACCTGCCGGTGGGCTCCGAGGAGGCGGACAAGTTCTACGCGCAGTGCGCCATCGACGCGGGTGTCGGCTTCGTCAACGCCCTGCCGGTGTTCATCGCCTCCGACCCCGTGTGGGCCAAGAAGTTCGAGGACGCCGGAGTGCCCATCGTCGGCGACGACATCAAGTCGCAGGTCGGCGCGACGATCACGCACCGCGTGCTCGCGAAGCTGTTCGAGGACCGCGGCGTCGTGCTGGACCGCACCTACCAGCTCAACGTCGGCGGCAACATGGACTTCAAGAACATGCTGCAGCGCGACCGGCTCGAGTCGAAGAAGGTCTCCAAGACCCAGGCCGTGACCTCCAACCTCACCGGCGCGCTCGGTGGCAAGACGGAGGACCGCAACGTCCACATCGGGCCGTCGGACTACGTGGCCTGGCTCGACGACCGCAAGTGGGCCTACGTCCGCCTGGAGGGCCGCGCGTTCGGCGAGGCCCCGATCAGCCTGGAGTACAAGCTCGAGGTGTGGGACTCCCCCAACTCGGCCGGCATCATCATCGACGCCATCCGTGCCGCGAAGATCGCGAAGGACCGCGGCGTCGGCGGACCGATCCTGTCGGCCTCGACGTACTTCATGAAGTCCCCGCCCGTGCAGATGGAGGACTCGCTGGGCCGCGTCCAGCTGGAGTCCTTCATCCGCGGTGACGTGGAGCGATAGTCCGGAGCGAGCGTGCGAGTGCAGGACGATCGCGACCATCCAGGTGGAGCGATAGTCCGGAGTGAGCGTGCGAGTGCAGGACGATCGCGACCATCCAGGTCGAGCGATAGTCCGGAGCGAGCGTGCGAGTGCAGGACGATCGCGACCATCCAGGTCGAGCGATAGTCCGGAGCGAGCGTGCGAGTGCAGGACGATCGCGACCATCCAGGTCGAGCGATAGTCCGGAGCGAGCGTGCGAGTGCAGGACGATCGCGACCATCCAGGTCGAGCGATAGTCCGGAGCGAGCGTGCGAGTGCAGGACGATCGCGACCATCCAGGTCGAGCGATAGTCCGGAGCGAGCGTGCGAGTGCAGGACGATCGCGAGGTAGTAGCTCAGACGTCGAGGTAGTACGGGGCCCGCCGAGGTAGTACTACTTCGGCGGGCCCCGTACTACCTCGGCAGCGCCGTGAAAGGCTGGCCAGCGTGGGAGCCATCACCGAGACCTGGCAGGATCTGCGCGCTCTGCTGCGCCTGCCGGGATTCCGGCGGCTCTTCGCCGTCCGGCTCGTCTCGCAGGCCGGCGACGGCATGTTCCAGGTCGGTCTGGCCTCCCTGCTCTTCTTCTCCCCGGAGCGGGCGGGCACGGCGGCGGGCGTCGCCGGCGCGTTCGCGGTCATGCTCGCCCCGTTCACGGTCGTCGGCCCGTTCGCGGGGGTGCTGCTGGACAGGTGGCGGCGCCGGCAGGTGCTGGCGGTCGGCAACGCGGTGCGCCTCGTCCTGACCGGTGCGATGGCGGCCGTCATGCTGACCGGCGGCCTGGCGGGCGCGGGAGAGGCCGCCGTCATCGTCCTCGGGCTGGCCGCCCTGAGCGTCAACCGCTTCCTGCTGGCTGCGCTGAGCGCCGGCCTGCCTCGCGTCGTCGACGGTCCTCTGCTCCTGACCGCGAACTCGCTGACGCCCACCCTGGGCGCCGGAGCGGTCTTCCTCGGCGGCGGGGTCGGCTTCGTCCTCGGACTGGGTCTGCCGCCGGGCCGGATGCACGACGCCGCCGCGCTCGTCTGCGCAGCCGTCGTCTTCGGCGTCGCCGGCCTGCTGGCCCTGCGCCTGGGACGCGACCAGCTCGGGCCCGAGCACCCGGTCCGTGGACGGCTCGGGGCGGAGATCGCGGCGGTCGCCCGCGGCCTGGTCGACGGCGCCCGCTACCTCGTCGCCCGACGGACGCCCGGGCAAGGGCTCCTCGTCATGGCGGCACACCGGTTCCTCTACGGCGTCGTGTTCATCGCGGCGATCCTCATCTCCCGCAACCTGCTGGCCGAGCCGGGGAACACCTCGGCGGGCCTGGCCAACTTCGCCCTCGTCATCGCCCTCACCGGCGCGGGTGGCGCCTGCGCGGTGCTGATCACGCCGGTGCTGTCGCGTCGCACCGGCCCGCACGGGTGGATCGTCTGCATGCTGCTGCTCGCCGCCGCGTCGCAGCTCCTGCTGGCCACGACGCCGTCGCGCACCGTGATCCTGATCGGTGCCGGCCTGCTGGGCCTCGCCGCCCAGAGCGCGAAGATCGCCGTCGACACGATCGTCCAGCGGGACACGCACGACGACTACCGCGGCCGCGCCTTCGCGTTCTACGACGTGCTCTACAACGCGGCGTTCGTCGGTGCCGCCGTCCTGGCCGCGTTCGCGGTGCCCGACGACGGCTGGTCGCGCGGGCTCTTCATCCTCCTGGCGCTCGCCTATCTCGCCGTCGCGGCACTGATGTGGCTCCGTGGTGCCCGCGACCCCGCTGATCTCGACGTTCGTCACTCACCGGCGGCGCGCTGACCCTCCAGGGCCGGGGGTGTGAGCGTACGCACGTGGACAGGTCGCCGCGCGCATCGCAAGATATAGCCGTCCGGACGGTCGAGAGAACGGCCGCCGGTGCTTCAGGACGAGAGGTACCGATGACGCTGAACGAAACGTCGTCGCCGGACGGCACGACGCCGAGCACGACGGTGCTCCCCGACGTCGTCGACCCCTCGCAGGTCGCCACGGGCGGCGCGGTGCTGCTCCTGGACACGGCGACGCAGGAGGTGGTCGACGCCAACCGGGTCGCCGCCCGCCTGGCAGGTGACCTCGGCATCCCCTCGTCGTTCGGGTCCTGGTGCACGGCCGCGGGCATCGTGCCGGCCTTCGGTACCGCACGGTCCACGTCGGAGGCGATCCTGGCCGCGCTGCGCGAGGGTCGTGGGATCGCGGTCCGGTCGACGCGGCGTGGGGGCGACGCGATCTCGTGGGCGGTCGGGCTACCACTCGTCGGTGCGCCGGACCGACTCGCCGACCGGGCCCTCCTGGTCCTGCTGCCGCTCGCCGGGCTCGGGGAGCCGTCCGAGCCGGATTCATCGCCGGGCAGCCTGCAGATGCGGGCCGCCGTCGCGAGCCACCTGAGCTTCACCATCTCCGACCCGTCGCTGCCCGACGACCCGCTGGTCTGGGTGAACCCGGCGTTCTGCGAGGTGACGGGCTACAGCGCGGACGAGGTGCTCGGGCGCAACTGCCGGTTCCTGCAGGGCCCCGGCACCGACCCCGGGGCCGTCGCGCGCATCCGGACGGCGATCGAGGCCGGCGAGGCCGTGGGCGAGACCCTGCTCAACCACCGCAAGGACGGGACTCCGTTCTGGAACCAGGTGGTCGTCTCGCCCGTGCACGACGAGGAAGGGCGGGTCACCCATCACGTCGGCATCCAGGCCGACGTGACCGAGCGCGTCCATGCCGAGCGACGACACGTCCTCGAGCTCGACGAGGTCAACCGGGAGAACCAGCGCCTCAGCCTGCTCGCCTCGATCACGCAGGCGCTCGTCGACCTCTTCGACGAGGACTCGGGCGCCGCCCTCCTGCCCGAGCTCGTGGCCCCGCACTTCGGGACCTGGTGCGCCGTCGTGGTCACCGACGGCACCGGCGAGCCGCGGCTCGTGCACGGCGCGGCCCGCGACCCGGAGCGGGCGGCGGACATCGCGGTGCTCGAACGCTCGCACCGCTGGGTGCTGGAGTCCCCCTCCGTGCTGCACGTGCTGTCGACGCACCACAGCCAGGTGCCGGCGCCCTTCCCCGTCGAGGTCGCCTCGCTGGCGGACCGCACCACGCCGGAGGAGCTGGCGGCGCTGGAGCGACTGGGCCTCGGGACCGCCCTCGTCGTCCCGCTGCGCGGCCGCGACCGCCACACCGGTGTGCTGGTGGTCGTCAGCGAGGACGAGGACGCGTTCTCCCGCGACGACCTCCACGACATCGTGGCGCTCGGAGCCCGGGCCGGGCTGGCGCTCGACAACGCCCGGCTCTACCACCGCGAGCACCAGGCGGCCCTGACGCTGCAGCGCAGCATGCTCCCGGAGATCGTCGCCGCGCCAGGGCTGGACTGCGCTGCCCTGTACGACCCGGCCTCCGACGGCACGGACGTCGGCGGCGACTGGTACGACGTGGTGCCGCTGCCCACCGGGCGCGTCGCCGTCACGGTGGGCGACGTCGTCGGGCACGACGTCCGGGCGGCTGCGTCGATGGGCCAGCTGCGTTCCGTCATCCGCACCGAGGCCTGGTCCGGCCGGAGCCCGGCCGAGGTCGTCGCGGGGATGGACGACCTCGTGCGCAGCCTGGGCATGGCGGACATCGCGACGTGCGTGTTCGCCCTCGTGGACCCGCCCGACGCCCACGGCACACGCCGGATCACCTACACGCGGTCCGGCCACCTGGCCCCGCTCCTGCTGCGCGTCGACGGGAGCGTCGAGCTCCTGGACGGCGCGCTCACCACCCCGATCGGTGCACCGATCATCGGTGAGGAGGTCCCGCAGGCCGAGGCCCTCCTGCATCCCGGGGACGTCCTCGTCCTGTTCACGGACGGGCTGGTCGAGCGCCGGGACCGTCCGCTGCGCGCCCAGCTCGCGAACCTCGCCACCTGCGCCGGCGAGATCGAGCAGGGGATGGATGCGGCCGGCGTCCGGGACGCGATCGTCGAGGTGTGCGCAGACGGCAGGCGCGAGGACGACACCTGCGTGCTGGTGGTGCGCAACATCCCGAGCGGTGAGCCCACCGACTGACCACCCTTTCGGCGCCCGAACGACGTCCGATGAGTCCCGAGCGAAAAACAGGTCGCTCCCTGCAGTGGAATACCGCACCCTGGTGACGACTTGAGTTGACGGGTCAGTCCGTGCGCAGCGTCGCCCGCGGTCGGCAAGGAGCGACGAACCGGGAGAGGGACACATGTCTGTACGTACCACCGAGGCTGCGCCCGGTCCCACCGAGCGGAGCGCGGGCCGGTCGGGCGACGGGCTGGCACCCGAGCACTTCCGGGTCATCGCCCTGCTGCTCGTCTCGGCGTTCGTCGTGATCCTCAACGAGACCACCATGGGTGTGGCCCTGCCGGCGGTCATGGAGGAGTTCGACATCCCGGAGTCGTCCGGGCAGTGGCTGACCACCGGGTTCCTCCTGACGATGGCGGTGGTCATCCCGTCCACCGGCTGGCTCCTGCAGCGGCTGGGCACCCGCGGCGCCTTCATCCTCGCGATGTCCCTGTTCACGACGGGCACGTTCCTCGCCGCGATCGCACCGGTGTTCGGGCTGCTCGTCGCGGCCCGTGTGGTCCAGGCGTCGGGCACGGCGATCATGATGCCGCTGCTCATGACGACGGTGATGAGCACGGTGCTGCCGCACCGTCGCGGGCGCGTGATGGGCAACGTGTCGCTGGTGATCGCCGTCGCCCCGGCGCTCGGTCCCACCGTCTCCGGGGCCGTCGTCACCGGCCTGGGGTGGCGCGAGGTCTTCTGGGTCGTCCTGCCGATCGCGGCGGTCTCGCTGCTGCTCGGCGCGCTGCTGGTCCGGGACGTCGCCGACCGCGCGCGCACCCGTCTGGACCCGCTCTCCCTGCTCGTGGCGGCGGTGGCGTTCGGCGGGCTGGTGTACGGCCTCTCGGCCCTCGGCGAGGCGGCGCAGCACGACCTTCCGGTCTCGCCGGCCGTCCCGCTGGTCGCGGGCGCGGCGTTCCTCGGACTGTTCGTGTGGCGCCAGCTCGTGCTGCAGCGCACCGACTCCGCCCTGCTGGACCTGCGGGTGTTCCGTGCGCAGGGCTTCACCGTGGGGCTGTCCGTGATGGCGGTCAGCATGATTGCGATGTTCGGCATGATCATCGGGCTCCCGCTCGTCCTCCAGCGCGGGATGGGCCTGGACGCGCTGACGGCCGGCCTGCTCATGCTGCCCGGTGGTCTGCTCATGGGTCTGCTCGGTCCGGTCGTCGGCCGGCTCTACGACCGCGTCGGGCCGCGGCCGCTCGCGATCCCGGGGGTCGCCGCCGTCGGTGTCGCGATGCTCCTGTTCGCGTCCCTGTCGCCGACGTCGCCGCTCTGGGCGGTGGTGGTGGGCCACCTCGTCCTGAGCCTGGGCCTGGCGTTCATCTTCACGCCGACCTTCACGTCGGCGCTCGGGGGCCTCCGTCCGGGGCTCTACTCGCACGGCTCCGCCGCGATCACGACGGTCCAGCAGCTCGCGGGTGCCGCCGGCACGGCGCTCTTCGTCGCGCTGCTCACGCTGCGCAAGGTGTCGCTGGTCGACGGCGGTGCCACCGAGGCGCAGGCCACGACCGGGGGCGCACAGCTCGCCTTCACCGTGGCGGCCGCCGTCGTCGTCGGTGCGCTCGTGCTGGCCACGCGCCTGCGCAAGTCGGAGGCTCCCGAGGGCGTGTCCTCGCACTGAGGGTGGGACGACGCCCGGCGCGGTACTACCGCGCGGCGTCCCGCACTACCTCGGCGGGTGGCGGCCCGTGCTTCGTGGTGCGGGCCGCCACCCGGTACGCCGGGGCGAGTGCGACGACGCCCAGGGCGATCACCGCCGGCACGGTGAACGCCCAACGCAGGCTCGCGAGCTCCGCTACCCCGCCGATCAGACCCGCACCCAGCACGAAACCGACGTAGTTGAAGAGGTTCACGCGCGCGACCGCCACACCGGTCGTGTCGAGCGCCCCGGCCACGGAGAACGACAGCGGCACGACGACGCTGAGCCCCAGGCCGGTCGCGGCGAAGCCCAGGACGGCGACCCACGGCACCGGGGCGAGGGCCACGAGGCCGAGGCCGGTCGCGCCGATCAGCCCGCCGACCGCCACCGGCAGCACCGGGCCGAACCGGTTCACCTGGGCGTCCGCCGCGAGCCGGCCGACGAGCTGGCAACCGAGGTACGCGGCCAGCCCCAGCGGCGCCACCTCGGCCGTACTGTCCAGCGCGTCGGCGATGTACTTGGTCGACCAGTTCGAGACGGCGGAGTCCGCCAGGTAGACGATGGCGACGGCGGTGCCGACCAGCAGGACCGGCCGCCACGGCACCCGGGCCGGAGCGGCATCGGTGCTCGCGCCCGTGGCCGACGGCGGCACGTCTGCCCGATGGTCCAGCAGCAGCGGCGCGGCCACCAGGTCCACCACGACCGCCACCGCCGCGACCAGTCCGAGCCCTGCCACGAGCCCCCAGTCGAGGGAGTGGGCGAGCACAGCCGCCAGCGAGCCGAGGACTCCGCCGACGCTCCAGGCGCCGTGGAACGAGTTGAGCAGGCTGCGCCCGTACCGACGCTCCACCGCGACGCCCTGCATGTTCATCGTGGCGTCGACCATGCCGAGCAGGAGCCCCACCAGCGCCACCACGGGGTAAAGGACCGCCGTCGACGGCGCGAGGCCGGTCGCGAGGACGGCCAGCGCGACGAGCGGGCCCGCGACGCGCAGCAGCACCGCGCTCCCCGTGCGCGGTGCCAGGTGTCCCGCGAGGACGCTGCCGAGGCCCGCCACCACCGGTACCACGAGCAGCACCAGCGTCAGCTCGGCGTCCGAGATCCCCAGGCCGTCCTGCAGGGTGGGCACCTGGGCCAGCAGCCCGGCGAAGCACAGTCCCTGGACGGCGTAGAAGGCGGTCGCTCCCGCACGTGCCCTGCGATCGGTCCCCATGGTCCGCCTCCGCTCGACAGGTCCCGCAGGACGCGGCGACCTCGCGCGCCCCACCCTAGGGGCGGGACCTCACTCCTGGCGAGATTCCCACCAGGCCGTCAGCTCCGCCGTCGCGCGCTCCGTACCGAGCGGGCCGTGCTCCATGCGCAGCGCGAGCAAGTGCTTGTACGCCGCGCCCACCGCCGGGCCCGGGCCGATGCCGAGGAGCTCCATGATCTGCGTCCCGTCCAGGTCGGGTCGGATCGAGTCGATCTCCTCCTGCTCACGCAGCGCCGCGATGCGGTTCTCCAGGTCCGTGTAGGCGTCCGCGAGCCGCTTCG
The DNA here is from genome assembly GCF_056590155.1 of Isoptericola sp. GX10416. Classification (NCBI taxonomy): domain Bacteria; kingdom Bacillati; phylum Actinomycetota; class Actinomycetes; order Micrococcales; family Promicromonosporaceae; genus Isoptericola; species Isoptericola sp. GX10416. Next base: position 225,968 of record NZ_JBWPVO010000004.1, on the reverse strand, counting down.
CCTTGCGCCGGTTCCGGGTGGTGCAGTCCGCCCGGGTGAGCCGGTGCAGCCGCTCGAGCAGCGGCCCGGCGTCGGTGACGTACCGGCGCACCGCGGAGTCGCTCCAGGCGCCGTCGCCGTAGCCGTGGAACCTCAGGTGCAGCTCGACGAGCCGCGCGACGTCCTTGACCACCTGCTTCTCGAACTTCAGGGCCCGCAGCCGCTTGGCCACCATCTTCGCCCCGACCACCTCGTGGTGGTGGAAGCTGACACCTCCGCCGGACTCGAACCGGCGCGTCGGGGGCTTGCCGATGTCGTGCAGCAGCGCGGCGAGCCGCAGCACCAGGTCCGGCGCCGGTACGGGGCCCTCCGGTCCCGTCTCCTGCGCGACGGCCTGGTCGAGCACGATGAGGGAGTGCTCGTAGACGTCCTTGTGCCGGTGGTGCTCGTCGATCTCCAGGCGCAGCGCGGGCAGCTCGGGCAGCACCCGGTCGGCGAGGCCGGTCTCCACGAGCACCTGCAGCCCGGCCCGCGGCGACGGCGCGCACACCAGCTTCGTCAGCTCGGCCTGCACCCGCTCCGCCGAGACGATGTCGAGCCGCGGAGCCATGTCCACGATCGCCGCGCGGGTCGCCGGCTCGACGTCGAACCCGAGCTGCGCGGCGAACCGCGCCACGCGGAGCATGCGCAGCGGGTCGTCGTCGAACGAGCGCTCCGGGGCGATCGGGGTGCGCAGCACCTTCGCCGCCAGGTCGGCGAGCCCTCCGAACGGGTCGACGAACGTCAGGTCCGGCAGGCGCACAGCCATGGCGTTGACAGTGAGGTCGCGCCGGGAGAGGTCGCCGTCGAGCGAGTCGCCGAACGCCACGACCGGCTTGCGGGAGGCGGCGTCGTACTCGTCGGTGCGGTACGTGGTCACCTCGACGACGATGTCGTCTGCGGTGCCCGTGTCGGCGGCGCCCCGGCCGAACCGCCGGGCGCCGATGGTGCCGAACTCCTTGCCGATGTCCCAGTGGGCGTCGCCCCAGCGTGCCAGCAGCCGCTGCGTCTCATCAGGAGAGGCCGAGGTCGCGAAGTCGAGGTCGGCGCTCGCGCGGCCGAGGAACGCGTCGCGGACCGGACCGCCCACGAGGGCCAGCTCGTGCCCGGCCGCGGCGAAGGTCTCGCCGAGCTCGACGGCGGCGGGGGCCATCTGGGTCAGCACGCTCAGGGCCTGGTGGAGGAGCCGGGCGGGGGCAGGGTTCGCTGGGGTCGACACGACGTCCCATCCTCCCAGATCGCGGCCGCTCGCGCGTCGGCGTCGCACCAGAGTTACCGTTGCGGATTTTGTCCCAGTTTGTGCCGGAGCGAGCGCTGGGCGATCTCTGGGCCGCGCGTCGTCCGGATGCCCCGACGAACTCGGTAGGGTGTGCGCATGTCTTCTGCGGCACCGGCGCCAGGCGCTTCCGACGGGCGCCCGCCCGTGCCGGTGCCCGTCCCGCCCGGCGGACACCCCCTACGGGTCGATCCTGCCCGTCGGCAGAGCGGCACGCCCGTCCCCGCGGCCGCGCCGGCCACCAACCTTCCCTCCGGGCACCTGCCCGTCGTGGACGAGACCTCGGCCGGCGGTCTCGTCGTCGAGCGCCACGTCTCCGGCCACCGGGCCGCGGTGATCCTGCGGCGCAACCGCGCCGGCCGGCTGGAGATGTGCCTGCCGAAGGGCCACCTCGAGGGGCGGGAGACGCCGGAGGAAGCCGCGGTCCGGGAGATCCGCGAGGAGACGGGCATCGTCGGGACCGTCCGCACCACCCTGGGCGTGATCGACTACTGGTTCAGCGGTGAGGACCGGCGCGTCCACAAGGTGGTGCACCACTTCCTGCTGCGGTCCGAGGGCGGGACCATCACCGCCGCCGGCGACCCGGACGGCGAGGCCGAGGACGCCTGCTGGGTGCCGCTCGACGAGCTTCCCGACCGCCTCGCGTACCCGAACGAGCAGCGTCTGGCCGCCACGGCCCTGCAGGCGCTGTCGGACAGCCCGGAGCTCGTCGAGTGAGGCCCACCGCGTGATCGACTCCCGTGCCGCGGTGGTGCTCCCCCGCGCTCTCGCCGTCGTCGTGGCCGCCCTCGTGCTGGCCGGTGCGATGGTCGCCGTTCCGCTCGCCCCCGCGCCGTCGGCCGCCGCGGGTGGCGGCGTCACCGTCGAGATCGTCGACATGTCGCCCACGGTGGTGGGCCCGGACCAGACCCAGGACGTCACCGTCCGCGTGACCAACGACTCGGAGACCGCCCTGACCGGGTTGGAGGCGAACCTGGGCGTCGGCTGGCGCGAGGTGTCCGCCCGGTCCACCGTGGCGACGTGGGCCGACGACGACTCGACCCGGACCGCTGCCCGCCAGCTCAGCCTGCCGATGGACGACCTGCCGGCGGGCGAGTCGGCGGAGGTGACGTTCGAGCTGCGCGTCTCCACGCTCCAGCTCGGCGCCGACGCCGAGTGGGGCCCACGCCAGCTCTCCGTCGACGTGCGGGACGACGCCGGCCTGATCGACGTGCTGCACTCGTTCATGTTGTACGACCCGGACGGCGGGACCGGACGTGCCGGCCGGACCGCACCCGCACCGGTCGACCTCACGCTGGTGGCGCCGCTGACCGGCCCCCCTCTGGACCCGGCCGCACCAGAGGCGTACATCTCGACGATCACCGAACGTACATCGCCGGGCGGAGCCTACGACGCGCTGCTCGCGGCCGCCGGGGTGGCCGACGCGCCCCTCTCGCTCGCCGTCGACCCCGCCGTCGTCGCCACGGCCGCCACCTCCTCCACGGAAGAGCTGAGCGCGTGGGCCAGCCGGCTGCAGCGTCCCGGCGCGGCCGACGTCGTCACCCTCCCGCCGTACGACGTCGACCTCGCGGCCCTGGCGCACGCGGACGTCCAGCCGAGCGACCTGCGCACCGTCACCGCGCCGGCCGGGCGCCTGCCGAGCGGCTGGTCGACCCCCGACGCCTGGAGCACCCGGGTCGCCTGGCCGGAGGGGACCGCCGACCTCGACACCCTCGGCGCGGCCCGGTCCGCCGGGATGCAGCACGTCCTCGTCGCCGACGGCCTCGAGCCGACCGTCGGCGTCACAGCCTCCGCCACCGACACCGTGCCCACCGCCGCGGGCGACGTCCCCGTCGTCGTCGCCGACCGTGCCCTCGGCGGCGCCCTCGCCGCGAGCACCGCGAGCACCGCGGGCTCGGCACCGGCCGCCACCCAGCGCCTGCTCGCCGACACCGCGGTGCTCGCCATGGCCGCCGCCGACTCCGGCCGCCCCGTCTCCGTCGTCGCCGCGATGCCGCGGGGCTGGTCACCGGACGTCGAGGCCTACACCGCCGTCACCTCCGCACTCGTCGGCCGGTCCTGGGTGGACGTCGTCCCGCTCACCGAGGTCCTCGCCGAGGCCCCCGTCAGGGCCTCGCGCACCGCCCTCGAGAAGCGCGTCGTCGACGCCGCCGAGCTAGGGCCCCGGGCCGTGCGCACCCTCGTCGACGAGCTCGACGGCCTCGTGTCCTTCGCCTCCGTCGCCGCGGACCCCGCCACCCTCATGGCCAGCGTGGACCGCGATCTCGTCGCACCGCTCTCCATCGCCTACCGCGGAGACCAGGACGCACGGGACGCCGCGGTCCAGCTCGCCGGGATCCGCGCCGAACAGGTCCAGTCCGGGATCCGGGTCATCGGACGGGCCGACGTGCTCCTGATCAGCGACACCGGCAACCTGCCCGTCCGGGTCCGCAACGACCTGCCGGTCGACGCCACCGTCACGGTGACGTTGCAACCGGACGACCCCCGGCTCATCGTCGAGACGTCCCCCACCGTCGTCATCCCCGCCGGCGAGTCCCGCGACGCCCAGGTCCGCGTGCGGGCCATCGCCTCCGGCGACGCCAACCTCGAGGTGAACGTCCTCGCTCCGAGCGGTGCCGCCGTCACCGCCCCGGCCGAGTTCGCGGTCCAGGTCCGCGCCGGATGGGAGACCGTCGGCACGTCGGTGATGGCCGCCGGAGTGGGACTGCTGTTCCTCGCAGGAATCTGGCGTACCGTGCGACGCGGCCGGTCGGACCGCCGTACCACCGCCGACGTCGCCGAGACGGTGGTTCCTCAGGACGCACCGACGCACCAGCCGCCGACGCACTCACCGGAGGACACCCAGGCATGACCGCCGACAACCCCGAGCCGGCTGCGCCGGGCCCGCTCCCCGACGACGCCCGACCCGCGGGCGAACCGTCGGACTCCGGGGCGCGCAAGGCCAGCCTGGGCCGAGGATCGATCGCCATGTCCCTCGGCACGGCGGCGTCACGCGCCTCCGGCCTGGTGCGGTCCATGCTGCTCGTCGCGTGCGTGGGTGCGGTCGGTACCGTCGCGGACGCGTTCGACATCGGCAACAAGCTCCCCAACGTCCTGTTCGCGCTGATCTCGGCGGGAGTGCTGCAGGCCGTCCTCATCCCGCAGATCCTGCGCGCGATGAACGCGGAGAACGCGCGGGAGAGGCTCGACAAGCTCCTCAGCCTCTCCGGCCTCGGCCTCCTGCTGCTCACCGCAGTCCTCGTCGTCGCCGCCCCGCTCATCGTGTGGGCTTACACCACCAGCGACGCGTGGTCGACCGACGCGCGCCACCTCGCGACCGTCTTCGCCTACTGGTGCATCCCCCAGGTCTTCTTCTACGGGCTGTACATGCTGCTCGGCCAGGTGCTCAACGCGCGCGGCCGGTTCGGCGCCTACGGCGTGGCCCCGGTCGCGAACAACGTCGTCTCGGTGCTCGGGTTCGGTGCCTTCCTGCTGGTGTGGGGCACCTCGCCGGACCGTGGCATCACGGACCTGTCGGCGTGGACGACGCCGATGACGACGCTGCTCGCCGGTACCGCGACGCTCGGCATCGCCGCGCAGGCGCTGGTGCTGGTCGTCGCGCTGCGCCGCTCCGGCTTCTCCTGGCGGTTCCGCCTCGGGCTCCGCGGCATCGGGCTGCGCTCGGCGGGCAACGTCGTCGGCTGGACGCTCGGCGCCGTCGTCCTCGAACAGCTCGGCGTCCTGTTCCTCACGAACGTCCTGGGTCGCGGGGCGCGAGCCGTCGAGGCGACCGGCGCGGTCGCCGCCGGGAACATGGCCTACACGCAGGCCATGACCATCTACCTGCTGCCCCACTCCCTGGTCATCGTGTCGATCGTGACCGTCCTCTTCCCGCGCATGACGGCGGCGGTGCAGGCCGGGAACCTCCCCGCGGTCCGTGCGGACATGTCCCTCGGCCTGCGGTCGGCAGGCATCTTCTCCGTCATCTCCGCCGCGGTCCTCTTCGTGCTCGCCAAGCCGCTCACCGGGGCGCTCCTGCCGTCGCTCGGTGCCGCCGAGGTCGACGCGATCGCCCCCATCCTGCGTGCCATGTCGATCGGCCTCGTCGCGCTCGGCGCCACCGTGCTCGTCCGCCGCATGTACTTCGCCTTCGAGGACGGTCTCGGGCTGTTCCTCATCCAGATCGCCGCCACCGTCACCCTGGTGGGCGCGCTGGCCGGCGCCGTCGCCACCCTGCCCGAGACGTGGTGGGCGGTCGCCGCGGGCGGCGCCTTCGCGCTGTCCACCTGGGTCTCGCTGCTGCTGCGGCTGCGTGGCATGAACCGCAAGCTGCACGGCATGGACGGCGGGCGCGTGCTGCGCCTCTATGTCCGCGCCGCCGTCGCAGCCGCCGTCGCGGGAGTCCTCGGCTGGGGCGTCATCCAGCTGATGGACGGTGGCGCGGGCTCGTCATGGCCGCACGCCGTGCTCGTGACGGCAGTGGGCGGCCTCGTGATGGTCGGCGCCTACCTCGGCATGCTCAAGCTGCTCCGCGTCCGCGAGCTCGACGACGCCCTCGCACCGATTCTGCGACGCGTACGCCGGAGCCCGCGATGACGAGACCTCTGACCAGCACTTCGCTCTACCATGGTCCGATGGAACGGACCACCGGCTCATCCGGCCGGAGCCCACTCTCCCACCACACCCCTACGGAGGCGTCCAGGTGAGCACCGTCCAGCCCGGGACCGTCATGGTCGATCGTTATCGGCTGACCCAGCCCGCGAGCACGGACCTGGCGACGGCGGAGGCGTGGGAGGCCCACGATCAGATCCTCGACCGTCCGGTGCGCGTCACGTTCGTGGACGGCCCCCAGTCCGCGGCAGCCCTCGACGCCGCACGCCGCGCGGCGCTGGTCGCCGACTCGCGCCTGTGCAGGGTGCTCGACGTCGGCACCACCGACCTGGGCGCGGGCGAGCGTTCCTACGTCATCACCGAGCCCTTCGCCGGCGAGTCGCTCACGCAGATCGTCTCGCGTGGTCTCGTGGACGCCCAGCAGGCCCGCGCGCTCATGGGCGAGGCCGCGACCGCCCTCGAGGCCGCGCGCCGGCGCGGGGTGCATCACTGCGCCCTGCGCCCCGAGGCCGTGCGCGTCGACGGACACCGCGTGGTCGTCACCGGCCTCGGCATCGATGCCGGTCTCGCCGGGATCGAACCTTCGGACACCGAGGCCGCCGCGATGGACGCCCGCGGGCTGGTCGCGCTGGGCTACTACGCGCTCACCGCACGCTGGGCCGCGGACAGCCTCGAGGTCCCCTGGATCGCTCCCGACGCCGTCCGGCCGCTGCCCGCTCAGACCGGGCCCGACGGCGTCGTCCCGGTCTCCGAGCTGGTGCCGCACGTCGACGACGAGATCGACGTCCTGGTCCGCCGCACCTTCACCGGGGACGACGCCGGTGCCCCGGCCACGCCGGCCGACATCGTCGCCGCGCTCGAGCCGTGGGGGCAGGTGTCCGTCGTGGCGGCCCTCCCCCGGTTCGTCCAGCCCCCCGAGCGTCCCGTGCGCTCGTCCGTGCTGGGAGCCGGCAGCCCGGCGGGTTCCGCGTCGCGCCCGGGCACACCCCCGCCCGCGCCCCCCGTGCGCCGTCCGTCCACCGGGAGGATCGCCCGGGCAGGTGTCGTCGGCGCCGGGGCGGGCGTCGCGGCCGGTGCCCCCTACGGGCAGCCTCCCGCGCAGGGCGCCGTTCCTCCGCCTCCCGGCCAGGGGGCCTACGGCCAGACGGCGGCCTATGGCCAGGCTCCCGCCTACGGGCAAGGACCTGCCTACGGCCAGGCGCCTGCTGCCGGGCGGTCCCCCGCTGCGGCCCCGGGCCAACCTGCACCGGCCGGCTATGCCCAGGCAGCGCCCGGGCAGCCCGCAGCGGCCCAGGGCGCCCCTCCGTCGGCGGCCGGCCCCACGACCGGCGGCTTCGCCTCGACCGCCGCCCCGAAGAAGCGTGGTGTCAACCCGACGCCGATCGTGCTCGGCGTCCTGCTCGTCGGCGTCGTGCTCGCCGCCGTCTGGGCGATGACCCAGGCCTTCACGCCGTTCAGCTCCGAACCACCGCCCGAGGCGCAGACCTCGCAGGAGGCCACCACCGAGGGTGAGCCCACCGAGGGAGCCGACGACGCTGCGGAGGAGGAGCCCACCGAGACCGAGGAGCCCGAGGTCCGGCCGATCATCGACAGTGGTGAGCAGCTCGACCCGGCGGGCGACGGTGAGCACCCGGAGGCCGTGGAGCTCGCCTATGACGCGGACCCCTCGACGTTCTGGTTCACGCTGACTTACCACAACAACCCTGCCTGGGGCGGTTTCAAGGAGGGCGCCGGCTTCGGCGTCGAGCTGCGTGAGCCGGCCCCCGTGTCCCAGGTCGACCTCAACACCAACGGCAGCGGCGGGGCGTGGCAGCTCCGTTCGACCAGCCTCGACGACCCGACGGGCGGCGACCTGCTGGCGGAAGGATCGTTCTCTGAAGACACGACGATCGAGCTCGACGAGGCCGTCATCGTCGACTCCCTCGTCCTGTGGATCACCGAGCTCCCGGGGACGGACGAGGCCGACCGCTACCGGCTCGAGCTCAACGAGATCACGCTGTCCTGACGCCCGGAACATCGCCGATGCCCCGTGTGTTGACCCCTGGTGCCGGTCCGCGCCGGTACCGAACCGAACCGCAGGAGTAGATGTGACCGACCAGCCGACCCCCCCGGCCAGCACGGACGCCGCGCTGCACGACATCGTCATCGTCGGTTCCGGCCCTGCCGGGTACACCGCCGCGATCTACGCCGCACGAGCAGGCCTGGCGCCGATCGTCGTGGCCGGGTCCGTCACGGCCGGCGGTGCTCTCATGAACACCACCGAGGTGGAGAACTTCCCCGGCTTCCCCCCGGGGATCCAGGGACCGGACCTCATGGACGCCATGCGCGAGCAGGCCGAGAAGTTCGGTGCGATGGTGCTCTGGGACGACGCCGAGACGCTCGACCTGACCGGCGACGTGAAGACCGTCGTCACGGGCGGCGGCGAGACGTTCCGATCGCGGACGGTCATCCTCGCCACCGGCTCGGCCTACCGCGAGCTCGGCCTTCCCGAGGAGAAGAAGCTGTCGGGGCGCGGCCTCTCGTGGTGTGCCACGTGTGACGGGTTCTTCTTCCGTGACCAGCACATCGCCGTCGTCGGTGGGGGTGACTCCGCGATGGAAGAGGCGACCTTCTTGACCCGCTTTGCGTCAAAGGTCACGATCATCCACCGCCGCGACGCTCTCCGCGCCTCCAAGATCATGGCCGACCGTGCCCTCGCCGATCCCAAGATCGACTTCGCGTGGAACAGCGAGGTGGCAGCCATCCATGGCGAGGACAAGGTCTCCGGGGTGCGCCTGCGAGACACGGTCACGGGCACTGAGCGCGACCTCGACGTGACCGGGCTCTTCGTCGCCATCGGCCACGACCCTCGCAGCGAGCTGCTCGCCGGGCAGGTCGACCTGGACGACGAGGGCTACGTCATCGCGGAGGGTCGCTCCACCCGCACGAACCTCCCCGGGGTGTTCGCCTGCGGCGACCTCGTCGACCACACCTACCGTCAGGCGATCACCGCCGCAGGGTCGGGTTGCTCCGCCGCCCTGGACGCACAGTCCTACCTCTCCGACCTGGCAGACCTCGCCTCTGAGCCCGACCCGGAGCAGCTCCCGGCCGCGCTCGACGCCGTCTGACCCCCATCACGCACATCGAAGGAGTCCGCATGCCTACCGTCGCAGTCACCGACGACACCTTCCAGTCCGAGGTCCTCGAGTCCGACATCCCCGTCCTGGTGGACTTCTGGGCTACCTGGTGCGGCCCGTGCCGCATGGTCGCCCCGATCCTCGAGGAACTGTCGGAGGAGTACGAGGGCAAGGTCAAGATCGTCAAGCTCGACACGGACGCCAACCAGGCCACCACGATGGCCTACGGCATCACCTCGATCCCGACGCTGAACGTCTACTCCGGCGGTGAGGTGGTCAAGTCGATCATCGGTGCCCGCCCCAAGCGCGCGCTCGCCGAGGAGATCGACGGCATTCTCGTCTGAGGATTCATGGTTCGCTGGCGGCCGCCTCTGGTTCATCGGAACCAGGGGCGGCCGCTTCTTCGTCGTACCGGCCTGGTCCCGCATGGTCGGCGGGCCGGCACCGACCACGGTGAACCGGTGCTGTTTCACGTGAAACATCGAACCGCCGCTTCGTTTCACGTGAAACAGCACGTGCCCCGCATCGCGGCGTCGCGCATCACCCAAGGGGCCCAAGGCACGAAACCCGGACCCACAGCAACGGGCCCGGTCCTGTTTCACGTGAAACATGACCGGGCCCGGTTCTGTGCCCCCGGGGTTAGGACGGTGCGAAGCCGGGGTCCTCCGGAGCCATGACCGTCAGGATCCTGTTCAAGTCCTCGACGGACGCAAACTCGACGGTGACCTTTCCCTTGGTCTTGCCCAGGTTGACCTTCACGCGCGTCTCGAACCGGTCGGAGAGCCGGGTCGCGAGCTCGTCCATCGCCTCGCTGCGTTGACCAGCTCGCGGAGCCCGTGCAGCGGGCTTGTCCTCGCTGCCCTCCGCGATCAGCGTGACCACCTCTTCCGTCGCCCGCACCGAAAGTCCTTCCGAGACGATCCGCTGCGCGAGCCGCTCGATCTCCGCGCCGTCCGTGAGCCCGAGCAGGGCACGGGCGTGGCCTGCAGAGAGCACGCCCGCCGCCACCCGCCGCTGAACCAACGGAGGCAGCTTCAGCAGCCGGAGGGTGTTCGAGATCTGCGGCCGCGAGCGGGCGATCCGCGTGGCCAGCTCCTCGTGGGTGCACCCGAAGTCGTCGAGCAACTGGCGGTACGCCGCCGCCTCCTCCAACGGGTTCAACGCAGCGCGGTGCAGGTTCTCCAGCAGTGCGTCACGGAGCATGTCCGAGTCGTCCGTGGAGCGGATGATCGCCGGGATGGTCTCGAGCCGCGCTTCTTGCGCTGCACGCCACCGCCGCTCCCCCATGATCAGCTCGAATCCTGCCGAGGCGTCAGGGTCCGGCCGGACGACGATGGGTTGCAGCACACCGATCTCGCTGATCGACTCGATCAGCTCGTCGAGCTCCCCCTCGTCGAAGACGGTTCGCGGCTGACGCGAGTTCGGCCGGATCTGATCGACCGGCACCTCGGCGAAGCGAGCGCCGGGTACCGGGACCAGGGCGTCCTCGCCCTCTCCCGAATCGCCCGCCGCCGACGCCGCACTGCCGGCAGGGGTGCCGGGCGCCGAGTCTGCCGGCTCGGTCGCCGAGGCAAGGTCCTCCGGGGCGTCGTGCTCGGTGATCTCGATCGTCCCCAGCGATCCGTACCCGCCGTCGTCAGCCGCGCTGGACTCCGACTCCAGCCGGTCGGCGAGGCCCGCCAGCGCCGACACCGGGTCGATCGGGTCGTCCGTCCGGCCACTGCCGTTGATGCTCAGCCGACCGCCCGCGATCGCCGAGTCCCAGGACGCCGATCGCCGTCCGGTGCGTTCGCCAGCCGCTGCTGAGGTCTCGGCAGCACGCTCGGGCTCGTCACCACCATGGTCGTCGTCCGAGGCGGTCATGACCGTTCCGAGTGCGTCCTGTGCCTCGTCACGTTGTGGGAAGAAGACATCCACCGGCTTGTCCTGCGGTGGCCCCTGAGGAATCAGAGCCCCCAGCCCACGGCCGAGCCCTCGCTTCTTCTGGCTCATGATCCACCAGCCTCCTGGTTCCGTCCGGGTGTCGGACCGTCTTCGTCGAGTCTCGGTGCTGCGGCCGTGACCGATCGCGACTCACCGTACTGCTTCGATGTTACGCGCGTCATCGCAGGTCAGCGCGTTGAACTGAGTGCTCTGACATCTCGCGCGCCGCCTCCAGGTAGGCCAGGGCGCCGGTCGATCCCGGGTCATAGGTCATGACCGTCTGGCCGTAGGAGGGCGCTTCGGAGATGCGCACCGAGCGTGGGACCGTAGTCCGCAGGGTCTGGTCCGGGAAGTGCTGCCGGACCTCGGCGGCCACCTGCTGCGCAAGGTTGGTGCGTCCGTCGTACATCGTCAGGAGGATCGTCGACACCACGAGCTCGGGGTTCAGGTGCGCCTTGATGAGCTCGATCGTCTTGAGGAGCTGGCTCAGGCCTTCCAGGGCGTAGTACTCGCACTGGATCGGGATGAGGACCTCGCGGCCCGTGACGAACGCGTTCACCGTGAGCAGGCCCAGACTCGGCGGGCAGTCGACGAAGACGTAGTCGATCGGCTCCTCACCGCGCGCCGTGCGCTCGTCGAGATACCGGTCGAGAGCCTTGCGCAGCCTCGTCTCGCGGGAGACCAGCGACACCAACTCGATCTCGGCACCTGAGAGGTCGATGGTGGCCGGCACGCCCCACAGCCCTTCGACGTCCGGGCATGCCTGGACCGCCGTCTCGATGGGCTCGTCCTCGACGAGGACCTCGTAGATGGACGGCGTCCCAGCACGGTGCTCGATGCCCAGCGCTGTGGAGGCGTTGCCCTGAGGATCGTTGTCGATCACGAGGACCTTCAGCCCAGCCCGAGCCAGGCCGGCGGCGAGGTTCACCGTGGTCGTC